>NZ_JAMYRO010000005.1:0-304282 GCF_040321495.1 Mesorhizobium sp. M0408 | reverse complement strand
CCCCGCCCTCCTGCCCGCCCCCCCCCCTCCCCGCGCCCCCCCACCCCCCCCCATGGGGGCTCGCCCCACCCGCCCCACCACAAACCGCCCGCGCGCCCCCCCCCCCCCCCCCCACCAGGCTTGGGAGGCTTAGCGAGCCGCGGTCCAGCCCTTGTAATCCTGCAAATTGTCGGCCGTGATCAGCTTCGGGTCGAGCAGCACCGTCGGCTCGGCCGGCTTCTTGCCGGCAAGCAGGTCAGCCGCCATCGTCAGCGACTGGCCGGCCATCACATAGGGATCCTGCGAGGCCGAGGCCTTGATCATCGACGTGCCGGAGGCGAGTTCCTTCTCGATATCGGGTGCACCGTCGACCGCGGTGAAGATGAACTCCGAGCGGTTGAGCTGCTTGGCCGCAAGCTGGGCGCCGATCGCCGTCGGATCGTTGATGGCGAAGACCGCGTCGATCTTGTCGAAACGCGTCAGCAGCGACTGGAACACTTTCAGGCCGCCGTCACGCGAGCCTTCGGCGTTCTGGTCGTCGGAAAGGATCTTGATGTCGGGGTGCTTTGCCAGCACGTCCTTGCAGCCCTTGACCCGCTCCAGGATCGACGACGAGGCCGGGCCATTGAGGATGACATAGTCGCCCTTGCCGCCGGTATTATCGACCAGATACTGGCACGCCTCTTCGCCGGCCTTGACGTTGTTGGTCATCACGGTGACGTCGGCGCCCGGCGCCGAAACGTCGAAAGCGGCAACGACGATGCCGGCCGCCTGCGCCTTCTTCACCGCCGGCGCGATCGCCTTGGCATCGACTGCGTTGAGCATGATGACGTCGACACCGGCAGCGATGAAGGAATCGACCTGCGATACCTGCTTGTTGAGATCGTAGTCGGCCGATACCGAGGTCACCTGCACATTCGGGTTGATCTTCTTGGCCGCGTCCTCGATGCCCTTGATGGTGGCGACGAAGAACGGGTTGCCGAGCAGTCCGACCGAGATGCCGACCTTGTTCAGATCCTTTGCCGATGCCGGCGCGATGACGGCGGCCGCAAGGGCGACGCCGCAGAGCAGTTTAGCGATGGTCTTCATTGTTTTATTTTCCTCCTGATGCCCCGCGCCTCTCACGGTGCGTTACACATGAAACCGGCTCGTTGGATGCCGGCGACTAAGGGCCATCACGTTCTTGCTCCTGCCTGGAGCCGGTAACGGTCGAGGGCGACCGCCACGATGATGACCAATCCCTTGATGATGTACTGCCAGATGTCCGAAACACCGGCGAGGATGAGCCCGTTGGACAGCACGGCGATGATCAGGCCGCCGATCAGCGTGCCCCAGATCGAGCCGACACCGCCGACGAAACTGGTGCCGCCGAGGATGACTGCGGCAATGGCGTCGAGTTCGTAGGACTGGCCGAGCTGAAGCCCGTTGGCGGCATAGAGCCGGGCCGCCGACATGGCGCCGCCAAGGCCGGCCAGAAGGCCGGAAACGCCGTAGACGAAGAGCAGCACCAGCGGCACCTTGATGCCGGTCAGCCTGGCGGCCTCGGCGTTGCCGCCGACGGCGTAGATCCAGGTGCCGAGCACGGTGCGCTTGAGCACCAGCCAGGACAGGACGACGACCGCCAGCGCGATGATTACCAGCCACGGAATGCCGAACAGCGAACCGTTGCCGATGAAGTCGAACGGCAGGTCCGCGTTGAACACCGTCGTGTCCTGGCCGAGCAGGCGGGCGACGCCGCGCACGGCGGTCAGCGATCCCAGCGTGACGATGAAGGGCGGCAGCTTGATATAGGCGATCAGCAGCCCGTTGATGACGCCGAAACCGAGCCCGACGAGAATGGCCGCGGGCACGCCCAGCAGTCCCCAATCGGGCACCAGCGACACCATCACCGCCACCATCGCCGAGGCGGCAAGGATCGAGCCGACGGACAGGTCGATGCCGCCGGTCAGGATGACGAAGGTCATGCCGGCGGCCAGCACGATGTTGATCGACGATTGCTGCATGACGATCAGCAGATTGGTCTGGGTGAAAAAGCGCGGATTGATGAACTGGAAGCCGACCGCCAGCAGGATCAGGATCGGCAGCATGCCGAGTGCGGCGATGGCGGTACGCCACCTCGTGCTCCTGCCGACCGCCCGGTCGTCCGCTTTCATCGTGTCGGCCGCCTTGTCGGTCATCGCTGAGCCGCTCCCGTTGCAAGTTCCATGATCGCTTCCTGCCGCAGCGGCTCGCCCTCCGACGCCGTCACCTCGCCGGCAATGGTGCCGTCGCGCATCACCAGCACGCGGTCGGCGATGCCGATCACCTCCGGCAGTTCGCTGGAGATCATCAGGATGGCGATGCCTTTCTTGGCCAGGTTGTCGATCAGCCGATAGATTTCCGACTTCGCCCCGACATCGACGCCGCGGGTCGGCTCATCGAGGATGACGACCTGCGGCTCGGTTTCCAGCAGGCGGGCGAGCAGCACCTTCTGCTGGTTGCCGCCCGACAGCGAGCCGGCATTGGCCTGCACCGAGCTGGTGCGGATGGAGAGGTCTGACACCGCCTTGGCGGCGCGCTTTTCGGCAGCCGTGAAGTCGCGCAAACCGCCGGCCTTCGCGTCCTTTGCCAGCACGCCCATGCTGATATTGTCGGAGATCGACATGTCGAGAAACAGGCCAAGTTGCTTGCGGTCCTCGGTCAGATAGGCGATGCCGGCATCGAGCGCCTCGCTCGGCGAACCGATGGATATCGGTTTGCCGCCGAGCTCCAGCGTGCCTGATGTGTGCCTGTCGGCGCCGAAGATCAGCCGTGCCAGTTCGGTGCGGCCCGAGCCGACCAGGCCGGCCAGTGCCAGTACCTCGCCCTTGTGGAGGTCGAAGGAACAATTCTTTATGAGATTGCCGTCCGACATGCCGCGCACCGACAGCGCGATGGCGCGCTTGCTGTCCGGCGGACGGTGATCCTTCTTGTAGAACGTCGACAGATCGCGCCCGACCATCATCGATACCAGGCGCGAGGCGTTCAGGTCGGCGCGGTCGAGCGTGCCGACATAGCCGCTGTCGCGTAGCACGCTGACGCGGTCGGCGAGCTGGTAGACCTCTTCCATACGGTGGCTGATGTAGATGATGGCGATGCCTTGCGACTTCAGCGTCGCGATCACCTCGAACAGCCGGTCGGTCTCACGCGAGGTCAGCGACGTGGTCGGCTCGTCCATGACGATGATGCGCGCATTGGTCGACAGTGCGCGGGCGATTTCCACCAGCTGTCGCTCGCCGAGCGACAGGCTTGCGACCGGAGTGCGCGCCGAGAAGGTCACGCCGAGCCGCGCGATGATCTCGCTGGCGCGCCGATTGCACTGCTCGCGGTCGACAACGCCGAACCGTCGCGGCTCGTTGCCGAGAAAAATGTTCTGCGCTACCGACAGATTAGGCGCCAGCGACAGCTCCTGATAGATGACCGCAATGCCGGCGGCGCGCGCCTTGATCGGGTCGCCAGTCGCGGCCGGCACGCCGTCGATCAGGATTTCGCCGCCGGGGTCCGGCCGGTAGGCGCCGGACAGCACCTTCATCAGCGTCGACTTGCCGGCACCGTTTTCGCCCATCAGCGCGTGCAGCTCGCCGGCGTGAACGGTCAGCGACACATCGTGCAAGGCGCGGATCGCACCGAACGTCTTGGAGATGTGGCGCATCTCCAGCACCGGCTGGCGCACCGTCTCGATCCGGGCGGCGGCGCTCATCGCGCACCTCCTGCAGCTGCGCTGGCCACAGCCCGGTCGGCGGCAAGGCCGCGCCAGTCGTTGCGATAGCCGGCAAGGCCGCTGAAACTTGCCGCATGCACCGCCTCCGGCGCTTCGGTGGCAAACTCGCGTCCGACGCTTTCGAAGGCAAGTGCGGCAGCACCGGTGGCGCTGCCCTCCAGCGTTGCGCCCTGCAGGAAAGCCTGCCCGGGCCGCAACTGCGCCAGCAACGCGGCAAGCAGCCCGCCATTGTTCAGGCCGCCGTCGACGATCACTGTGTTGTCCGAATGGATCAGCTCGAGGCACAGATCGACCATCAGCGCGACATAGAGCAGCGCCATGGCCGCGCGTTCCTCGGCATTGGGCGCACGCCCGACCAGTTCGCCGCGGCGGTGCGGCATCGGGCCGCCGGGCGCGAAGCTCGGCAGCGCCATAATGCCGGCGTCGATCACCCGTTGTATCGATGACGGCGCGATTGCGCCCTGCCAGCCGGCGCTGATCGTGGCGAATTCGCGCCCGCCCATGAAGCGGACGGTTGGCACCGGGCCGCCATCGACATCGACATTGACCAGCATGTCGCGCTCGCCGTCGAGTGCGTCGAGCGGGCAGTCCGGATTGAGCACGACCACCCAGGTGCCGGTCGAGACCACGGTCACCGGCCCGAGCTGCTGCCGGCGGTAGGCATGGAGCGCGGCATTGCTGTCGTGGACGCCATTATGGATGGCGACTGGCTTCGCGGCCTGGCCGAAGCGCTGCTCGCCGATCACCGCGCCGGCACGCTCGAAGGCGGGCATCTGGCCGCGCCAGCCCTCGGCATCGACCAGCGAGCTGAAATCGCGTTTGCGCGGCGCCCATAAATGCGAGTGGCAGCCGAGATACGACACTTCCGATACCGGCCGGCCGCCAAACCGCCAGCTCCAATATTGGGGGTAGCCGAGGATCGATTTCGCTGTGGCGAAGGCACCGGGCTCCACCTCCTTCAGCCACAACATGTGGCGGCCGTAGTTGAAGCCAAGCGGCAGGCGCGGCGAAAAGGTCTCGGCAAAATCCGGAATGCGGCGGTCGATCTGCGCGGCGATTTCAGCTGGCGGTTCCTGCTCGTAATCGAGGATCGGATGCGTCAGCGCGGCTTCGTCGACCAACGCGAAGGTGCAGCCATGGCCGGATACCATCAGCCCTTCCACGCCATGCGTGTCGACTGCATCATCGATGGCGCGAGCCGCCCAGTCGTGCAGCGCTGGCTCGTCGAGCACGCTGAAGCCGCCTTTGCGGATCCAGCTCGGCTGGGTGCGGCGCTCCTCGAGGATCTGTCCGTCCTGGCCGAAGACGAACAGCTTCGAATTGGTCTTGCCGAAATCGAGGACGGCGATGTTCACTGGGCGCCTCCCGAGGAAGCCGCGATCCGCACCATGACGCCGGCATCTTCGAGCATGCGGGCATCTGTCTCGGACAGGCCGTCATCGGTGACCAGCGTGCCGATCCGCGACAGCGGCAGTGCCACATTGCGCGCGTGGATCGACAGTTTTCGGCTGTCGGCCAGCACGACGATCTGGTCGGCGCAGAGGCTGAGCTCGACGATCGAGCGGACCAGCAGCGGGTGCGATTCCAGAAGGCCTTCCTGGCCGATGCCTTGCGCGCCGAGAAAGAACTTCGAGGCGTAGAACGGCACCGTCTGCGTCAGCGAATGGATGATGCCCGGCTCGCGGTGCAGTTCGCCGCCGGCGACGGTGAGGCTGCAATGGCCGTGGTCGCTGAGATAGGCCGCGAGCGGCATCGAGTTGGTGTAGAGCCGGATGTTGCGGTCGGCGAGCTTGACGCCGAGATGGAAGCAGGTCGAACCGCCATGCACGATGACCGCATCGCCGTCGCGCACCATGGTGGCGGCTAGAGCGGCGATCTGCCGCTTGGCCTCGACGGCGAGGTCGCGGTTCTCGTCATAGGGCCTGGCATAGGCGACGCCGGCTTGCGAAGCGCCATCGAGCGCCGAGATGCCGCCATAGACCTTGCGCGCTTCGCCGGCCTCGTCGATCTTGTCGATGTCGCGCCGTACTGTCGCCGCCGACACGCCAAGCCGCTCCTGCAACTCGCGCACCGATGCGAAAGGCCGGTCCCGCAAAAGCTCGACAATCTGGCGCTGGCGGCCGGAGTCGCTCAACCCTTACCTCCCAATGCGCTTGCCTCCCAAGCATTTTGCATGCATTGCCATTTTGCACGGCAATTGGTGCAACTTACTCAACACGCCTCGGATTGCAAGCCTGATCTGACGCGATAACATCACTGTTGACGTAACTTACTCGCATCTGCGATACCAGCGTCGGTCTTCGTCCCGGCACCGGGACGTCCAAAGCCGTGGCCACGCGGCCGGTTTGTGGAGGAATTTTGATGACGATCAGTGCGGATGCGCAGGAACTGGCAGCGCTGCGGTCGCTTTCGGCCGCCATCGGCAGCGACCCGCATCTGACCCAGGCCGCCGGCGGCAACACCTCGCTGAAAGCCGGCGACACGCTCTGGATCAAGGCCTCCGGCACCTGGCTGAAGGACGCGCTCATCGCGGACATCATGGTGCCGGTCGGCATCCCGCCATTGCTCGACGCCATCGAACGGCGCGACCCGGCCGCCGAACAGCCGCAGGCCTTCACTGTCGACGCCCTCAACGCGCGCGGCTTGCGCCCGTCGATCGAGACCACCGTGCATGCGCTGATGCCGCAGCGCATCGTTCTGCATGTTCACTGCGTCGAGACCATTTCGCTGGCCGTGCAGGCCGACTGCGAGGCCGAGGCCGCCAGGCGGCTCGACGGCCATCAATGGGCGTATATTCCCTATCGCCGGCCGGGACTGCCACTCGCGCAGGGTATAGCCGAGCGCCTTCGGCCAGGCGTGGATATCCTGATCCTCGGCAATCACGGCCTGGTCGTTGCAGCCGAGACCGTCGCCGCGGCCGACATGCTGCTGCGGCGCGTGACACGACTGTTGGCGCGGCCGCCGCGCCAGGTGGCGGAACCGGACATCGCGGCATTGACGGCGCGCGCCGGCGACAGCGACTACAGATTGCCGGCGGACGTTGAGGCGCATGCGGTGGCGATCGACGCCGAAAGCTGCCGCATGGCTTCGGGTGGCAGCCTCTACCCCGACCACGTCATCTTTCTCGGCGAAGGCTCGGTCGTGGCGAGACCGGACGAGGGTGTGAAGCGCGTCATCGAGCGCTGCGGCGCCGCACCCGCGGCGATCCTGTTTCCTGGACTCGGCGTGTTGATGCGCGGCGACGCCGGCGCCGGTGCCGACGCCATGCAGCGCTGCCTTTCCGACGTGACAGCGCGGATCGATGTCGCGGCGAAGCTGAATTATCTGACAGCGGCGGAGAATGACGAGCTGATCAACTGGGACGCCGAAAAATATCGTCAGAAACTCAATGCCGGAGGCAGCTGACATGCCGCGTTCGTCTGGCCCGCTTGCCATCGGCATCGACATCGGCACATCCGGCGCGCGCGCCGTCGCCATGCGTCCGGATTTTTCCATTGCCGCGCATTCCGCTATTGCCCTCGAGCGATTTGGGCCGAACGGCCGCGACCCCGCCATATGGTGGGAGGCGGTCGGCGCGGCGTTGGCGGAACTGCTCAAATGTATCGATCGCGCGGCAGTGCGCTCGATCGCCGTCGACGGTACGTCGGGCACGCTGCTGCCGGTCGACGGCGCCGGGCGGCCGCTGGCCGAACCGCTGATGTACAACGACAAGGTCGCTGACGACACTATTCTGACAGCAATAGCCGGCGCGGCACCGGCAACGAGCGCTGCACTTGGGGCGACCTCCGGTCTCGCCAAGGCGCTGTCTTTCCAGCACCTGCCCGGCGTCGCCACTGTGCTGCACCAGGCAGACTGGATCGCCGGACAGTTTTCCGGCCGCTTCGATGTCAGCGACGAGAACAACGCCCTGAAGACCGGCTACGACGTCGAGGCCCGGCGCTGGCCGGACTGGATCGCGGCGACCGGCGTGCGCATGGAATTCCTGCCCCGCATCGTGCGGCCGGGCGATGTCACGGACACGCTCACCGCCAGCGCTGCGAAAATGTTCGGCCTGCCGCGCGACGTGGTTATCGTTGCCGGCACGACGGATGGCTGCGCCTCATTCCTGGCGACCGGTGCGAGTGCCGCGGGCGACGGCGTTACCGCGCTCGGCTCGTCGCTGACCATCAAGATCCTCTCCGACCGGCCGATCTCGGCGCCGCAATTCGGCATCTACAGCCATCGGCTGGGTGACACCTATCTGGCGGGCGGCGCCTCGAACTCCGGCGGCAAGGTGCTGGCCCAGCATTTCCCCGTCGCCCGCATTGTCGAACTCAGCAAAAAAATCGACCCGGCGACGAAGACCGGCCTCGATTATTACCCGCTGCCGGCGCCGGGCGAACGCTTCCCCATAGCCGATCCGGCGCTGCCGCCGCGCCTCGAGCCGCGGCCCGCCGACGACGCCGACTATCTGAAAGCGATGTTCGAGGGTATTGCGGCGATCGAAGCGCTCGGCTATCGCCGGCTTGCCGAACTCGGCGCCCCCCGGCTGACATCGGTCAGGAGCGTCGGCGGCGGTGCGGCCAATCCGGCCTGGACAGCGATCCGGCAGCGCAAGCTTGGCGTCGCTCTCGTGCCGGCTCTTTCGGAGGAGGCCGCTGCCGGCACGGCGCGGCTGGCGCTGATGGGCGCAAGCGCAGCGGGGCTTTTATGACGGCCAAGGCAATTCAACACCTCGACGGCATCGCCGCGCTGACCGACCGCTATCAGGTGTTCCTGCTCGACCAATTTGGTGTGCTGCACGACGGCACCAGCGCCTATCCAGGTGCTGTCGAAGCGTTGTCGGCACTCAAGCGCGCCGGCAAGACCATCGTACTGATCTCGAATTCCGGCAAGCGGGCGCAACCCAATGAGCGCCGCCTGCTGAAGCTCGGTTTCGAACCGGGAAGCTGGGATCACTTTGTCTCCTCCGGCGAGGTGGCGTGGCGCTCCTTCCACCAAATGGCAGCATCCGGAGCCCTGCGCCCGCAGACAAAATGCCTGCTGATCCGCCGCGACAATGACCGTTCGGCTGTCGACGGCCTGCCCTTCGTCCTGGCCAAGGACGGCGACGATGCCGAACTGGTGCTGATTTCCGCCAGCGAGGGCGATCGCTACGACCTCGACCATTATCGCCGGCTTCTTGGTCCGGCGGCGGCGCGGCGGGTGCCATGCTTCTGCACCAATCCCGACAAGATCATGCTGACTGCCGTCGGCCCTCGCTTCGGCGCCGGCCGGCTCGCCGATCTCTACGAGAGCCTCGGCGGCAGCGTGGCGCGCATTGGCAAGCCCAATCCGCAGATATTCGAGGCAGCGCTGGCACTGGCGGGCCACCCGGAGCGCGACAGCGTGGTCTGCGTCGGCGACAGCGTCGAGCACGACATCGCCGGCGGCAACGGCGTCGGCGTCGCGACGACGCTGGTCCTGTCGGGCATATTGGCGGGGGCGCCTGACCTGGAGGACGTTTTCGCCACGCTGAACGCCCGTCCCGACTACATCGCGGATAGCTTCAGGTTTCGCTGAGTTGTTAAGGCGAGACAAAGCTAATCCAGGTTGAAACGCCCGATCACCGGCACATGGTCCGAGGGCCGTTCCCAGCCGCGCGCCGGCCGCAGGATTTCATAGCCGGCAAAATGCGGCACCAGGTTTGGCGACGACCAGACATGGTCGAGGCGGCGGCCGCGATTTGAGGCCTGCCAATCCTGGGCGCGATAGCTCCACCAGGTGTAGAGTTTCTCCTCGTAAGGCACATTGAGCCGCATCAGGTCGATCCAGTCGCCGGCGAGCCGCATTGCCTCGAAGTTTTCCGTCTCGACCGGCGTATGGCTGACGACCTTGAGGAGCTGCTTGTGCGACCAGACATCGTGCTCGAGCGGCGCGATGTTGAGGTCGCCGACCAGGATCGAGCCGGAGTGCTCGTCATGCTCGGCGCGGACGGCGTTCATCTCGGCAACGAAATCGAGCTTGTGCTTGAACTTGCGGTTGACGGCCGGGTCGGGCTCGTCGCCGCCGGCCGGTACGTAGAAATTGTGCAGCAGGATCGTTTTGCCGCCGGCGTTGACGGTGACCGACAGATGCCGGCTGTCGTCGATCTCGCAGAAGCGGCGCTTTTCGACCACCTCGATCGGCCGCCGCGCTATGGTGGCAACGCCGTGATAGCCCTTCTGGCCATGGAAGGCGATGTGCTCGTAGCCGAGCTTGCGGAACGCTTTCTCCGGAAACAATTCGTCCGGAACCTTGGTTTCCTGCAGGCAGAGCACGTCCGGCGCCTGCTCGACCAGCAGGCGTTCGACGATCGGCATACGCAGCCGGACGGAGTTGATGTTCCAGGTAGCGACGGAAAACGGCATGTGGGTTCCGGATAACGCGAGATCCGCCGGATGGGTCCGACGGAAGTCAATCGCGGAAACTACTGCCAGCCGCGCACCGCAAAAACAAGCCGCCTGCACCAACGCGGAAAAGCCATCCCGCAGCAGTAGAAAGTTACCGCGTCTTGGTGTTCAGCTCGCGGTTCGCCGTATAGTCGATGGCGAAAGTGTCGGGGGCGAAGCTGACGCCCTCCTTGGTGTTGAAGATCATCACCGTCGTGTCCTTGCCTTGCGCATCGGTGATGGTCCACTGCCGCAATTCATAAGATTTCGGATCGAACATCATGGTGATCTTCGAATTGCCGAACACCGATTTGTCGGCAAGCTGGATGGTGGTGAGATCGTCCTCTTCCTTGACGCTTCTGACGCGCCCGCCCGACAGATCGATCTTGTCGTCGAGCAGCAGCTTCAGCGGCGTCTTCGACAGCGGATAGAGGTCGGAGGTCCGCAGCTTCTTGTTGAGGATGACCACCGACTTGCCGTCGGAAATCACCCTGAAATTCGAGGCGCCGTCGTAATTGAAGCGGATCTTGCCCGGCCGTTCCAGAAAGAACTTGCCGCCGGTCTGCTCGCCCTTGGGTCCGAACTGCACGAACTCGCCGCTCATCGATTTGACCGAGGAGAAATGATCGGCGATCTTCTGCGCCGTCGCCGGAACCGCTGCTTGCGCCGACGCCAGCAACTGGAAGCCGGGCACGAGGTTGGCGGCCGCCGCACCGGCCAGGACCAGGCCGAGGCCGAGCACCTGCCGGCGGGTTGGGGCGAAATCCCTGCTTGGGGCGAGAGTTGCGTTTTTCATGCCGGTCACCATCATCTGATTGCTTGCTCGTTATATTGGTCTGGCCCCCCAGTTGGGCTTAAGTTTGGCGGGCCGCACGGCGCCCGTCCGCTGCAACGCGCCAAAAGGTTCAAAGTTGCCGGCGCGGACGCGCTCTAGAACTTGTCGTCCTCCGTCGGCACCAGGATTTCGCGTTTTCCGGCATGGTTGGCCGGGCCGACAATGCCTTCCTTCTCCATCTTCTCGATGATCGAGGCGGCGCGGTTGTAGCCGATGCCGAGCCGGCGCTGGATGTAGCTGGTCGAGGCCTTGCCGTCGCGCAGCACCACCGCGACCGCCTGGTCGTAGGGATCGTCGGAATCCTCGAAATTACCGCCGTCGCCGCCGCCACTGCCTTTGCCCGTCGGCTCATCGTAGTCCTTGTCGTCGTCCTCGGTGATGGCGTCGAGATATTCCGGCACGCCCTGCAGCTTCAGATGCGCGACAATTTTCTCCACCTCGTCGTCGGAGACGAAGGGACCGTGCACGCGCTGGATGCGGCCGCCGCCGGCCATGTAGAGCATGTCGCCCATGCCGAGCAGCTGTTCGGCGCCCTGCTCGCCCAGGATGGTGCGGCTGTCGATCTTCGATGTCACCTGGAAGGAGATGCGGGTCGGGAAATTCGCCTTGATGGTGCCGGTGATGACGTCGACCGACGGCCGCTGCGTCGCCATGATGACATGGATGCCGGCGGCGCGCGCCATCTGCGCCAGGCGCTGCACCGCGCCTTCGATGTCCTTGCCGGCGACCATCATCAAATCGGCCATCTCGTCGATGATGACGACGATGTAGGGCATCGGCTCGAGGTCGAGGTTCTCCGTCTCGTAGATCGCCTCGCCGGTTTGGCGGTCGAAGCCGGTCTGCACGGTGCGCGAGATCCTTTCGCCCTTTTTCTCGGCCTGCTGCACGCGCGCGTTGAAGCCGTCGATGTTGCGGACGCCGACCTTGGACATCTTGCGGTAGCGGTCCTCCATCTCCCGCACGGTCCATTTTAGCGCCACCACCGCCTTCTTCGGATCGGTGACGACCGGCGTCAGAAGATGCGGAATGCCGTCATAGACCGAGAGCTCCAGCATCTTTGGATCGATCATGATCAGCCGGCAGTCCTGCGGCGTCAGCCGGTAGAGCAGCGACAGGATCATGGTGTTGATGGCGACGGACTTGCCCGAGCCGGTGGTGCCGGCGACCAGCACGTGCGGCATTTTGGCGATGTCGACGATCACCGCCTCGCCATTGATGGTCTTGCCCAGCGCCAGCGCCAGCCTGGCCTTGGTGGTTTCGAAATCGCGGCTGGCCATGATCTCGCGCAAATAGACCGTCTCGCGCCTGGCGTTCGGCAATTCGATGCCGATCGCGTTGCGGCCGGGCACCACGGCGACACGGCAGGCGATGGCGCTCATCGAGCGGGCGATGTCGTCGGACAGGCCGATGACCCGCGACGATTTGATGCCGGGCGCCGGTTCCAGCTCGTAGAGCGTGACGACCGGACCCGGACGCACATGGATGATTTCGCCCTTGACGCCGAAATCCTCCAGCACGCCCTCGAGCAGGCGGGCGTTCTGCTCCAGCGCGTCCTTGGACAGGCTGGCGTCGCGCACCACGTTCTTTGGTTCCGACAGGAAGTGCAGCGACGGCATCTCGAATTTTTCCGAGCCGATCAGCGAAGTCTGCGCCTCGCGCTGGACGCGGGCGCCGGGGGCCGGCCGCGGCGCCGGCGCCTCGACGCGTGTCGCCGCGTCGGAACGGAAGTTCTGCACCTTGGCCGTCGGCGCGGCGCGGCGCTGGCCGGCCGGCTCGGGCGCGAAATCCATGTCGTCGTCATTGTCGTTATCGAAGACGTCGGCATCGTCAGGGTCGATCGAGGCACTGCGGTCGTTGACCATGGCGGCGAAGAATTCCGGCTCGACTCGGGCGCGCCCGCCCGGGCTCATCCGCGCCTCGGCGAACTCGGCCGATTCGACCCGTTCGGCCGCCCGCCGCCAGGCGCTGGGGCGCGGTTCCATCTCCGGCTCGAAATCGTCGCGCTCGCGCCGGCGCGCGGCGCGGCGGCGCAGATAGGCCCGCAGCGACAGCCACCAGTGGGTGATGGCGCCAAGCGCCAATATACCTTCGTCGCCCTCGTCCTCTTCATTGTCGAAAAGCAGGTCCTCCTGCGGATCGGGCACTGCAGGCTGTTCGAGGACGGCAAAGCCGTTCTTGCGCGAAATCAGCGCCGAGCCATACAAGAATACCCACAGCGCCGGCGCTGCCAGGAGCACGGCGAGCACGCTGGCGACGAGGCCGGTCGGATAGCCGCCGATGACCAGGCCCGGGATATTGAGCACCATGTCGCCGAAGACGCCGCCGAGGCCGGTCGGCAGCGGCCAGGTCTTGGGCGGCACCACGCAGCCGGCAATTGCCGCGCCAAGCAGCGAAAACCCGAACCAGGCCAGCGCCCGTTTCGGCAGCCGGTCGACGCCGCGCGCGGTAAACAGCAGAAATCCCCAGATCACCGCCGGCACCAGCGCCGCAACGGCGGCAAGTCCGAAGAACTGCATGGCAATGTCGGAAAAGACGGCGCCGGCATAACCCATTGCATTGGTGACGATATTGTCGGTGGCGTGCGAAAAGCTCGGATCGGCGACGTTCCAGGTGGCAAGGGCGGCGACGCCGAAACCAATCAGAGCAAACAGCCCGGCACCGACCAGCCGCCCGACCTGGCGCCTCGCGAACGACCGGATGCCGTGCTCCGTATCGGCTAGCGCAAGCGGTGCTGAAGCCCCTGAACGCATGCTCTTCCTCGTCTGTCGTTGCCCGGCCGGGCGCGGACGCGCAACACGGCAGATTCGGCTGTCAGACTAGCGGCGGGAAGGTTAAGGGCGCATTAACCATGGGCATTCTGCGTCACCGGAACGGGCGACCGCCACCACAGTTCGGAGCCGCTGCGGCCGATGTTTCACGCCACGGGCGGATCGAGCCCCTGATCAAGCGATTGTGATCAAGTCGTCACGGCCATCTGCGTACAAAAAAGAGGCCCGGAAGATTTCCGGGCCTCAAGGCGTGAGCCCTTTCGGGAGCATCACGACGGGATCTTTCTGGCACCGGCAAACGCCGGTGCCGGCCAAATACCCTTACGGCACCACTTCGCCGTGCTGGCTGATGTCGAGGCCTTCGACCTCTTCCGGGGTGGAAGGACGCAGGCCGACCAGCGCCTTGACGATATAGAGGATCACGAAGCTCGCGATCGCCGTCCACAGGATGGTGAAGACGATACCGTAGAGCTGCTTGCCGACAGAGGCACCCGAGCCGAGGCTGTTGATCGCCGGATCGGCGAGCACGCCGGTCAGCAATGCACCGATGATGCCGCCGATGCCGTGCACGCCGAATGCATCGAGCGAGTCGTCATAGCCGAACGCGTGCTTGAGCTTGACGGCCGAGACGTAGCAGAGCACGCCGGCGACGATGCCGACGATGAAGGCGCCGGTCGGATTGACGAAGCCGGAAGCCGGCGTCACCGCGACCAGGCCAGCGACGGCGCCCGAGATGATGCCGAGAACGCTCGGCTTCTTGGCGACGATCCATTCGGCGAACATCCAGGCGAGCGCCGCAGCAGCAGCGGCAACCTGGGTGTTCAGCATTGCGGCACCGGCAAGGCCGTCGGCGGCCAGTTCCGAGCCGGCGTTGAAGCCGAACCAGCCGACCCACAGCAGCGAAGCGCCGATGACGGAGTAGACGAGGTTGTGCGGCGCCATGTTGGTGGTGCCGTAGCCTTCACGTTTGCCGAGAACCAGCGCGCAGACCAGGCCGGCAACACCGGCATTGATGTGAACGACCGTGCCGCCGGCGAAATCGAGAACGCCGGCTGTGCCGAGGAAGCCGCCGCCCCACACCCAGTGCGCGATCGGGGCGTAGACCACCAGCAGCCACGCGCCCATGAAGATGAGCAGCGCCGAGAACTTCATGCGTTCGGCGAAGGCGCCGGCAATCAGCGCCGGCGTGATGATGGCGAAGGTCATCTGGAACATCGAGAAGACGAACTCAGGAATGTTCGCCACGCCCGGCAGCCACAGCGAGGACGTGGTGATGCCGTTGTGGAAGAACTTCGAGAAGCCGCCGAGATAGGCATTCATGCCGCCGCCATCCGAGAAGGCCAGCGAGTAGCCGAACATGAACCACAGCACCGTCACCAGGCAGGTGATGGCAAAGCTCTGCATGATGGTGGCGAGCACGTTCTTTTTGCGCACCATGCCCCCATAAAACAGCGCCAGGCCCGGTATGGTCATCATCAGCACCAGCGCCGTCGAGGTCAGCATCCAGGCTGTGTTGCCGGTGTCGAGCGCGGGCGCAGGGGCAGCCGGTGCCGCCGGTGCCGCTTCCTGCGCGAACGCAGCAACCGTGCCCAGTGCAGCGAGAGCGAGCGAGCCCAAAACGGCCGCGCGTCCCGTTATCTTCAAGGTGGAAGGAATATTCATTGAACTCTCCATTGGAATACGTATCCGCAGCTCAAAGCGCGTCGGTGTCTGTTTCGCCGGTGCGAATGCGCACCGCCTGGTCGATGCCGAAAACGAAGATCTTGCCGTCGCCGATCTGGCCGGTCTTGGCCGCCGCGGTGATGGCTTCGACGGCCTTGTCGACCATGTCGACAGCGACCGCGACTTCGATCTTGATCTTCGGCAGGAAGCTGACCGCGTATTCCGCCCCGCGATAGATTTCCGTGTGCCCCTTCTGACGTCCGTAGCCTTTTACTTCGGTGACGGTCAGGCCCTGGATGCCGACTGCGGTGAGCGCCTCGCGCACCTCGTCGAGCTTGAACGGCTTTATGATTGCCATCACGATCTTCATAAGGTTTCACCCTTTGCTGTTGCGGGTCCCCGCGTTTGCACGACTTCGCCGATCCCCATGAGAGCCGGAGAGTGCCCGCTAGGATTCAAGCTCCGTGCCAATTGCCGAAGCAGGGTGTTAAGCTGTTGTTAAACAACGAAATCGAGAAGGTCTGGCAGCTGCCTGTTCACAGGCGCGGCAGTGCATATGCTTAAAAAATAGGCAAATTTCGAAAAATGCCTACTCCGCAGGCGGCCGCTTCAGCCGGATGAGTCCTTCTTGGGCAACCGAGGCGATCAAGGTGCCGTCGCGGGCAAACAGCGAGCCGCGGGTAAAGCCACGCGATCCTTGCGTCGACGGGCTGTCTTGCGTGTACAGCATCCAGTCGTCGAGCGGATGGCTGCGGTGGAACCACATGGCGTGGTCGAGGCTGGCTGCCTGGATATCACGATCGAAAATGGCGCGGCCATGGGCAAAGGTCGAGGTGTCGAGCAGCGTCATATCCGAGAGGTAAGCGAGCACGGCCGCCTGCGTGGCGCGGTCGGCCGGCACCGGGCCGGTGGTGCGGATCCAGATGTTCTGCTTCGGCTCGAGCTTTTCCCGGCTGGTATAATGCTTCAGCATCACCGGCTTCATCTCGATCGGCCGGTCGCGCTCCCAATAGCGCTTGATGCCGTCGGGCACGGCTTCGCCGAACTTGCCCAGCAATTCGCGCTGCGACAGCAACGTGTCGGGCGCCGGCACGTCCTGCGGCATCGGCACCTGATGTTCCAGGCCGACCTCATCCTGCTGGAACGAGGCTTCCAGCGAAAAGATCGCCTGGCCGTGCTGGATCGCCACGACGCGGCGCGTGGTGAAGGAGCCGCCGTCACGGATGCGGTCGACCTCGTAGATGATAGGCACCTTGGTGTCGCCCGGCCGCATGAAATAGCCATGCAGCGAATGCACGTGGCGCTCGGGCTCGACCGTTCGCTGCGCGGCGACCAGCGCCTGGGCGATGGTCTGGCCGCCGAAGATGCGCTGCCAATCGAGCTTGGGGCTGCGACCACGATACAGGTTGTGTTCCAGCTGCTCGAGGTCGAGAATGCCGAGAAGCTCGTCCATGGCTGCCGTCATCTTGACCTCGCCGCAAAATTACCATGGCGGTTTCCGACAGGAACAGCGGGCAGTCAAGGGCGGAATGCCCGGCGACAGTCAGGCTGCGAAAGGAATTGCCCATGGTCGACAGCAAGAATTCGCTCGACGTTCTGGTCGCCGGCGCCGGTTATATCGGCTTGGCCGCCGCCGTGTCGCTGAAGCAGGCGCGGCCGAGCCTCGCCGTCGCCGTCGTCGATGCAGCACCCGCCGGCGTCTGGCAGAAGGACGGCCGCGCCTCGGCGATTGCCGCCGCCGCGTGCCGCATGCTCGACCAGCTCGGCGTCTGGAACGAGATCGCGCCGGAGGCGCAGGCAATCACCGAAATGATTGTCACCGATTCGCGCACATCCGATCCGGTCCGCCCGGTGTTCCTCACCTTCGACGGCGAGGTCGCGCCCGGCGAACCCTTTGCGCATATGGTCGCCAACAAGGATTTGAACGGCGCCTTGCGCCGGCGCGCCGAACAACTCGGCATCGGCATCATCGAAGGCGTCGCCGTCAGCGCCTTCGACATCAACGGCGCCGGCATAACCGTGCATCTTGCCGACGGCGCGACGCTGAAGGCGCGGCTGCTGGTTGCCGCCGACGGCGTCAATTCGAAGCTGCGCGACATGGCCGGCATCAAGACGGTGAAATGGGAGTATGGCCAGTCCGGCATCGTCTGCACGGTGGCGCACGAGCGGCCGCACAACGGCCGCGCCGAAGAGCATTTCCTTCCCGCGGGCCCGTTTGCCACGCTGCCGCTCAAGCCGGGCAAGGACGGCACCAACCGCTCATCGATCGTCTGGGTCGAACGGTCGCAGGATGCCGAAAAGCTGGTCGCGGGCGACACCCTGGTCCTGGAATATGAACTCGAGCAGCGCTTTGGCCTCAAACTCGGCGAAATCCATATCGCCGACAAGCCCCGCGCCTGGCCTCTCGGGCTGACCATTGCGCGCGCCTTCGTCGCGCCGCGCATCGCCTTGGCCGGCGACGCCGCCCACGGCATCCACCCGATCGCCGGCCAGGGTCTCAATCTCGGCTTCAAGGACGTGGCGGCGCTGGCCGAAGTGGTGGTCGAGGCCGACCGGCTCGGCCAGGACATCGGCGCGCTCGACGTGCTCGAGCGCTACCAGCAATGGCGGCGTTTCGACACGGTGCAGATGGGCATCACCACCGATGTGCTGAACCGGATGTTTTCCAACGATTTCGGCCCGCTGCGCACTTTGCGCGACATCGGCCTCGGCCTTGTCGAACGCATGCCGCGGCTGAAGGAGTTCTTCATCCGCCAGGCGTCAGGCCTGTCCGGCGACACGCCGAAACTGTTGAAGGGCGAGGCGATTTAGGCTTGGCACGTGCGCGTTACTGGCCGTTCGGTCAGTTGACCTCGAAGCCCAGCTTCTGGCGCAGCCGCAGCATTCGCTGGTCGGAAATCTGCCGGCTTTGCCCGCCGGCTTCCGCCACACGGCCGACCATCTGCAGCAGATCGTTCCTTTCAGCCGCGTCGAGGCGTTTGTCGATGACGACCGTGGCGTCATCAATTTGCGAAGCCGCCCATTTGGCGTAGATCACCGCCTCATCGGTCTGCTTTTTATCGGCAATCTCCGAAATCACCGATCAAATGGCGGCTTCGCGTTGCGGCAGCATGGGACCATTCTCGGAAACGATGGCGGTGATCAGCGTCGCGGCCGCCACGACCGGATCGTCGATCGCCGTCAGCGGCGAGAGTGCCGCCTGCTTGCGCAGCTTCTTGCGGCGCACATTGCCCTGCACGCGGCCAACGACGTCGGCAACCTCACGCGCCGCGTCGTTCATGATCTTCAGCCGGTACCACCAGAAGCCCGCTGCTCCGAGCAGGCCGATTGCTGCAATCAATATATGCATGCCCCGAAATCCCCCAATCTCGGGCGACGATAGGAGAAGTATTGCTTCGCTTCAACACGCAAAAGTTGCGTCCGACGAAGAAAACGAAAGCCCATGCCAGTCGTTGGTCCCCGCCGCTCCGCGGAGGAACTTATCGAGACATCTCTATGACCCGGGCACCTTGTAGATCGCCCGCACCTCGATCGTGCCTATTTCGGCGAGCGGAATCTCGCCCGCGATCTCCAGCGCCTCGTCGAGGCTCTCGGCCTCGATCATGACGAAACCGAGCAACTGCTCCTTGGTTTCGGCGAAGGGGCCGTCGGTGACCAGCCGCTTGCCCTTGCGCCTGCGAATGGTTTTCGACGTTTTCACCGATTGCAGCGCCTGCGCGATGATTAGCATCCCGCGTTGGTCCAATGACCGGTCATGGGCCATCGAATCGGCGTCGAGCTTGGCCAGCCTCTCGGGCGTCATTGCGTAGAGATCTTTTTCTTCACCATAGACCAGGCAAACATACTTCATTTTTATCTCCATTCCTGGCTTGAAGCCGAAGACGAGGCTACGGAAATCTCCGCGGAGCCCTTGCCTGCCGCAGAATCGAGACCGGCCGCAGCATAGTCGAGAAGAGATACCGCAATCCCGATAATGGCAATCGCCGCAAGCAATCGGCCGAAGCCGGAAGGCTGCAGGCGCGACCAGTCGGCTTGTTGTTCACCGGCCCTGTAGCCGGTGCTTGTGCAGTGAGCAGAAAACAGGTTGTTCATGTGGTCCTCCATCCGGCCACCAAGTCCATGGCCGCCCGCAGGACGGCCGGGACAGATGGAAGTCGACATTTTTGCACGCGTATTTTTTTCGAATTTTTTTTCGCTCGACATGATGTGTCACGCTGCCGCCGATACGAAAGCGTGGGTGGCCTTCGCTCCGGCGCGCGCTATAGTCGACTGGATGCCGATCACGGGCTCAATCACGACAATCAAGGAGGAATTGATGGACCGCACCGCCAACGCCGTTTGGAAAGGCAGTTTCAAGGAAGGCAAAGGCACGCTCGATACACAGAGCGGGACGCTGAAGGGCACGCCCTATTCGGCCAAGATGCGTTTCGAGGACGAGAGCGGCAAATCCGGCACCAACCCGGAAGAGCTGATCGCCGCCGCCCATGCCGGCTGTTACGCCATGCAGCTTTCGCATTTTCTCGCCGAGAACGGCACTCCGGCCGCCGAACTCGACGCCAAGGCCGTGGTAACGCTGGTTCCCGGCACCGGCATCACCGGCAGCGCGATCACCCTGGTCGGCAAGGTACCGGGCATCGATGCCGCCAAGTTCAAGGAATTGGCCGAGAAGGCCAAGGCCGAATGCCCGGTCTCGAAAGCGCTCGGCGCCATCAAAGTATCGCTCGACGCTAGGCTCGGGTGAGGGAGCTTTTATGCCTGATAGATTCCAACTGGTGTTGGAGTCCATCAATTGTTGAAGTCGGCGCCGCCCCTCATTGCCCTGCCGGGCATTTCTCCCCGTAAGTGACGGGGAGAAAGAAGCTGGCCGCAGCTGCGGCACTCTTCTTGCAACGTTGATGATTGACGAAACCGTCGAAGAGCGTCCCTCTCCTCGTCCCTATACGGGAGAGGTCGCCGGCAGGCGGGGCAGCGCCAGCCAATCGAAAGTAGGCAACGAACACGTTACCTGAGGGGCCGTCCCCGACGTCTCGAAAATCCTTATCGCCCATCGCCGGACAGTGCGTCGAGACGGGCGCGCAATGCCGCGACCTCTTCCTCGAGGGCCTGCACGCGCGTCTCCAGATCCGACGCCGGCGAGGACGACTGCAGGGGCGCTGCGGCAGCCGACAGCTGCGGCGGCCCGCTGAGCAGATGGACATAGCGATCCTCGCGCTGGCCTGGGCCGCGATCGATCTGCTGCACCAGCGGTGGCCGGCGGCCGATCAGCAGATCGAGATTGCCGCGAAGCTCGTCGATCGACGGCAGCCGCGCCATGCGCTCGCTTCGCGCCAGCAATTCATAGGCCGTCTGCGGGCCGCGCAGCAGCAACAGGCCGAGCAGCGCGATCTGCGCCGAGGTCAGGGAAAAGCGCTGCGCCACCACATGCTCGTAGCGCTCGACGCGCGACGCGAACACCTGCCTGACTAGGCCCTTCTGCTCGAGCTGGCCAAGCGCTCTTCTGACCTCGCCAAGTTCGACCGACATCACCGGCTCGCGCGCCGTCTTCTGGTTGGCCGCCGCATGTGCCGCATTGAGCGTCAGCGGATAGACGTCCGGCGTCAGCTCCTTCTTCTCGATAAGGCAGCCGAGCACGCGGGCTTCGATGGGAGAGAGGATGGGAAGGTCGGAATCGGTCATAAGTTTGCTATCCTTTCGAACTCGGCGGGACAGCGCCCCCCTCTGTCCTGCCGGACATCTCCCCCTCTAGTGGGGAGATTGGCTGTCATCACCGCTTCGCCACTTTTCAAGGCTGCAGAAAGGGCGCTGTCCTCCAAGCTGCTAATCTCCCCCCTTGAGGGGGAGATGTCCGGCAGGACAGAGGGGGGCGCGAAGGATCGCTACGGACGAGACGATCTCGGCTGCAACCCGCCCGCCGCCTACACCCGTCGCTCCACCATCATCTTCTTGATCTCGGCGATCGCCTTGGCCGGGTTGAGCCCTTTGGGGCAAGTCTGGGCGCAGTTCATGATGGTGTGGCAGCGATAGAGCCGGAACGGGTCTTCGAGATTGTCGAGCCGCTCGCCCGTCGCCTCGTCCCTGGAATCGATCAGCCAGCGATAGGCCTGCAGCAGCGTCGCCGGGCCGAGATAGCGCTCGCCGTTCCACCAGTAGCTCGGGCAGGAGGTCGAGCAGCAGGCGCACAATATGCACTCGTAGAGCCCGTCGAGCTTTTCGCGGTCCTCATGGCTCTGCAGCCATTCCTTGGCCGGCTCGGGCGACACCGTCTTCAGCCACGGCTCGATCGAGGCGTGCTGGGCGTAGAAATTGGTGAGGTCGGGCACCAAATCCTTGACCACGGCCATATGCGGCAGCGGATAGACCTTGATCGCGCCGGAAATGTCGTCGCAGCCCTTGGTGCAGGCCAGCGTGTTCGACCCGTCGATGTTCATGGCGCACGAGCCGCAAATGCCTTCGCGGCAGGAGCGGCGCAGCGTCAGCGTCGGATCGATCTTGTTCTTGATCCAGAGCAGCGCGTCGAGCACCATCGGCCCGCAATCGTCCATGTCGACGAAATACGTATCCATGCGCGGGTTCTCGTCATCGTCCGGCGACCAGCGGTAGATGCGGTATTCGCGCAGGTTGGTCGCGCCCTCCGGCTTCGGCCAGGATTTTCCGGCCATGATCTTCGAGTTTTTCGGAAGCGTGAGTTCGACCATTACCTCAGGTCCTTTCGGATGACGAGCTTCAGCCCGGACCAGATCTCGTTCACGGCGGCGAC
Organism: Mesorhizobium sp. M0408; assembly: GCF_040321495.1. NCBI lineage: Bacteria > Pseudomonadati > Pseudomonadota > Alphaproteobacteria > Hyphomicrobiales > Phyllobacteriaceae > Mesorhizobium > Mesorhizobium sp. M0408. The sequence continues at coordinate 282,153 of NZ_JAMYRO010000005.1, read as the reverse complement.
CTTGACGTCGACGAGGTCGAGCTTCAGCGCCTCTGTGCGGATAACGTCCTCGGTGACGTCGGTCGGCACTTTCGATGCCTTCTTCGGCCATGACACCCAGACCATGCCGTCCCGCTTGATCGCCGCTTCGACGTCGCCAAGACGGTCCTCGATCTCGACACGCTGCCGGGTGAAAGCATGTACGGCATCGTATTTCTCATGAACGCCAGAGATCGCCGACCAATCAGCCAGCCGGTCGACGTGGGCAAACTCGACGGCGTCTGCCAGATCGTCGAGTTCGGGCGGCAAGGCGACGAAGGCGGCAATCATCCCGTCCTTCAGGCCGAGCTTGGCCGGAAGGGGCGTGCCGGAATATCCCGCAACCGCCAGCGCCATCATCAATACACCCTGGCCTTTGGCGCGATCTTGGCCGGGTTGATGCCGCCGTCTGCTTCCTTAAGCAGCGTTTCGGTGTGCACCGGCCGGTAGGTGAGCGCCACCTCGCCGGCCTCGTTGAGCCGAGCCAGCGTATGCTTGCGCCAGTTGGCGTCGTCGCGGGCCGAAAAGTCCTCCCGCGCGTGCGCGCCGCGGCTTTCCTTGCGCGCCTCGGCGCCGTAGACGGTGGTGATGGCGTTGGCCATCAGGTTTTCCAGCTCCAGCGTCTCGACCAGGTCGGAGTTCCAGATCATCGAGCGGTCGAACACCTTGACGTCGCCGAGTTCACCCCAGATCTGCGAAATGCGCCTGCAGCCGCTTTCCAGCGATTCCTGGGTGCGGAACACCGCCGCGTCCTCCTGCATCGCCTTCTGCATCTTTTCGCGCAAAACCGCTGTCGGCGTCGAGCCGTTGGCGTGACGCAGCCGGTCGAAGCGGTCCATTATCTTTTCGACGGCGGCCTCGTTGGGCGAAGGGATCGCCGATGTGCGGTCGATCACCTGGCCGGCCCGGATTGCCGCCGCACGGCCGAACACCACCAGGTCGATCAGCGAGTTGGAGCCCAGCCGGTTAGCACCGTGCACCGAGGCGCAGCCGGCTTCGCCGACCGCCATCAGCCCGGGCGACACCTGGTCCGGATTCGACGCCGTCGGGTTCAGCACCTCGCCCCAGTAATTGGTCGGCACGCCGCCCATATTGTAGTGGACCGTCGGCAGCACCGGGATCGGCTCCTTGGTCAGGTCGACGCCGGCAAAGATCTTTGCCGATTCCGAAATACCCGGAAGCCTCTCGTGCAGAACGGCCGGGTCGAGATGGTCGAGATGCAGGAAAATGTGATCCTTCTTCGGGCCGACGCCGCGGCCCTCGCGGATTTCCAGCGTCATGCAGCGCGAAACCACGTCGCGCGAAGCCAGATCCTTGGCTGACGGCGCGTAGCGCTCCATGAAGCGCTCGCCCTCGGAATTGACGAGATAGCCGCCCTCGCCGCGCGCGCCCTCGGTGATCAGGCAGCCGGCGCCGTATATGCCGGTCGGGTGGAACTGCACGAACTCCATATCCTGCAGCGGCAGGCCTGCGCGTGCGGCCATGCCGCCGCCATCGCCGGTGCAGGTATGCGCCGAGGTGGCCGAGAAATAGGCGCGGCCATAGCCGCCGGTCGCCAGCACCACCATCTTGGCCGAAAAGCGGTGGATGGTGCCGTCGTCGAGGTTCCAGGCGACGACGCCGGTGCAGGTGCCGTCCGGCTCCATGATCAGGTCGAGCGCGAAATACTCGATAAAGAACTGCGCATTGTGCTTCAGCGACTGGCCGTAGAGCGTGTGCAGCATGGCGTGGCCGGTGCGGTCGGCGGCCGCACAGGTGCGCTGCACCGGCGGCCCCTCGCCGAAATTCATCATCATGCCGCCGAACGGCCGCTGGTAGATTTTCCCGTCCTCGGTGCGGCTGAAGGGAACGCCGTAGTGCTCGAGCTCGTAGACCGCCGCCGGCGCTTCGCGCACCATGTATTCTTGAGCGTCGGTGTCGCCCAGCCAATCTGAGCCTTTGACGGTGTCGAAGAGATGCCACTGCCAGTTGTCGGGCCCCATATTGGCGAGCGAGGCGGCGATGCCGCCCTGCGCCGCAACCGTATGCGAGCGCGTCGGGAACACTTTGGTGATGCAGGCGGTGCGCAGGCCCTGCTCAGCCATGCCGAGCGCGGCGCGCAGGCCGGCGCCGCCGGCGCCGACGACCACGACGTCGAATTTGTGATCGACATAGCTATAGGCGGAAGCCGTGTTGGCGTTCTTCGCGTCCTTGGCCAAAAAATCAGCCTCCAAATGCCAGTTTAAGCAGGGCGAAGACCGAAGCGACGCCGACGACTACGGGAAAGAATGTGTTGAGGGCGAGCAGCGCCAGCCTGGTGCCTTCGCCATGCACATAGTCTTCGATGATCGCCTGCATGCCGAGCCGCATGTGGTAGAGCACCGACAACAGCACCAGCGCCAGCACCAGTGCAACGAACGGATTGGCAAGTGCGGCGCGCACCTCGAGATAGCTGGCGCCGTTGAGTGCGATCAGGAAGCCGACGAAGAACAGGACCAGCGGGATGTTGGAGATCGCCGTCAGCCGCTGGCGCCAGAAATGGCCGGTGCCCTCGCGGGCGGAACCGAGGCCGCGGACCTTGGCCAGCGGCGTGCGCATGTCGGGGTTCTTGCCGTTCATGTCAGGCTCCCCGCGCCATGTAGCCGGCAATCCAGATCAGCAGCGTCAGCGTGACCGAGCCGGCCAGCGTCGCCCAGGCGATCCTCGATGCCGTATGCTTTTCCAGCCCTGCCCCAGTGTCCCAGATAAGATGGCGCACACCGCCCAGCATGTGGTGCATCAGCGCCCAGCTGTAGCCGAACAGCACCAGCCGTCCCAGCCACGAGCCGAAGGCCCAGTTGACGGCATTGAAGGTCGCCTCCGAGCTCGCCGCCGCCATCAGCCACAGCGCGACCAGCAGCGTGCCGAAATAGAGCGCCCCGCCGGTGATGCGGTGGACGATCGACATCGTCATGGTGATCGGCGGCCGATAGACGGTCAGATGCGGCGAAAGCGGCCGTTCACGTCTGGCAAATTCGCGGGTGGCTGGTGATTTGCTCATGGCTCCCCCAGTTCGGCGTCTCTGGAGCCTCAGGTGGGAATGCGGCATTACCGCTTCCGGTTGCGACTTCGGACAGCCGGTTTCTAATGCTCTTTTTGCACCGCGTCAAAGCCGGAAAACCGTTTCGAAAACGTAATTTAGTCTGATGAAAGCGAGGCTTTCAGCTTCAATCGATTAGGGCTGTCGCCTTGCGCCGGCACAATGTCGCCGCACTGCAAAATATGGCTGGCGCAAGGGGCGGATCAGCGCTTGCAGGCCAGCGGTGATGCACCGCCCTTCATCACCAGCGCCTCACGCCCATCGATCACGATTGCGTCATGCGCCTCGCCGTAACGGCTGGTCTGATTGGCCGGTGACGCCGGCAGCTCGGCGCTGGCGCCGTTCTGGCCGAGGACGCGCACCGACGTGCCGAGATTCTCGATGGTTATCACGCTACCGTCGGCGCAGTTGTAAGTAGCTGTGCGCGGCTGCGGTGCCGTCGGTTCGCTAGCGGCGGGAGCAAGCGACACGGAAGCGGCGGCCGTGTTGCCGAGCTTGGGCGCGCTGGTCTGCGGCGCGCAGGCGGCGGCAGCCAGCAGCGGCGGAATGGCCAGCGCCATCCGAAACGTGCGGCGTAATCTCATTTGCTGCTTTCCCCCCGCGTATCGAGCCCGCCGCGATGCTCCGGCAAGCCACCGGATTTCATGCTTTTCGAGTCGCGCCCGATGCTGGGGATGGTGGGAACAAGGCATGGCCGAATGATGGCCGGTGGGCGATCGAGTATTAACCATATTTTCCGAGACCTCGCCCCTGCTGCGGTTGCCCTCTTAACAAAGGTTAATAAAAGGTTAATTTCTGATTCGAGGAGGCTTGCCTCTCAGCAATGGAGCAGCACGCCATGCATTCGAATTCAGCAGGATCGCGCCTTCCCTGGTTCCTAGTGGCGGCGCTCGCCGTCGGCGTCGTCGCACCGGCATTCGCCGGGACGCGCCATCATGACCGCGTCTATGCCGATTCCTTCGGCAATCTCGTCATCGACAGCGCCGCCGGCTACAAGCGTATCCTCGTTGGCGAGGGCAAGCTGGCCAAGGAATTGTCCGACTACACCAGCGCCGGCCAGCCCGACGTGATCTACGAAAACGAATCGGACGATGTCCGCGGCGGCGACTGCTATAGGCCGCCGGTTTTCGTCAAGGGCCGCAGCTATATGTACGGCCTCTCCGACGGCGAAATGCCGGAGCTCAGCCCCTGCCGCTGACGGCCACGCCGCCCTTGGTTGACGGCGCCGGCAGGGCAACAGCCGGCCCCGCCGAGACACGCACGCAATCGCGACCGCTGCCCTTCGCCTGATAGAGCGCTTTGTCGGCGCGCCGCAGCAGGTCGGAAAAGCTTTCGCCCGGACCAAGCTCGGCAATGCCGAAGCTGGCGCTGCAGCGGTGATCCGCGGGCAGGCAGTCGATCGGCGTGGCACCGAAGGCGCTACGCGTGCCCTCGGCAAAGAGCCGGGCGGCGGCTAGATTGGTCCCCGGCAGGAAAATAGCGAATTCCTCGCCGCCGATGCGGCCGGCGACATGATGGTCGGCCGCGGCATCGCGGAGAAACCCGGCAAAGGTCTCGATGACCCGATCGCCCGACGCGTGGCCGTAAGTATCGTTGATGCGCTTGAAATGGTCGAGATCGGCAATGACCAGTGCCGCTGGAACGGCGCGCCGCATGGCGTCACGCAGCGCGATCTCGGCATGGCGCTCGAAGCCGCCACGGTTGAGCAGCCGCGAAAGCGTGTCGGTTTCCGATTTCGACGTCGCCTCGGCGAGCACGTCGCGGACCAGGATAGCCAATGTCACCAGCGCAAGCGCCAGGCCGAACACGGTGCCGACCGACTGCGACACCAACGCATAGCTGGTCTGCGCATAAGATTGCGGATTGGCGCCCCAGCCACCAAGCGCATGGGCGATGAAGGGTTTGCTGGCGAACTGCAAGGTGCTGGCCGCTAGGACAGCCATCAGCATATAGTCGAGCCGCTCGCGTCTTTGCCTGGACGACAAGACGATCGCCAGCCCGGTGAACTGCATAGCCGCATAGGGAAGCTGGTAGGCCGCCATTCGCACAAAGGATTGGCGTGGCAGGTCCTGCACGAAGTGGACCGCGAGGGTGGCGAAGACCAGGAAGAACAGCATCGGCGGCCAAGGCGGCGAAACGCGGTATTTATGGGCAAGCCCGCCATTGAAGGCGACGGTAGCGCCAAGGAAGGCGGCAAAGGCGGCGACAACCACGGGGCGCGCATTGTCGAAGGCAGGAATGCTGAACTCGATCGCAAAATAAGCCGTGCCGAGCACATAGCCGAACGCCAGCCAGCGTGCCGACACCCGGCCGGCGTCATAGACCGCGATCGTCATGAAGGCCGCCGCCAGCAGCCCGGCAACGAACAGGTTGATCAGCAGGATGAAATTAGCGCTGCCCATGGCGTTTTGGCACTTCCCCCCGAACAGCAAATCACCAACGCGCGAAAAAGACGTTAATTCGAAGCCGCCGCTGACGCTCAGCCAGCACTGGTCCGATTGGGAAGGACGACCGTTTCAGGCCGCGGATAGGACAGGCATACGCTGTCGCGGCCACTCCTTTTGGCTTTGTAGAGCGCTTCGTCGGCGCGGCGCATCAGCGGGTCCAGCCCTTCGTCGCTGGTGCGGGCGGCCACCCCGAAGCTCGCGGTCACTCTCGTGTCGGGCGGAAGTCCGTCGATTCTGCCCGCCGAATAGACCGTGCGAATGGCTTCGGCAAACAGTCTTGCCGCGCCAAGGTCGCTGAGCGGCAACAGCACGGCGAACTCTTCGCCGCCGATACGGCCGGCAACGCCGCGCGTACCTGCAGCCGACAGAAGCTTGGCAGCGAAGTCGGCGATGACGCGATCGCCGGCCGCGTGGCCATGCTGATCGTTGAGCGCCTTGAAATGATCGAGATCGGCAAGCACCAGCGCAACCGGCAATTGCGCCGTGGCACAGTGCTGCAGGACAAGCATGGCGCGCTCCTCGAAGCCGCGGCGGTTGAGCAGGCCCGACAGCGGGTCTGTCAGGGTTTCGGTCTTCAGGGCCTTCATCACATCGAGCGCGGCGGCGCCGAACAGGCAAAGCGCAATAAGCAGCGACAGCAATGCATGCGATAGCAGAGCCGTCGTCCAGTAGGACGAGGAGTAAAGCCCTTCATAGCTGGTGAACGGCCCATGCGCGATGACGACGGCAAGCGTCCGCGCCAGGAAGTTCAGGCCGGAAAGCAGCGACAGCACGAACAGGATCATTTCTGTCGGGCCGTTGTTGCGCACCACGCGCAACTCGGCGGCGACAACCAGGCTGATGCCGCCGAAGCTGAAATTGATGGCAAGGATGCGCCAGGTGAGATCCGGCCGGGCAAAAAGAAACCACGAAAACGCGGCCAGGCCGCCGCAGGCCAGAATGCCGACCGCCGGGTAAGGCACGCGCCGCCCATAGCGCGCAATGACCGCGCCGGCGAGACAGCAGGTGGCGAAGGTGAAGCACAGGATCGAGATGAGCTTGGTCGGTGCCATGCCGACCGGCAGCGTGAAATACTGGAGCAGGAAGCCTGCGGCCGAGGCCGAGTAGCCCGCCGCCAGCACGCCCAGATAGGGACGGTGGCGCTGATAGAACCACAGCACGAGAAATGCCGCGCCGAGTGTGAGGGCGATGCCTGGATTGAGCAGCGCTATGAGCAGGCCGGTGTCCAAGCGCTGTAATTTCCCCTCGCTTCCCCTTGGAGGACCTTAGAGCGGAAGCCCAAACAAGCGGTTAAGCGAAAGCGAATATACGACAGGTGCGTCGACAAAGCCGCTGGGCGGAACCGCGAACGGCGAGCGGCGTTTCACGACGGCAACCAGGAGACGCTCCGATGGCCGACACGATCATGCTGACCGATCACGATGCAATTCGCTCATGGGCCGCGGCACGCGCCGGCTTTCCGGCGATCGTCGACGTGTCGCCCGAAGCCGGAACGCAGCCCATGCTGAGGCTGGTCTTCGGCCAGCATGCCTACCAGGACCAGGATGAGGCCGAACGCCCGGTCAATGCCGGCGGCTACGAACTGGTCGAATGGGACGAATGGTTCAAACTCTTCGACGAGCGCCAACTGGCGCTGGTCGTCGCAAAGGACCAACCCGGCCGCCGTGAGGGATTCCACGAATTCGTCAGGCGGCCCGACTGAAGAATGCCCGAACCGCATTGCGGCTCGGGCTCCTCATATCCGACTGCGCGCGCCTGCCCTATTTCCACTCGCGGATGTCGACGAAATGGCCGGCGATCGCCGCCGCCGCGGCCATTGCCGGCGACACCAGATGCGTCCGGCCCTTGAAGCCTTGGCGCCCCTCGAAATTGCGATTCGAGGTCGAGGCGCAGCGCTCATGCGGCTTCAGCCGGTCGTCGTTCATGGCAAGGCACATCGAGCAGCCCGGCTCACGCCAGTCAAAGCCGGCGGCGACAAAGATCTTGTCGAGGCCTTCGGCCTCTGCCTGTTCCTTGACCAGGCCGGAGCCCGGCACGATCATCGCACTGACCCGCGGATTGACCTTCTTGCCCTCGATCACCTTGGCTGCGGCGCGCAGATCCTCGATGCGGCCATTGGTGCAGGAGCCGATGAAGACGCGATCGAGTTCGATATCGGTGATCTTGGTGCCCGGCTTCAGGCCCATATAGTCGAGTGCGCGCTGCTTGGAGGTGCGCTTGTTCTCATCAGTGATGTCGTCCGGGTTCGGCACGATGCCTTGCACCGAGACCACGTCCTCGGGCGAGGAGCCCCAGGAGACGATCGGCGGCAGCTTTGCCGCGTCGAGCACGACCACCTTGTCGAAATGCGCGCCTTCGTCGGACTGCAGCGTCTTCCAGTAGGCGAGCGCGGCGTCCCAGGCTTCGCCCTTGGGGGCGCGCGGCTTGTCCTTGACATAGGCGAAGGTGGTCTCGTCGGGCGCGATCAGGCCGGCGCGGGCGCCGGCTTCGATCGACATGTTGCAGATCGTCATGCGGCCTTCCATCGACAGCGCACGGATTGCCTCGCCGGCATATTCGATGACATAGCCGGTGCCGCCGGCCGTGCCGATCTCGCCGATAATGGCGAGGATGATGTCCTTGGCGGTGACGCCTTCCGGCAGTGCGCCGTCGACGCGCACCAGCATGTTCTTGGCCTTGCGCTGGATCAGCGTCTGCGTCGCCAGCACATGCTCGACTTCAGAGGTGCCGATGCCATGCGCCAGCGCCCCGAACGCGCCATGCGTCGAGGTGTGGCTGTCGCCGCAGACGATGGTCATGCCGGGCAGCGTAAAGCCTTGCTCCGGCCCGATGATGTGGACGATGCCCTGGCGGATATCCTTCTCGGAATAATATTCGACGCCGAAATCCTTGGCGTTTTTGGCCAGCGCTTCGACCTGGATGCGGCTTTCCTCGTTCTTGATGCCGAACTTTCGCTCCGGCGAAGTCGACACATTGTGGTCGACCACGGCCAGCGTCTTTTCCGGATGCCGAACCTTGCGGCCGGTTATGCGCAGGCCTTCGAAAGCCTGCGGGCTGGTGACTTCGTGGACCAGATGGCGGTCGATATAGAGCAGGCAGGTGCCGTCGTCCTGGCGGTCGACAACATGGTCGTCGAAAATCTTGTCGTAGAGGGTGCGCGGTGCGCTCATTTGCGTAAATCCGTCGATTTAAAAAGGGAAAACGACGCCGGTCGGACCGGCGAAACAGCCTGGCGAGTCTGCCCTAGCTAAGTCGGCTGGTCAGCGCCCCGCAGACGCGCGCGGAAAATCGCGACGGCAGGCGTTTCCTGTCCTGCAGCACGAAACCTTTATAGGCCGGATCGCCAAAAAGCTCTTCCATGGCGCTGCTCATATCAATGTTTTGGCTTTTCAGCAATCGCGTCTGCCTTCGCAGGCGCTTCACAGCACCTCGAACACGAAGGTCTTCACCAGCGCGTCGGGCTCGGCGATTGCGTAGCAGCGGAACCACGGGCTCTCCTCGACCGGCTGCCATTTTTTCGCCTGCTCCAGTTCGCCAAACACGGCTTGAAACCCGCCGCTTTCAAACACCTGGTCGCGAACCGTGAAGATGGCGTGGCCGCCCGTCCTGGTGATGCGTACCAGTTCATGCAGGCCCGACGCCGGTGCGTGGCTGATGGTGAACACGCCGGTCGAGAAAAAGGCGCGGAAATACCCGTCCGCCCAAGGCAATGGCCCGCCGAGCATCGCCTGTTTCAGCTCGCTGTAGGCCTGCCGGCTGCCGGCGATTTTCAGCATGTCCTGCGACAGGTCGAGCCCGGCAATATCGTGGTAGCCGAGTGCCTTCAGGGACGGCCCCGACAGGCCGGTGCCGCAACCGGCGTCGAGCAGCGGCCCTTCGCCCGCCGGCACATGGCGCGCCACCCAGGCGGTGATCAGGAACGGCAGGAGATAGCCGAGCGCCGCGGTTTCGCCGTCATAGGTCGCGGCCCATTGCGCATAGGCCTTGGCGAGCGTCTCAGGCGTGTCGGCCGTATAGACCGCTTCCAGCGCCGCATTGGCCTTGTCGATGATCATGGGTCCTCCCCGGTCGCGTCCGCTCGATGGTAGCGCCGTTTTCGCCTGCCTTCTATTCCCCATGCTGGTGGCGGAGCCGCTTCTCCAGCGCCCGCAAGGCCAACGACAGGCCGACGGTCAGGATGAGATAGATATAGGCGACGATCGAATAGGTTTCGAAGAAGCGGAACGAGCCGGCGGCGTAGATCTTGCCCATCTGGGTGATGTCGGCGACGCCGAGCACCGAGACCAGCGAGGAATCCTTGACCATGGCGACGAAATCATTGCCGAGCGGCGGCAGGATGGTGCGGATCGCCTGCGGAAAGATGACCAGCCGGAAGCGCTGGGTGCGCGTCAGCCCGAGCGCCTTGGCCGCCTCGATCTGCCCCTTCTCGACCGCCTGGATACCGGCGCGGAACACCTCCGAGATGAAGGCGGAATAGCCGATGGTCAGCGCCATGACGGCGCGCCAAAGCAACGACACGTCGCGTACCAGCAGCTCACCGAAGAGGCCGGCGCTTTGCAGCGGCGCCGTCAGCGCGTTCCATGCCGCGACGAAGGCCGGCGCCCCGGCAAAGGCGATCCAGAACAACAGCACCAGCATCGGCACGCCGCGGATGATCTCGACGTAGAAGCGGCCGATCTGGCTGAGCCAGCGTGAGCCCGACAGGCCCATCAGCGCGACGCCGAGGCCGATCGCGCAAGCCAGCGCGAAGGCGACCACCGTGACGAAGATGGTGACGCCGATGCCCTTGGCGACGGTTGCGAAGACCTGGGCATAGAGGTCGCTGGCAGCGATGAAGATGGCGGCGGCCAAGGCGATCGCCACGGCCACGGCAAGCCACCACGGGAAGTCGGATTTGGCTGAGGCGAGAGGCGCCGACGGCATCAAGCGGTACCGATAACAGAGTCACGAAGGCAGCGTTCTGTCACACCCCCCTCTGGCCTGCCGGCCATCTCCCCCTCAAGGGGGGAGATCGGCAGCTTTGACCTCGCGGCCCGTTCTGCAACACTGAAAATTGGCGAAAGCCGATGCGAAATCCGATCTCCCCCCTTGAGGGGGAGATGTCCGGCAGGACAGAGGGGGGTGTACAAGCGCAGAGTCAGCACGATTTCCCGCGCACAATCGTCATGAAATGCGCGCAACAAGCGGGCCTACTGCCCCATCTTGTAGTCGAGGAACCACTTCTTGTTGAGCGCGTCGAGCGTACCGTCGGCCTTGAGCGCGGCGATTGCCGCGTTGACCGGCTTCACCAGGTCGGAGCCCTTGGGGAAGATGAAACCGAAATCCTCGGTGCCGAGTGGGCCGCCGATCAGCTTAAGCCCGCCATTGGACGCATCGACATAGCCCTTGCCGGCAGTGCCGTCGGTGAGCACGACGTCGACGTCGCCGGCCTTCAGTGCCTGCACCGTCGCGCCGAACGTCTCGAACAGCTTGATGCGCGGGTTCTGCTCGTTGCCGTCGAGCACGCTGTAGACGGCGGTGTAGAAGGGCGTGGTGCCGGCCTGCGCGCCGATCAGCCCGTCCTTGAAGGCGGCGAACGTCTTTGCATCGGTGAAGCGCTTCTCGTCGCCGCGCACCAGCATGAACTGTTCCGAGCGCATATACGGATCGGAGAAATCGACCTTCTGCTTGCGGTCGTCCTTGATGGTGATGCCGGTCATGCCGATGTTGTACTGGTTGTCGGAAACCGCCTGGATCATCGCGTCCCAAGAGGTATTCTGGTACTCGACCTTGAAATTCAGCCGTTTGGCGATCTCGTTCATCGCGTCATATTCCCAACCGATCTGCTTGCCGGTCTTGGCATCGATGAACTGCAGCGGCGGATAGGCGTTTTCGGTCACCACCACCACCTTCTTGCCGCCGAGGTCGGGCAGCGCCTGCGCCAGAGCCGCGACCGGCACGAGAAGGCAAGCCAGCAGGCCGGCCAGCAGCAGTTTCGAATTGATCATGACTATGCTCCCCAGGAACTGAACCGCCTCGATCGACCGAGGCATGCAGGAAATCCGGCGCCGACTTTAGCTTTCCGCAGGCGCCTTGCAAGCCGCTCTGATGCGCCGCTCGGCACGAAAATGAATTCCAATGCTTTCAACGGCGGCAATTACAGAACGATCCGTATCGATTGCGGACCGGCAAAATCGAATCCACCTCGTGAAATAAAAAGGCGGCCGAAGCCGCCTTTCCAAAACCATGAGTTTTGAAGACGCCTTATTCGGCGGCAGTTGCTTCCGCGGCCTTGGCGGCCTCGTCGGCGGCCTTCTTCTCGGCGGCGTCCTGCGCGGCCTTCTCGGCGGCCAGCGCCTGGGCGGCGGCCACTTTCTCGGCCTCGATGCGCGCCTTCTCGGCGTTCAGCGCATCGCGCTCTTCGTCGTTGAGCTTGCGGGCGCGCACACCGGTGTTTTCCGAAATGCGGGCCGACTTGCCGCGACGGTCACGCAAATAGTACAGCTTGGCGCGACGCACCTTGCCGCGGCGCACGATCTCGACGCCCTCGACCATCGGCGAATAGACCGGGAACACACGCTCCACGCCTTCGCCGTAGGAGATCTTGCGGACGGTGAAGTTTTCCTGGAAGCCGGCGCCGGCGCGGGCGATGACGACGCCCTCATAGGCCTGAACGCGGGTGCGGGTGCCTTCGGTCACGCGGACCTGGACGCGCACGGTGTCGCCGGGCTGGAATTCGGGGAGCTTGCGCTTGGCTTCGATCTTGGCGGCCTGCTCGGCCTCGAGCTGACGGAGGATGTCCATCTCAAAAATCCACTTCTTGTTCTTCCGACAGTCAGAGCGCCCGACACTCGCCTTGCAGTCGCATCGACCGCTCGGCTATGCCCTTCGTTCGAGAACGTCTGTTCGAGAACATCGGGCAGGGGCGACTACACCGTCATTGTTGACGGGCCAGAAGATCGCTCTTGGCATATTTTCTTCCGGTTCGGCGCGCACATACAGCTATTTCGGCGCCTTGTCACGCCTTCGCCGTTTCTTTTTTGGCGCTGCTTCTTTTTGGCTGGCGCCCGCTGTGGCAATCCCGTGATCGCTTCTGGTCCAGGGGGTTGCGCCCGCGCGTCAAGCTTCCTAAGCCGGAAGATAAGCATTTTCCTCCAGCGACGACACCCCTCATGCCAATCTTGGACGCGGTCCTGCTCTTTCTCGCCGGCTTTTTATCAGGCGCGGTCAATGCCGTTGCCGGCGGCGGCACGTTCATAACCTTTGGCGCCATGACCCTGGCCGGCCTGCCGCCGATCGTCGCCAATGCGACATCGTCGGTGACGCAATTTCCTGGCTACATCACCTCGACGCTCGCCTATTGGCACGACATCAAGCATTTCTGGCGTGGCGCACTGCTGCTCAGCCTCATTTCGGCTCTCGGTGCGCTGTCTGGCGCGCTCATCCTTTTAGGGCTCGACAACCCGTCGTTCCGCGCCTTGGTGCCGTGGCTGCTGCTGGCGGCAACAGCATTGTTTGCTGCCGGGCCGTGGCTGAAGCCGGCGCCCAAGCCGGAGCATGAGGCCGCGGTAGGTTCGCTGGTCGGGTCGCTGGCGCAGTTCGCCACCGCCGTCTATGGCGGCTTCTTCGGCGCAGGCATGGGCGTCATGATGCTGGCGACGCTCGGTCTCACCCAGTCCGGCGACTATCACCGGCTGAACGCACTGAAGAACATGCTGGCCGTGGTCATCGCTGCGGTTGCCATCCTCGTCTTCGTCTCGGGCGGCGTCATTGCCTGGCTGCAGGCGATCATCATGATCCCGGGTGGCGCGCTGGGCGGCTATGCCGGCGTCTGGATCGCCAGGCGCGTGCCGCAGAACGCGGTGCGCGGCTTCGTCATCGCCGTCGGCCTGTTCCTGGCTTTCTACTATTTCGATAAGGGCTGAGCGGCTGAAAGATCCGGCCGTCGCTCCTTCGTCAGCCTCTCCGCTTCGGCCCGCCGCCACGCCGCGATCTTCCTGTGATTGCCCGAAATCAGCACTTCGGGGATCGGCCGGCCCTCGAATTCCTGCGGCCGTGTGTAATGCGGATGTTCGAGCAGGCCGTTTTCAAAGCTCTCTTCCTCGCCCGATACCGCATTGCCCATGACGCCGGGCAGCAGGCGCACCACGGCGTCGAGCAGCACGAGTGCCGCCGGCTCGCCGCCGGACAGGATGAAGTCGCCGATCGAAACTTCTTCGAGGCCGCGCGCCTCGATGACCCGCTGGTCGACGCCTTCGAAGCGGCCGCAGACTATCACCGCACCCGGCCCAGCGGCGAGTTCGCGGACGCGTGCCTGGTTCAGCGGCTTGCCGCGCGGGCTCATCAGCAGGCGCGGACGTGGATCGGCTGCCGGCGCGGCGTGGTCAATGGCGCTGGCCAGCACGTCTGCCCGCATCACCATGCCGGCGCCGCCGCCGGCCGGCGTGTCATCGACGGTACGGTGACGATCGCTGGCAAAGTCGCGGATCTGGATCGTTTCGAGCGACCAAATGCCGGTCTCGAGCGCGCGACCGGCCAGCGACAGGCCAAGCGCGCCGGGAAACATCTCGGGATAGAGCGTCAGCACCGAAGCCGAAAAACTCACCGGTTGCCTCCGGCGTCCCTCGGCCCGCGCGGCCTGCCCTTGGGGTCGAAACCGTCGTCAGCGGGAGGCTCGCCGTCCTCATCCTCGACCAAACCTGCGGCGGCTGGATCAACGCGGACAAAGCCGCCGGCGATCGACACTTCCGGAACGGCGGCCTGCGTGAACGGGATGAGCACGCCTTTGCGCCCCGCCAGCGTCACGTCGAGAATGTCGCCGCCGCCGAAATTGTGCACGGCGACGATCTTGCCGACGACCGCACCGGTGTCGTCCTTGACCTCCAGTCCGACGAGGTCGGCATGGTAGAATTCATCCTCTTCGCCCTCATCGGGCAACACCGAACGATCTACGAACAATTCGGTGCCGGCCAGCGCCTCGGCGGCATTGCGGTCGTTGACGCCTTTGAACCGCACCACCACCACGGTGTTGGCGGGCCTGATGTCGACGATCTGGAAGGCGCGGCCATCCCTGGCGTAGAGCGGACCGTAATCGGCCAGCGCCAGCGGGTCGCCGGTAAAGCTCTTGACGCGCAATTCGCCCTTGATGCCATGCGCGGCACCGATCACGGCCATCTGGACGGGGTTTTGCGGCTTGCTCATCTGCGGAAAATCCTTTGCCTTGCTCTAACCCCAGCCCGTCGTCATTTCAATGACGCCGCTCTTCACCGCTTCCTAACCCGCGTGCCGGAAGATGGCGGGGAACGGGAAGAGTGCAATGCAGGAATTCCTCATACCGGCAAAACCCGACCTGCAGGCGGCGCGCGAGGCCTGGCTGAAGATGCTGGCGCGCGAACGCCGGCTATCGCCCGAAACCGTCGAGGCCTATGAGCGCGACACGCGCCAGTTCCTGCATTTCCTGACCGGCCATTGCGGCGGCTCGCCCGGCATTTCCGACATCGCCGATCTGCGCCCCGCCGATTTGCGCGGCTTTCTCGCTGCCCGCCGTGCCGAGGGCGTCGGCGCCCGCACGCTCGGGCGCGGGCTGGCCGGCATCCGCTCGCTGCTGCGTTTCCTGGAACGGCGCGGCCTCGCCAATGCGGCAGGTGCGACAGCCTTGCGCGCGCCGCGGCAGCCGAAATCGCTGCCCAAGCCGCTGACCGCAAGCGATGCAAAACACGTCGTCTCGGTGGAAGGCCAACTGGCGGAGGAGCCGTGGATTGCCGCGCGCAACGCCGCCGTGCTGACCCTGCTCTATGGGTCCGGCTTGCGGATCTCCGAGGCACTCGGCCTGTCGGGCGCCGATCTTTCCTCACCTGGTGATACCGTGCTGCGCGTCACCGGCAAGGGTGGCAAGACCCGGCTGGTGCCGGTGCTGCCGGTGGCGCTGCGGGCGATTGCCGAATACCGCCACTTGTGTCCCTGGCATCTCGATCCCAAGGGCTTGCTGTTTCGCGGTGCCCGCGGCGGCCCGCTCAACCCGGCAATCGTCCAGCGCGACATGGCCAAGCTGCGCTCGGCGCTCAACCTGCCCGACACGGCGACGCCGCATGCGCTGCGCCATTCCTTCGCCACGCATCTGCTAGGGCGGGGCGGCGACCTGCGCACAATCCAGGAGTTGCTCGGCCACGCCAGCCTGTCGACAACCCAGATATACACCGGCGTCGACACCGCCAGGCTGCTCGAGATTTACGAAGCAGCTCATCCTCGTGCGTGATCGATGCATGTGTCGGTGGCCATCTCGCAACAATTTTGATGCGCCGATTAACCGTTTTGCCGCTTTTTGCGCTTAGAACCGCGGCATGAAACGCCTCATCGCCATCGCCGACCGCGCGACCCATATGTCGCTGAAGCTGCTCGTCGCGCTCAACGCCCTGTTTTTCCTCTCTTTCCTCATCGTCGCGCTGCTCGCCGCGGGCAAGGCACGCGCCGAGACTTCGGCCTGCGCCGGTAGCGATATGCTGAGCGCGCTGCAAAAGGACGACCCGGCTGCCTACCGCAAGATCGAGGCAGACGCGGCAGCGACGCCGAACGGCAAGGGCCTGCTGTGGAAGCTCGAAAAATCAGGCGAAAAACCGTCCTTCCTGTTCGGCACCATGCACGTTACCGACCCGCGCGTCACCACGCTCCCACCCGCCGCGCAGAAGGCATTCGATGCGGCTGGCACCGTCATCATCGAGACCACCGAAGTGCTCGACAAGCAGAAGATGATGGCCGCACTGCTGAAAGAGCCGGATCTGATGATGTTCACCGACAAGACGACGCTTTCGTCGCTGCTGTCGCCGGAGGATGCGGCGGTGGTCAACAAGGCGCTCGATGCGCGTGGCATCCCGCCAGCGACCGTCGCCAAGATGAAACCCTGGTTGCTGTCGGCGATGGTGGCGCTACCTGCATGCGAAGTCGCCCGCCAGGCTGGCGGTGCGCCGGTGCTCGACGTCAAGCTTGCCAAGGACGCCGAGGCTTCGGGCAAATCGGTCGAGGGCCTGGAGACAATCGCCGACCAGCTGCGCGCCATGGCTTCGCTGCCGATCGCCTTTCACCTGAAGGGGCTGGTCGATACGCTGAAGCTTGGCGACAAGGTGAACGATGTCAACGAAACCATGATCGTGCTTTACCGGCGTGGCGACACTGGCATGTATGTACCGCTGTTTCGGGCCGTCATCCCCGAACAGGTCGACGACCAATCGGGTTACGCCGAATTCGAGCAGACCATGATCACCAGCCGCAACAAGGTGATGGTCGATCGTGCAGCGCCGATCCTCGCCCACGGCAATGTCTTCATGGCGGTCGGCGCCATGCACCTTCCCGGAGCGCAAGGCTTGGTCGAGGGTTTCCGCAAGACCGGCTATACGGTGACCGCCGTCAACTGAACGACACGGCGGAGTTGCACACCGAATCATTGCCGAGGCGGGACCAGCCCTTACTCGTGGCGCGACGGCGGACCAGCCGCGCTTCGTGCCAAGAAACTGAAAAAGGTTCGGTTTGGCTCGATCGAAACCCATTTTGCGGTGGAAATGCATGCCTGCAAGCGATTCCGGATCAGAATTGCCCTGTTTTCGGCGTTTTCAACGCCTAATGTGAAACCGATTCAACGATTGTACGTTGATGGCTATTACTTGATGTTTTTCATCCACGGAGGACACTTTTATGGCGAACACACCCAATCCGAACGACCCATTCACCTCACCGGGTACCGCACGGCCACGCGGCGGCGGCAGCGGCTGGCTGATTGCACTGGTCGTCGTTATCCTGGCAATTGTCGCCTATTATGTTTTTGGAAGACGTAGCGAGGCACCTGCGCCTGCCGAACCGCCCGCAGCCAGCACACCGGCTCCGGCCCCAGCACCTGCCGAGCCGATGAAGCCAGCCGAACCGGCTCCTGCGCCAGCTCCGGCAACGCCCGCTCCGGCTCCCGCTCCGGCAGAGCCAGCACCCGCTCCGGCCCCTGCGCCAGCCCCGGCACCAGCACCAGCACCAGCACCAGCACCAGCGCCGGCGCCGGCTCAGTGATCAGACTGCTGATTTAATATATGAACGGCCCGCTGAAAGGCGCGCCGTTTCGTTTTTGGGAGCAGCAGTCGATGCTCTGAGCTGCGATTAGCCATGGGCTAACTTCATCTTCGTCATCCAGCGCGGAGCAGGAGCGAAGCGACATCGCGGAGACCCTGGAATCCATCTGCGGTTCAGAATGGAAGCCGTCTGTGGTGATCCTTCGCGCCCCTCTCTGTCCTGCCGGACATCTCCCCCACTTGGGGGAGATTGGCTACCAGCCCGCTTTCGCCAATCGCCACCGTCGCCTGCGATTCAACCGCTCAGATATGGATCGGCTTGAAGAACGTCGCCAGTGCCGCCTCCTTCACCGCTTCCGACATTGTCGGATGGGCGTGGCAGGTGCGGGCAAGGTCTTCCGACGAGCCGCCGAACTCCATCAGCACCGCCGCCTCGTGGATCATCTCGCCGGCGCCGAAGCCGACGATGTGGACGCCGAGCACACGGTCGCTGGCCTTGTCGGCCAGGATTTTCACAAAGCCGTCGGTGTGCAGCATGGCGCGCGCGCGGCCATTGGCGCTGAACGGGAATTTTCCGGCCTTGTAGTCGACGCCGGCCTTTTTCAATTCTTCTTCGGTCTTGCCGATCGAGGCGATTTCCGGCGTGGTGTAGACGACGCTCGGAATCACGTCATAGTTCACATGACCGGCCTGCCCGGCGATGGTTTCGGCCACCGCCACGCCCTCGTCCTCAGCCTTGTGTGCAAGCATCGGCCCGGCGATGACATCGCCGATGGCATAGATGCCAGGCACGTTGGTCCTGAGATGGCCGTCGGTCTTGACCCGGCCGCGCTCATCGACGTCGACGCCGGTCTCCTTCAGCCCGAGAGCGTCCGAATAGGCCCGTCGTCCCGTCGAAATCAGCACCGCGTCCGCCTCGATCGTCTCGGCCGCACCGCCTTTGACCGGCTCGAAGGTGACCGTCGCCCCCTTCTTGGCCTTGGCGACGCCGGTCACCTTGGCGCCCAGCCTGAATTCAAAGCCCTGCTTCGACAGCAGGCGCTGGAATTGCTTGGAGACCTCGCCATCCATGCCGCCCAGGATGGTGTCAAGGAACTCAACCACGGTGACTTTGGCGCCGAGCCGCGCCCATACCGAGCCGAGTTCCAGACCGATGACACCGCCGCCGACCACCACCAGATGGCCCGGCACCTTGTCCAGCGACAGCGCGCCGGTCGACGATATGATCACCTTCTCGTCGAAATCGACCTTGACGCCGGGAATGCCGGCAACGTCGGAGCCGGTGGCGATGACGATGTTCTTGGTCTCGATCTCCTCGACCTTGCCGTCATCGGAGGTCACCGACACCTTGCCGGCCGCAACCACCTTGCCGGTGCCACGAAAACTGTCGATCTTGTTCTTCTTGAACAGGAAGGCGACGCCATTGACATTGGCCGTCACCGTCGCATCCTTGTGTGCCATCATCTTCCCAAGATTGAGCTTGGGCGCGCCGATCTCGACGCCGAGCGCGTCGAAGGAATGGCCGGCCTCGGCAAACATCTCGGACGCATGCAGCAGCGCCTTTGACGGGATGCAGCCGATGTTGAGGCAGGTACCGCCGAAGGTCGGGTTCTTTTCGACTACCGCCGTCTTCAGACCGAGCTGCGCCGCCTTGATGGCGCAGACGTAGCCGCCTGGTCCCGATCCGATGATAACGACGTCATAGGCCATGATACTGTCCCTTTTGCTTTAGCGGCCGCCGCCGATTTCCAGATTGGCGCCTGTTGTGTAGGACGCCTCGTCCGACAGCAGCCAGAGAATTGCGGCTGCGACTTCCTCGGCGGTGCCGACGCGCTGCATGGGCACCACCTTGCGCATTCTCTCGACGCGATCCGGCTGCCCGCCGGAGGCATGAATTTCGGTGTCGATGATGCCCGGGCTGACCGCGTTGACACGAATGCCTTCGCCGGCCACTTCGCGGGCAAGCCCGATGGTGAAGGAATCGACCGCGCCCTTCGAGGCGGCATAGTCGACATATTGACCCGGCCCGCCAAGCCTTGCCGCGATCGAAGAAACATTGGCGATGGCGCCGCCCTTGCCGCCATGCCTGGTCGACATCCGCTTCACCGCCTCGCGGGCGCAAAGCATCGGCGCGATCACATTGATGCGCATCATGCGCTCCAGCCTTGCAGCGCTAAGCTCGTCGACGCGCGCGCTCTGGTCGACCACGCCGGCATTGTTGACGAGCGCGTCGAGTCGACCGAAACGGCCATCGACAGCCTCGAACATGGCCAATACGTCCGTCTCGCTGCCGACATCGGCCTTGACTGTGAAGGCTTCTCCGCCAGCAGCCTCGATGTCGGCGACCACCGTTTCGGCGGCTTTTGCATTCGACGCGTAATTGACCGCAATGCGATAGCCGGCCTTGGCGGCAAGCCTGCATGTAGCGGCGCCAATGCCGCGGCTGCCGCCGGTCACCAGCAGGATCTTTCCGCTCGCGCTCATTCCTGACATCCCTTCAGGGCAAAGACGTCCCAGGGCACCTGGGAAAAGCCGTTGGCGCCATAGGCGGCCGACATCTGCAACGACGCTCCCAAGTCAGGCAAGATCAGCTTCTTCGGCGCATCCTTTCCTTCGCCCGGCAGCAACGCGATATTGCCCTGGTCGTCGGCAGTGTAGATGACGCCCTCCCACACGGTGCAGGCGGCGAGCTCGTCGCCGGTGACGTCGCCGGCCGGGCATTTGTACATCAGCGAGCCATGCGGCCGCGCCGCGCCCTCGGTCCACATGACGATGCCGTCGAGCACGACGCCCTTGTCGAGCACCATCTTGAAGCTGTTGGTGACGGCGGCCGACTCGCCGGTCGGCCTGAAATCGATCTCGGCGGCGTTTTCAGGATCGCCATAGACGGCGAGCTCGAGCGGGCAGGCGGCGAGGGCCGCGGAGACCGTCTGCACGCCGAGTGCGCAGATTGTGACAAACAAACCGGACCGGAAACGAGACGAACTCATCCGGCGGCGCAGATCCATGCTCCGGCTCACGTCGGCCGCCCCTAGAGGTCGAGCACCAGCCGCTCAGGATCCTCCAGGCTTTCCTTGACCCGCACCAGAAACGTCACCGCTTCCTTGCCGTCGACGATGCGGTGGTCGTAGGACAGCGCCAGATACATCATCGGCCGGATGACGATCTGGCCGCCGACCACCACCGGCCGCTCCTGGATCTTGTGCATACCCAGAATGCCGGACTGCGGCGCATTGAGGATCGGCGTCGACATCAGCGACCCGTAAACGCCACCGTTGGAAATCGTAAAGGTGCCGCCTTGCATATCCGCAACCGACAGCTTGCCGTCGCGCGCCGCAAGCCCCAGCCTGCCGATGTCCTTCTCGATTTCGGCGATCGACATCTGGTCGGCATTGCGCACAACCGGCACGACAAGGCCTTTCTCTGTACCGACGGCAACGCCGATATGAGCGTAGTTCTTGAAGATGATATCGGTGCCGTCGATCTCGGCATTGACCGACGGGATCTCCTTCAGCGCATGGGTGACCGCCTTGGTGAAGAAGCCCATGAAGCCGAGCTTCACGCCGTGCTTCTTCTCGAACACGTCCTTGTATTTGCTCCTCAGCGCCATCACCGCGCTCATGTCGACCTCGTTGAAGGTGGTCAGCATGGCGGCGGTCGATTGCGCTTCCTTGAGGCGGCGCGCGATGGTCTGGCGCAGCTTGGTCATGCGCACGCGCTCCTCGCGCGACGCATCGTCGGCCGGGGACGGCGCGCGCGCGGCAACGGGTGCCGGTACAGGCGCTGCCTTCGGCATTTCGGCCGGCTGCGACGGCGCGCCCCTGGCGATAAGGTCGAGCACGTCGCCTTTCAGCACCTGGCCGCGCTTGCCCGAGCCCGACACCTGGTCGACTGCGAGATTGTGCTCGGCCAGCAGCTTTGCCGCCGACGGCGCCGGCGGCATGGTGCGCGTCTCGATCGCGCCGGCGTCGCCGGCGATCTTGGCCGTCTCGGCAGCGGCCTGCCTGACGCTCGAGGCCGCAGTCGGAGCCGAGGCCTGCGACACCGCCTCCTGCTTCGTTGCCGGAGCGGCGGCATTGGCTGCCGCGCCGGCGCCTGCCGAAATCGTGCCGAGCAGTGCGCCGACGCCGACCGTCTCGCCTTCCTTGACGGCGATCTCGGCGAGCGTGCCCGCGGCGGCGGCCGGCACTTCCACCGTCACCTTGTCGGTTTCGAGCTCGACCAGCGGCTCATCGGCGGCGATCGCGTCGCCGACCTTCTTGAACCATTTGCCGATGGTCGCCTCGGTGACGGATTCACCAAGTGTCGGGACGCGGATTTCGGTTGCCATTGTGCCTGTCCGTTTCTTTCGGTTCTGTTCTATTCACCAAGCGCGTCGTCGAGCAAGGCGGCAAGCTGGGCGAGATGCTTCGACATCAATCCGGTCGCCGGCGAGGCGGCCGCCGGCCGGCCGGTATAGCGCACCCGCTGATGCTTGGCGTCGATATGCGCCAGCACCCATTCGAGATACGGATCGATGAACGACCAGGCGCCCATGTTCTTGGGCTCCTCCTGGCACCACACCATCTCGGCATTGCGGAAGCGCGACAGTTCGGTGATCAGCGCCTTGGCCGGGAACGGATAGAGCTGCTCGACGCGCAGCAAATAGATGTCGTTGATGCCGCGCTTCTCGCGCTCCTCGTAGAGGTCGTAATAGACCTTGCCCGAACAGAGCACGACACGGCGGATCTTCGAATCCTTGGTGAGCTTGATGGCCTGGCCCGACAGCAGCTGGGCATCGTCCCACAGCAGCCGGTGAAAGGCGCTTTCGCCCGACATCTCCGGCAGCGTCGATACCGCCCGCTTATGGCGCAGCAGCGACTTCGGCGTCATCAGGATCAGCGGCTTGCGGAAGTCCCGCTTCAACTGCCGGCGCAGTATGTGGAAATAGTTGGCTGGCGTCGTGACGTTGGCGACCTGCATATTGTCTTCGGCGCAAAGCTGAAGGAAGCGCTCGAGCCGGGCCGACGAATGCTCCGGCCCCTGGCCTTCATAGCCGTGCGGCAGCAGGCAGACGAGGCCCGACATTCTGAGCCATTTGCGCTCGCCCGACGAGATGAACTGGTCGAAGACCACCTGGGCGCCGTTGGCGAAGTCGCCGAACTGCGCTTCCCACAGCGTCAGCGCCTTCGGCTCGGCCAGCGAGTAGCCATATTCGAAGCCGAGCACGGCCTCTTCCGACAGCATCGAGTTGATGACCTCGAAGCCGGCCTGCGCCGCCGACAGATTGTTAAGCGGTATGTAGCGTGTCTCGTCGCGCTGGTCGTAGAGCACGGAATGGCGTTGCGAGAACGTGCCGCGCTCCGAATCCTGGCCGGACAGCCGGATCGGATTGCCGTCGAGCAGGATGGCGCCGAAGGCCAGCGCCTCGGCCGTAGACCAGTCGATGCCTTCGCCCGACTCGATCGCCTGGCGGCGGTTGTCGAGGAAGCGGATGATCGTCCTGTGCGCCTCGAAATCCTTCGGCACCTCGGTTAGCTTCTTGCCGATCTCCTTCAGCGTCTTGACCGGCACCGCGGTCTTGCCGCGCCGCTGTTCGTCCTGGTTGTCGGCCGAGCGCAGGCCGGACCAGGCGCCGTCCAGCCAATCCGCCTTGTTCGGCTTGTAGTGCTGGCCGACCTCGAATTCCTGCTCGAGATGCGCCCGCCAATCGGCCTTCACCTTTTCGAGCTCGGCCTGGGTGATGTGGCCTTCCGCGATCAGCCGGTCGGCATAGATCTGCATGGTCGTCTTCTGGTTGCGGATCTTGCGATACATGATCGGCTGGGTGAAGGCCGGCTCGTCGCCCTCATTATGGCCGAAGCGGCGATAGCAGAACATGTCCACCACCACCGGCTTGTGGAACTTCATGCGGAATTCGATCGCCACCTTGGTGGCATGGACCACCGCTTCCGGATCGTCGCCGTTGACGTGGAAGATCGGCGCCTCGATCATCTTGGCCACATCCGACGGATAAGGCGACGAGCGCGAGAAGCGCGGGTTGGTGGTGAAGCCGATCTGGTTGTTGATGATGAAATGCAGCGTGCCGGCGACGCGGTGACCGCGCAGGCCCGACAGGCCGAGGATTTCGGCAATCACGCCCTGGCCGGCAAAAGCGGCATCGCCATGCAACAGCAGCGGCAGCACCTTGGCGCGCTCTTCCAGCGGCACGATCTCCTCGCGGCTGCGGCCGAACAGATAGTCCTGCTTGGCGCGCGCCTTGCCCATCACCACCGGGTCGACGATTTCCAGATGCGAAGGATTGGCGGTCAGCGACAGATGCACCTTGTTGCCGTCGAACTCGCGATCCGACGAGGCACCGAGATGGTACTTCACGTCGCCCGAGCCCTCGACCTCGTCGGGCGCGGCCGAGCCGCCCTTGAACTCGTGGAAAATGGCGCGGTGCGGCTTGGCCATCACCTGCGACAGCACGTTCAGCCGGCCGCGATGCGCCATGCCGAGCACGATCTCCTTCATGCCGAGCTGGCCGCCGCGCTTGATGATCTGCTCCAGCGCCGGGATCAGCGACTCGCCGCCATCGAGGCCGAAGCGCTTGGTGCCCTTGTACTTGACGTCGATGAATTGCTCGAAGCCTTCCGCCTCGACCAGCTTCTGCAGGATCGCCTTCTTGCCGGCGGCGGTGAAGGAGATCTCCTTGTCGGTGCCCTCGATGCGCGCCTGGATCCAGGCCTTCTCCTCGGGATCGGAAATATGCATGAATTCGACACCGAGCGTCGAGCAATAGGTCCGGGTCAGGATGTCGAGCATCTGCCGGATGGTGCCGAATTCCAGCCCGAGCACATTGTCGAGGAAGATCGGCCGGTCGTAGTCGGCTTCGGTGAAGCCGTAATTCTCCGGCGACAGCTCGTTATAATCCTCGAGCGGCTTGGCAATGCCAAGCGGATCGAGATTGGCGTGCAGGTGGCCGCGCATGCGGAAGGCGCGGATCATCATGATGGCGCGGACGGAATCGCGCGTCGCCTGATGCACGTCGGCGTCGGAAAGGGCTGCGCCGTTGCCGGCTGCCCTGTCCTTGACCTTCTTTTCGATGTGCTTTTCGATGAGGCCCCAATTGCCGTCCAGCGCCGAGACAAGCTCGCCATTAGCCTGCATCGGCCAGGAGGGCTTGGCCCATGACGCGCCCTTGGCATTCCTGCGTACGTCGCCGGCGTCGTCCTTCAGCGCCGCGAAGAAGTCCTGCCATTCGGGATCGACCGACGCGGGATCGTCCTCATAGGCGGCATAGAGCGCGTCGATGTAATCTGCATTGCCGCCATAGAGGAAAGAGGTAAGCGAAAACTGGTCGTTGGCCTGATCTTGTCTTGCCATGTCACTGTCGAAGCCTTTGCTTCGTCTCCTTTGTTGGAGGGGAGTAAGGGAATAGGGGAGTAAGGGAGTAGGGCAAATGCCCTCGTCTTGTTCCTTACTCCCCTATTCCCGTACTCCCTTACTCCCCTATTCCCTTGATCGCCTCGACCAGCGTCGTACCCAGCCGGGCCGGCGATGGCGAAACCTTGATGCCGGCCGATTCCATCGCCGCGATCTTGTCTTCCGCGCCGCCCTTGCCGCCGGAGATGACCGCGCCCGCATGGCCCATGGTGCGGCCCGCCGGCGCGGTGCGCCCGGCGATGAAGCCGGCCATCGGCTTGCTGCGGCCGCGCTTTGCCTCGTCCTTGAGGAACTGCGCGGCGTCTTCCTCGGCCGAACCGCCGATTTCACCGATCATGATGATCGACTTGGTCTCGTCGTCGGCGAGGAACATCTCCAGCACGTCGATGAACTCGGTGCCTTTGACCGGATCGCCGCCGATGCCGACGGCGGTGGTCTGGCCGAGGCCGACATTGGTGGTCTGGAACACCGCCTCATAGGTAAGCGTTCCCGAGCGGGAAACAACGCCGACCGAGCCCTTGCGGAAGATGTTGCCGGGCATGATGCCTATCTTGCATTCGTCGGGGGTCAGCACGCCGGGGCAGTTCGGCCCGATCAGCCGCGACGTCGAACGGTCGAGCCTCGCCTTGACCTTGATCATGTCCATCACCGGTATGCCCTCGGTGATGCAGACGATCAGCGGGATCTCGGCCTCGATCGCTTCCAGGATCGCTTCGGCAGCACCCGCCGGCGGCACGTAGACGACCGAAGCGTTGGCGCCGGTCCTGGCCTTGCCTTCGGCTACGGTGGCGAAGATCGGCAGTGCCTCGCCCTTGGCGCCGGTCCAGGTTTCGCCGCCCTTCTTGGGGTGGATGCCGCCGACCATTTTCGTGCCGTGATAGGCCAGCGCCTGTTCAGTGTGGAACGTGCCGGTCTTGCCGGTCAGGCCCTGCACCAGCACCTTGGTGTTCTTATCGACGAGAATGGACATGGTGGTCCTTTTCAAAAACCGTTGATCGGGGAAGGCCGCGCGCTCATGGTCACAACCGCTTCAGCTCGGCGACGGTAAGGTCGCTTTTGGCATTGCCGGTGTTGAGCGTCGTTGCCGGCTCGAACATCAGCACCACCGGCTCCTCGCTTAGCGAGCGCGGCCGGTGCTCGACGGCGCGCGGCACGACAATGAACTCGCCGCTGGAAAGCTCCACCGTGCCGTCGCGGAAATCGATGGCGATGCGCCCGCGCAGCACCAGGAACGCCTCGTCCTCATTGTCATGCGCGTGCCAGTCGAAGACGTCGCCGAACTTGGCGATCTTGACTTGGCTGTCGTTCACGTCGCCGGCGATATGCGGATCGAAGACCTTCTTGATCTTCTGATCCGCCGCCTCGACGAGGTTTATCTTGTGCGGAGGCATCACCTATCGACCTTGACCCTGAAGTTCTGTTTTCAAGCTGGGCATTTTTGGTTTCCGTGAACGACAGCACCGATCCATCGGCCCCCGGCGCGCCGGATCGTCACGATCTGCACCGATAAATTGCCGTTAGATGTTCTCAATTCACCAAGGGACTTGGGGTCATCATCGGCTTGGAAACTGTTGCCATATTTGGTCAGAAGCCTTTTCAGGATCATGTTGGCGGCCAGCTTCGGATCGTTGGTGCCGAAGGAGACCAGGCAGTCGCAGCGACCGTTCGAACTCTTGATTGAGGCAACGATTTCCGTAGCCTTGTAGACTTGCAGCCCGTCGGATCCGGCCTTGAACCCGCTTTGCCGGGCAACCGCGTTGAACCGGCCGAAGCTGGGCGCCGTTGCCGGACATAAGTTCATGAAGAGATTGACCCTCTTGCCGATCCAGGCGGGCGACTTCGAACTATCCGCGGCCGCAGCAGCGCTGGCCCAAAAAGCCATGCCGCAGAGCGCTATGGCCAGCAACCGATGCATCAGTCGCCCTTCACCGCCGCGACAATCTTCTTGGCTGCGTCATCGAGGTCATCGGCCGACACCACGTTCAGCCCGCTGTCGTTGATGATCTTCTTGCCGAGCTCGGCATTGGTGCCTTCCAGCCGCACCACCAGCGGCACTTGCAGGCCGACCTCCTTGACTGCTGCGATGACGCCCTCGGCGATGATGTCGCACTTCATGATACCGCCGAAGATGTTGATCAGGATGCCTTTGACCGCCGGATCCTTGGTGATGATCTTGAACGCCGCCGTCACCTTTTCTTTCGACGCACCGCCGCCGACGTCGAGGAAATTGGCGGGCTCGGCGCCATAGAGCTTGATGATGTCCATCGTTGCCATGGCAAGGCCGGCGCCGTTGACCATGCAGCCGATATTGCCGTCGAGCGCGACATAGGCGAGGTCGTATTTCGACGCCTCGATCTCTTTCTCGTCCTCTTCGGTGGTGTCGCGCAATTCGAGCACGTCCGGGTGACGGAACAGCGCATTGTTGTCGAACGACACTTTTGCGTCGAGCACGCGCAGCCGGCCGTTCTTCATGACGATCAAAGGGTTGACCTCGAGCAGGCTCATGTCCTTCTCGACAAACGCCTTGTAGAGGATCGGAAACAGCGTCGCGCCATCCTTGGCGGCGTCGCCGTCGAGTCTCAGTGCGGCGTTGAGCTTCTTCACATCGTCGGCCGTCACGCCCTTTTCCGGGTCGATGGCGACGGTAATGATCTTTTCCGGCGTGTCGTGGGCGACCGCCTCGATGTCCATGCCGCCCTCGGTCGAGACGACGAAGGCGACGCGCCCGACCGAGCGGTCGACCAGGATCGACAGATAGAGCTCGCGCTCGATGTCGGCGCCGTCCTCGATATAGAGCCGGTTGACCTGCTTGCCGGCCGGGCCGGTCTGCTTGGTGACCAGCGTATGGCCGAGCATCTCCTTGGCGTTGGCGACGACCTCGGCCACCGACTTCGCCAGCCTGACACCGCCCTTGGCATCGGGCCCGAGCTCCTTGAACTTGCCCTTGCCGCGGCCGCCGGCATGGATCTGGCTCTTGACCACATAGAGTGGGCCGGGCAGCGCCTTGGCGGCAGCTTCCGCCTCGCTCGCCTTGAACACCGGCACGCCCTCGGCCACGGGTGCGCCAAAGCCTTTCAGCAGCGCCTTGCCCTGATACTCATGGATGTTCATGCGCTATGTCTCCAGCTTGCTTGGCGGGCTTGGTTACCGGCTTACTTGGCCGCGAGATGCGGAGCGATCTTGACGCAGGCGTCGCACAGGCCCTGCACCGCCGCGACCGAATTGTCGAACATCTTCTGCTCGTTCTTCGCGAGCTCGATCTCGATGATCCGCTCGACGCCGCCGGCGCCGATCACCACGGGAACGCCGACATAGGTGTTCTTGACGCCATATTGGCCGGAGAGATAGGCAGCACAGGGCAGCACCCGCTTCTTGTCCTTGAGATAGGCTTCGGCCATGGCAATGGCCGAAGCTGCCGGCGCATAAAAGGCAGAGCCGGTCTTGAGCAGGCCGACGATCTCGGCGCCGCCGTCGCGGGTGCGCTGCACGATCTGGTCGAGCCGCTCCCTCGAGGTCCAGCCCATCTTGATGAGGTCGGGCAGCGGGATGCCGGCAACCGTCGAATAGCGGATCATCGGCACCATGGAATCGCCGTGGCCGCCGAGCACGAAGGCAGTGACGTCCTCGACCGAGACCTTGAATTCCTCGGCCAGGAAATAACGGAAGCGCGAACTGTCGAGCACGCCGGCCATGCCGACGACATGGCTCTTGGGCAGGCCGGAAAACTTCTGCAGCGCCCAGACCATGGCGTCGAGCGGATTGGTGATGCAGATGACGAAGGCTTTCGGCGCGTATTTCTTGAGGCCGGCGCCGACCTGCTCCATCACCTTCAGATTGATGCCTAGAAGATCGTCGCGGCTCATGCCGGGCTTGCGCGGCACGCCGGCGGTGACGATGCAGACATCGGCGCCCTCGATGCCGGCATAGTCGTTGACGCCGGTCAGCCTGGAGTCGAACCCATCGACTGGCGACGACTGCGCGATGTCCAGCCCCTTGCCTTGCGGGATGCCTTCGGCGATATCGAACAGCACGACGTCGCCGAGATCCTTGAGGCCGACCATGTGGGCGAGGGTGCCGCCGATCATGCCCGAGCCGATGAGCGCTATCTTGTTGCGTGCCATGTCAGGATATTTTCCCTTTGACTATGACGGCGCCCAAATCCTTGACGATTTGATGACGGCGTCGGAGGAAGAGGCCGGAATGCTGCGGAACCGCGAAATTCGCCGCACGCAATAGCCCCGGCCGCACAAAAATTCAAACGATTATTTTGGAGTGAGTAATTTCAATCGGTTAGAAACAATGGGAATTACGTAAACGTCAAAATTCTGAAGCCGGCTAGAGGAATTCTACACAATGGCACTGGAAATCAGAAGGCTGTTTCCTGACGATGACGCCCTTGTGATGCGGGTTGCCGATGAAGTCTTCGACGAGCCGGTCAGGCCGGATCGGCTCTCCGCCTATCTCGCGGAGCCCTGTCATTTCATGGTCGTGGCCCTCGCCGACGGCATCGTCGTTGGCCAATGCGCAGCCGTCATCCACCGCCACCCGGACAAGGTGAGCGAACTCTACATAGACGAGGTCGGCGTGGCGCCGGCCTTTCAACGCCAGGGCATTGCGACGAGGATGCTCGGCGCCATGTTCGCACTCGGTCGCGAGCATGGCTGTGAGGAGGCGTGGGTCGGCACCGAGCCGGACAATGTTGCTGCTCGCGCACTTTACGAGTCGCGAAAAGAGCCGCATGGGCCGGCGGAGGGGTTCGTCATGTATGTTTATCGGTTATAGGCGCCGGCGGAAGCGGCCCCTTCTGTACTATCCCTCACGCCTGAGCCTGCCGTGCCTCGGTCGATGATCCCTGCGCCCTCTGCCTCTCCGCCCAGTCCTCCAGCCAGTCGTGGCTCTGCATCTCGATCAGCCGCGATGCGGTGCGCTCGAACTCGAAGACTTCGTTGCCGCGCTTGGCCGTATAGAGCTGCGCCGGCGGTGCCGCGGCGCTCATCACCAGCCGTACATGATGATCGTAGAGCGTATCGACCAGCAGGATGAAGCGCTTGGCTTCGTTGCGCTTGCCTTCGCCGAGCACCGGCACATGGTCGATGAAGATGGTCGAGAAACGGCTGGCAATGGCAAGATAGTCGCGGGCGCCGAGCGGCCTCTCGCAGAGATCGGCGAAGGAAAACCGCGCCGCCTCGCCGGCAGCACGCGGCACTACGACGTGCCGGCCCTTCACCGTCAGCATCGTCTCGGCCGTCGGCCTGCCATGCGTCATCACCGCCCACGCGTCGTCGAGCGCATGGTCGGCGACGGCATCGGCCGGGGTGACGTAGACCGGCATGTGGCTGAGCTTGTCGAGGCGGTAATCCTTGTCGGCGTCAAGCGCCAGCACCTGCGCGTGGCGCTCCAGGATAGCGACAAACGGCAAAAACAACTGACGGTTCAGCCCGTCGCGGTAGAGATCCTGCGGCGCGACATTGGAAGTGGCAACCAGCACCACGCCATTGGCAAACAACGCCGAGAACAACCTTGACAGGATCATCGCATCGGCGATGTCGGTGACGGAGAACTCGTCGAAGCATAGCACCCAGGCTTCCTCGGCCAGCGCGCGCGCCACCGGCGGGATCGGGTCGTCCTCCTTGGCCGTGCCGTTCTTGCGAGCCTGCCGGTGCTTCTGGATGCGGTCCTGCACGTCGGCCATGAAGTCGTTGAAATGCACCCGGCGCTTGCGCCGCACCGGCAGCAGCTCGAAAAACATGTCCATCAGCATGGTCTTGCCGCGGCCGACGCCGCCATGGATGTAAAGGCCCTTGACCGCCTCGTGCACCTCGCGCTTGCGGGCGAACAACCACCCCAGCGCGCTTGATTTCTGCGCCAGCCGCTTTGCCGATATCTCTTCGATCAGCCGGTCGAGCGCAGCGGCGATCCGCTCCTGCGCCGGATCGCGCCCGATAGCGCCCGTCTCGACCAGATGGTCATAGCGCTGCTTGACGGTCGCATGGGTCTGGAGGCCGTCACGCAGATGCATTGGTCACGTCGTTCCGGAGCAATTCCAAGAAAAGTGTGTAGCGGTTTTCTGTCCGGAATTGCGTAACAATGGGGGGCCGTTCTCTTACCTTGTAAGCGAGATCGGCAGGCCGTTGGAAGTCTGGCCGTCGAATTTCTCGCCGCCCGAAGAATAGAGCCGTGCCAGCGTGCCGCCATTCTCGTCAAAGAGCGTCAGCTGTTTGCCGGCGACGTTCCACGATTTGATGCCATCGAGCGGCGCCGGGCAATGCAGCGGTCCGGCGCGGTAGCCCGAACCGAATTTGGTCTGCGGCGTCGCCACCTGACAGCTCTGGCCGGACACGCTTGCCTTCCAAACACCGGCGACGCTGGAGGCGGTCAGATCGGCCGCACCGGCCGGCGCCGTCCCGTCGGGCGGCAGCGAGGCGACCTGCGTGTTCTGCGGCGCGGTCGGAAATTTCGACGGGTCGGCCGGGCCGGGTGTCGCCGGTGGCGGCAGCTGGTTTGCAGTCACCTTGCCGGCGGGTGCTGCTTCCAGCGGCGCCGGCTGCTGCTCGTCCATCGATGAGAACCGTGAGGTTGAACAGCCGCTCGCAACGAGCACGGCCAACGATACGGCCAGCAGGCCGGTTTTCGAAAATTTCATTCTTCAACCTCCGTCGGATCGGGCTGGGGATGCCGTCCGCGCAATGTCCCCCTCACCAAGATGGAGAAGGTGGCGAAATTTCAACCCGATATGGTTAAAATACGGTTTGCGCCGCTAATGTTGCAAATTTGTCGCAAAATGCACATTGCCTGAAATTGCGTTACGCCTTGGCCGTTTGGCCGACACCTCCGGTTGATTCGATACGGCGCGCTGGCGCCAAACCCTTGGCGTTCACCTCAAATGCTTGTGCGGGCCGGCGCCGGCATTATCTCTTGGCGATCAGCAAACTGCAGGGAGCCGATTTCTTGGCCGCGAGAAAGAGAGCCGCCAACCGCTATTACAGCGGGCCGCCCAGCGATCATTTCGACGGCACCTTGTTCTTCAATCCCGACGGACGGCCGCCAGGTCGCTTTGCCGATCTGTTGAAATGGCAATTGAGCCGCGAGCGCTCGAAATGGCCGGCGGCGGATCCGAGCCCGTTTCCACCGGCAAGACCGGTCGAGCGCATCGATGGTTCTGCGCTGCGCCTCACCATGGTCGGTCATTCCTCACTGCTCGTCCAGACAGCCGGCCTGAACATCCTGACCGACCCGGTCTGGTCGCGGCGCGTCTCGCCGCTCTCCTTCGCGGGGCCGAAACGCGTCAATCCGCCGGGGATCGCCTTTTCCCATTTGCCGTCGATCGACCTCGTGCTGGTCAGCCACAACCACTACGACCATCTCGACCTCGCCACGCTGAAGCGCCTGAAGTCAGGACACGACCCGCTGCTGCTGACGCCGCTCGGCAACGACACGATCATCGGCGCTGCCGTGCCCCGTATGCGGCTTTCCGCGCATGACTGGGGCGACCGGGTCGATATCGGCGATGGCGTCGCCGTCCATGTCGAACCGGTGCACCACTGGTCGGCCCGCGGTACTCGCGACCGGCGCATGGCGCTGTGGGCGGGTTTCGTTGTCGAGACACCCGGTGCAAAGATCTATTTCGCCGGCGATACCGGCTTCCACGGTGGCATCAATTACCGGCTGATGGCGCAAAAGCACGGCGGGTTCCGCCTCGCCATCCTGCCGATCGGCGCCTACGAGCCGCGCTGGTTCATGGCGCCACATCACCAGGATCCGGAGGAGGCGGTGCAAGGCATGCTTTTGTGCAACGCCGCCTATGCCGCCGGCTGTCACTGGGGCACGTTCCGGCTCACCAACGAGCCGATCGACGAGCCGCCCAGAAAGCTCGGCGAAGCGCTCGATGCTGCCGGCCTGCCGCGGCAATGTTTTCGCGCCTTGCGGCCGGGCGAAGTCTGGGACGTGCCGGCGGTCTAGCGCGGCGGAACCTGAGGCATCATATAGACGTTTGTAGGTGTTCAAACCTGTCGGCTGCGAGGTGTCTCTCATGATCAGGTGGATCATCATTCTTTTGATTATCGCGGCCGCGGCGAGCCTGCTCGGCATGCCGGCTCTGGCCGGAGCCGCCGCCACCGGCGCCCGCATCCTCATCGGCATCGTGCTGATCATCTTCCTGCTGATCGTGCTTGGCGTCTTCGCGGTGACCTGAAAATCACGCCGCGCTGGTAATTTCTGCCGCTATCCGCCATATAGGCGCCAAACCGGCAAGAGACGTTTCGATCGATGGCAAGCGCGGCCCCTTTCGCCAAGATGAACGGCATCGGCAACGAAATCATCGTTGCCGATATGCGCGGCCGTGCCGATCGCGTGACGTCTGCGGCAGCCGTCGCGCTCAATGCCGACGCGTCGACCAGGTTCGACCAGATCATGGCGATCCACGACGCCAGGACGCCGGGCACCGCCTTTTTCATCGATATCTTGAATTCCGACGGAACCAGCGCGCAAGCTTGCGGCAACGGCATGCGCTGCGTCGTCCAGGCGCTCGCCGCCGAGACCGGCCAGAAGACATTTGCCTTTGAAACAGTCGCCGGCATCCTAAACGCCGAGGAACATGCCGACGGAATGATCTCGGTCGACATGGGCAGGCCGCGCTTTGGCTGGCAGGACATCCCGCTGGCCGAGGAATTCCGCGACACCCGCATGATCGAGCTGCAGATCGGCCCGATCGATGCCCCGGTGCTGCATTCGCCGTCGGTCGTCTCGATGGGCAATCCGCACGCTATCTTCTGGGTCGACCGCGACGTCTGGTCCTACGAGCTCGAGCGCTTCGGCCCGCTGCTCGAAAACCACCCGATCTTCCCCGAGCGCGCCAACATCACCATCGCGCAGGTGACTTCGCCGGAGACCATGATCATCCGCACCTGGGAGCGCGGCGCCGGCCTGACCAGGGCCTGCGGCTCGGCCGCTTGCGCCGCTGTGGTCGCCGCGTCCCGCACCCGGCGTACCGGCCGCGGCGTTACGCTGATGACGCCCGGCGGCGGCTCGCTGCATGTTTTGTGGCGCGACGACGACCACGTCATCCTGACCGGTGCCGCCGAATGGGAATTTTCCGGCAGCTTCGATCCGTCGACCGGGGCGTGGGCGCGCGACACCGAAAGCGCCGCCTGATGGCTCCTCTTGGCAACAAGGGTATCGAGGTCGTCACCTTCGGCTGCCGGCTGAACACCTATGAATCCGAGGTGATGCGGCGTGAAGCCGAAAGTGCGGGCCTCGGCGGGCTCGAAGGCGGTGCCATCATCTTCAACACCTGCGCCGTCACCGGCGAGGCTGTACGCCAGGCCAAGCAGTCGATCAGAAAAGCCCGCCGTGAGAACCCGGCTGCCCGCATCATCGTTACCGGCTGCGCCGCGCAGACCGGCCCGCAGGATTTCGTCGCCATGGACGAGGTCGATCTCGTCCTCGGCAATGAGGAAAAGCTGAAGGCGCATTCCTATCGCGCGCTGCCGGATTTCGGCGTCAACGACACTGAGAAGGCGCGCGTCAACGATATCTTTTCGGTGCGCGAGACGGCCGCCCACATGGTCGACGCCATCGAGGGCCGGGCGCGCGCTTTTGTCCAGGTGCAGAACGGCTGCGACCACCGCTGTACCTTCTGCATCATTCCCTACGGTCGCGGCAATTCGCGCTCGGTGCCGATGGGCGCCGTGGTCGAGCAGATCAAGCGACTCGTCGGCAATGGTTATGCCGAGATCGTGCTGACGGGCGTCGACATGACCAGTTTTGGCGCCGATCTGCCGGGCGCGCCGAAGCTCGGCAAATTGGTCAAGACGATACTGAAGCAGGTGCCCGACGTGAAACGCCTGCGGCTTTCCTCCATCGACTCGATCGAGGCCGACGACGATCTGCTGGACGCCATCGCCACCGAGCCGAGGCTGATGCCGCATCTGCATCTGTCGCTGCAATCGGGTGACGACATGATCCTGAAGCGGATGAAGCGCCGGCACAGCCGCGACCAGTCGATCCGCTTTTGCGAGGATGTGCGCAAACTGCGCCCCGGCATTGTTTTCGGCGCCGACATCATCGCCGGCTTCCCGACCGAGACGGACGCCATGTTCGAAAACTCGCTGGAGATCGTCGAGGAATGCGGCCTGACGCATCTCCACGTCTTTCCGTTTTCGCCGCGCCAGGGCACGCCCGCCGCGCGCATGCCGCAGCTCCGCCGCGACGTCGTCAAGCAACGCGCGGCACGCCTGCGCGCCGCCGGCGAGGCCGCCTATCGCCGCCATCTTGCCTCGCTCGCTGGAACGCATCAGTCGATCCTGGTCGAGCGTGACGGCCTTGGCCGCACCGAAGGGTTTACGCTGGCCGCGGTCTCTGCCGGCGCTCCGGGCGACATCGTCGAGGCTGATATCGCGGGCCATGACGGTATCCGACTGATCGCAGCGCCGCTTGCCGCCCGCGCCGCCTGAGAGCGCAAGACATGGCTGGTTTTTTCAAGAAGATATTTTCGTTCGGCAAGAAGGAAGTCGTCGAGGAGCGGCCCGACGAGACCGCACCGCTGCCGCCGATCAAATGGGACGAACTGGAGGCGCTGAAACCGGCCGCCGAGCAGGCCGTCCCGGAGTTTTTGAAACGCGACGAGTCGCGACCCGAAGTCGAAGCCGTACCTCCACCGCCAGTCGAACCAGAGTTGCCTCCGGCACCCCAACCGGCGCCGGAATCGCAGAAGCCTGAGCCGCCGCCGACCATTCCACCCGAGCCGGAAACGCCTGCTGAGGAACCGGAGGAGATCCGGGCCGAGCCGCAGCAGCCAGAAATCGTCCCCTCCCAGCCAGAACCTGCACCCGTCGAAGTGCCGGTAGTGCCCACCGAGGCTCCCTCAGCAGCGCCAGCGCGCGAAGTCCCTCCCGCCGAAATACCGCCCCCGATCCGCCAGCCAGCGCCGGCCGAGACGAAACCGATCTTGACCGAGATCGCGCCCGAACCGGAGGTCGTGCCGGCGCCCCACCCTCCCATCGAGGGGGAGGTAAAGCCCGAGCCAGAAGCCGTTCCGCAACCATCGCCGGAGCCAAAGCCCGCCCCCGGCAAAGTCACCGTAACCAAGAAGGTCGAGCAGAAAGCCGAGCCGCAGAAGGCGCCCGAACCGGCGCCGAGGCGTTCCTGGTTCCAGCGCATGCGAGACGGGCTTGCCCGCTCTTCCCGGGAGTTGTCGGGCAACATCGCCGGCGTCTTCACCAAGCGGAAGCTTGACGAGGACACGCTGCAGGACCTGGAGGATGTGCTGATCCGCGCCGATCTCGGCATGGAGACGGCTTTGCGCGTTACCGACGCGCTCTCCGCCAGCCGCTACGGCAAGGACGTCTCCGACACCGAAGTCCGGGCCATCATGGCGGCCGAGGTTGAGAAGGTGCTGACCCACGTCGCCATGCCGTTGGAGCTCGACCTCAGCCACAAGCCGCATGTCATCCTGGTGGTCGGCGTCAACGGCACGGGGAAGACCACGACCATCGGCAAGCTGGCGGCGAAGCTCACCGATGGCGGTCTCTCGGTGATGCTCGCCGCCGGCGACACCTTTCGCGCAGCCGCGATCGAGCAGCTGAAGATCTGGGGCGAGCGTACCAACTCGCCGGTCATTGCCTCGAAGCTCGGCGCCGATGCCGCCGGCCTCGCCTACGATGCATTCGAGCGCGCGAAGGAGGCCGGCTCCGACGTGCTGATCATCGACACCGCCGGGCGGCTGCAGAACAAGACCGAACTAATGGCGGAACTGGAAAAGATCGTCCGGGTGCTGGGCAAGCTCGATCCGGAAGCGCCGCACACGGTGCTGCAGACGGTCGATGCCACCACCGGCCAGAACGCGCTCAACCAGGTCGAGATCTTCCGCAATGTCGCCGGCGTCAACGGCCTGGTGATGACCAAGCTGGACGGCACGGCGCGCGGCGGTATTCTGGTGGCGATCGCGGCAAAGCACAAATTGCCGGTCTATTTCATCGGCGTCGGCGAACAGGTCGACGACCTCGAACCCTTTTCCGCAAGCGAATTCGCCAGGGCGATCGCTGGCGTGGCTTGACGAGCATGATCCCGAAAAGTTGCAGACTTTTTGGATTGAATCATGCGTAAGAAGGATCTTATGAGCCCACCCATCCTCGAACGCGACCTGTCCGATCCACGCCGCAAGGCGTTGAACCCCGGCCTGAAATTCCTGCTCGAGCTCGGGCCTGGCCTGGTGTTCTTTTTCACCACCATCCGCGGCGCGTGGCTTGTCGGGAAATTTCCGATCCTCGGCCATATCGGCGAGCCTATCCTGATTGCCACAGCGTTCTTTATGGTGGCGACGGCGCTGTCGCTCAGCGTTTCGTGGATCTTGACGCGCAGCTGGCCGATCATGCCGCTGGTCTCGGCCATCGTGGTGTTTGTGTTTGGCGCACTGGCGCTGTGGCTGCAGGACAAGACCTTCGCTTTCATGAAGCCGACAATCATCAACAGCCTGTTCGGCATCACGTTGCTTGGCGGGTTGGCGTTTGGCAGATCGCTGTTGGGCTATGTCTTTGATTCCGCCTTCAATCTCGACGCTGAAGGCTGGCGCAAACTCACTTTCCGATGGGGGCTCTTCTTCCTTTTTCTGGCTGCGCTGAACGAGGTCGTGTGGCGCAACTTTTCTGAGGAAGCCTGGCTTTATTTCAAGGTCTGGGGCACGATTCCCATTACCCTTGTCTTCACGTTAAGCCAAATGCCGTTGATCCTGCGCCATTCGCTCGAGGACAAGACCGGCAAGGAAGAGAAGGCCGGCAAATAGAGCAATTCCAGGAAAGTGTGTAGCGGTTTTCCCGGGAAAAGCGCGTAGCGCTTTCCCTAGGGAATTGCGTCAGAATAAGAGGAGAGGGGCATGGAATTCATCACCACACGCGACGAGTTGAGGACGATCTACAAGACGCCTCGGCCGACTGACGGCTCGATCCGCAAGGAACTGAAGGCATTGGACGGCCACTGCCGTTCCTTCATCGGCAAGAGCCCTTTCGTGCTGATCGGCTCGTCCGACGGCGCCGGCAATGCCGATGTGACGCCCAAGGGCGACAGGCCGGGCTTCGTAACAGTGCTCGACGAGAAGACCATCGTCATCCCCGACCGTCCCGGCAACAACCGGCTCGACACGCTGGAGAACATCCTTCTCAATCCCTCGATCGGGCTGCTCTTCCTCATTCCCGGCATGAACGAAACGCTGCGTGTCAATGGCGATGCCCGCATCACCGTCGATGCGGCATTGCGTGAGCGGCTGGCGGTCGACGGCAAGGCACCGCAAAGCGTCGTCGTGGTGACGGTCAAGGCCGCCTACATGCATTGCGCCAAGGCCTTCATGCGCTCCGAATTGTGGAAGCCGGAGAGCTGGTACGACCGCGCGACGCTGCCGACGCTCGGCCAGATCCTGCGCGACCAGTTGGCGCTCGCCGATTCGGCCGAGGCGACCGACCGCTGGCTGGACGAGGAATACAGGGAGACCATGTGGTAGCGTGATCGGCAACGAATCGCCCAAGCCGGTCTCCATTCCTTTGCTCAACATCCTCGCCATCTCCGGCAGCCTGCGCGCCGCCTCGACCAATTCGGCCCTGCTCGCGGCACTCGCGCAAAACGCGCCGCCGGACTGTCACGTCTCCGTCTACGATGGGCTTGGCCGGCTGCCGATTTTCAACCCCGACGAGGAAGGCGAGCGGACGCCGCTGCAAGCAGCAGTGCTGATCGATGCGGTCACCGCCGCTGACGGCGTCATCGTCTCCTGCCCGGAATATGCCCACGGTGTGCCAGGCGGCCTAAAGAACGCGCTTGACTGGCTGGTGTCGCGCGATGCCGCCGTCGGCAAGCCGGCCACGCTGGTCCACGCCTCGCCGCGCTCGCTGTTTGCCCGCGCCGCACTGGCCGAGGTCATGCGGACAATGTCTTTCGCGCTCCATGAGGAAGCAGCGCTCGAAATCGCGCTGCTCGGCAAGAGGCCGCCGGAGGTGGAGGATATCTTATCGCAGCCGGAAAACCGGCTGACGATGCGCCGCGCCGTTTCGGCCTTCGCGGGCTTCATCCGCTCGCGGTGAACGCCGGACCGTGCTTTCGTCATCCCAGGGTCTCCGCGACGGAGCTTCGCTCCTGCTCCGCCCTGGGATGACGACGCTAGGAGCTGCGGCCAATCTGTGCCGAGAACTATCCCTTGCCCCTCCGCGTCTCGACGTCGGTCTCGCCGACGAACCAGTCGCGTGCAGCGACCTCCTCGAAAACCACCCAGACATCATTGTTGGTCAGGCCGGTGACGCTGGTGATGGCCGCTGTCACCTGGGCGGCGATCGCGGCCTTTTTGCCGGCCGGGTCATCGGCAATCACCTCCTTGACCAGGCGGATATTCACGAATGGCATGGTTCCCTCCCTTGCATATGCTTGGCGGCCGCTCAGTAGGTTTTGGCGCCGTTGACCATGAGCCGGACCATGTAGAGCGAGGTCGTGCCGGCGATGTAGAGGCAGTTCAGCTTGTTGCCGCCGAACACGCAATTAGCAACGACTTCCGGTACCTTGACCTTGCCGATCAGCGTCCCGTCCGGATCGTAGCAATGGATCCCGTCGGCGGCACTGGTCCAGATGCGGCCGTCCGCATCCAGCCTGAAACCGTCGAACAGGCCGGCGGTGCAGTCGGCAAAGACCTTTTCGCCTGAGACCGTCTTGCCGCCCTGGTCGACATTGAACACCCGGATGTGCGCCGGGTTTTGTGCACCATGCGTGCGGCCAGTGTCGGCGACATAGAGCTTGCTCTCGTCAAGGGAGAAGGCGAGCCCGTTGGGCCTGACCATGTCGGTGATCACCGCCTCGGTCTCGCCGGTGCCGGGATCGACCCGGTAGACATGGCAGGCGCCGATCTCGCTTTCGGCCTTGTCGCCCTCGTAATCGGTATCGATGCCGTAGCTCGGGTCGGTGAACCAGATCGAGCCGTCGGACTTGACCACGGCGTCATTGGGCGAGTTCAGCCGCTTGCCGCGCCATTTGTCGGCGATGGTGACTACCGACCCGTCATGCTCGGTGCGGCTGACGCGGCGGCCGGAATGCTCGCAAGTAACCAGCCGGCCTTGCCGGTCGACCGTGTTGCCGTTGGAATTGCCGGACGGCTGACGGAACCCGCTGACGCTGCCGTCGGTCTCGTCGTAACGCAGCATGCGATTGTTCGGGATGTCGGACCAGACCACATAGCGCCCGGCCGCGAACCAGGCCGGTCCTTCCGCCCATCGGCAGCCGGTAAACAGCCTGTCGACCTGTGCATTGCCGTTGAACAGCCGCGAAAAGCGCGGATCGAGAACTTCGTAGAATTCGCTGGCCATGGTTCCTCCCGGTAGCAGTCGCTTGGCAAGGCGCGATCAAGCCAGCCCACGATCGATATGGCAAGATCGATGATGCGTCAGAAGCATTATGGAAGCGAATGCTGGCCCGGACGGCAGGTCACATCCCGTTAACCGGCTATGCGCCCAGCGCAATGGTGCATTGCAACATCTTATTTTTGCAATGCACCATAACTATGTCATGCTCCGTATCGATCAAGGGAGGAACAACTGGCCGCGAAACGCGGCGCAAAAAGGAAACTCGCTATGATCATCGACAGCCTTATGAGCCGCGCTCGCGCCAGCATCGCCAAGCGCCGGCATTACAACCGCCTCGTCGCCGAAATCGACAGCTTCAGCAGCCGTGACCTCGCCGACATGCGCGCCGACCGCAGCGAAATGCTCTACCAGATCCACAAGCAGATCTACGGCTGAGTCTTCGGTCGACCTATCACGTGGTCGACCTATCACGTTCGTCATCCTTGGGCGTAGCGACGCAAAGCGGAGCAAAGACCCTAGCATGACGAAACGGCGGGCCATCAGCCCGGCATGGCCAGCGCCTTCTCGATTTCGGGTAACAGCAGCGTCCGCGCCGAGTCCGGCGTCAGCGGCCCTACATGCTTATAGGCGATCTTGCCATCCTTGCCGATGACGAAGGTCTCCGGCACGCCGTAGACACCCCAGTCGATCGCCGTGCGTCCGGCCTGGTCGACGCCGATCGCCTGGAATGGGTTGCCGAGATCGCCAAGGAACCGACGGGCGTTTTCCGGCTGGTCCTTGTAGTTCAGCGCCGCCATGACGAAGCGTCTGTCCTGCGACAGCGCCAGCAGCACCGGATGCTCTTCGCGGCACGGCGCGCACCAGGACGCGAAGACGTTGACCAGCGTCACCTTGCCGGCGAACTGTTTTGAATCGAGGCCCGGCAAATTGGTGCCTTCGAGCGCCGGCAGGTTGGTCTGCGGCGCCGGCAGGCCGATCAGCGCTGACGGCACTTCCGACACGTCGCGCCCGGACAAAAGCTGCGCCAGGAACAATCCCGCCAGCCCGAGAAAGACCAGCAGCGGCAGCAGCACGATCAGGCGGCGGCGCGCCGGTGTTTGGGCTTCCGTGCTCATGATTTTACTGCCTTATCGGAGCGCCGGCGCACGCCGGATGCCTCCAGCTCGGCAAGCTCTCGCTTGCGGCCGCGCTGGTCGAGCAGAATCCAGCCGATCAGCCCGCCCAGCGCCACGGCCGTGATCGCATAGGCGGCGGTGACATAAAGCGCATGTACGCTCATGCTTTTCGCTCCGCGGCGCTTTCCAACCGGTCCGTCTCACGCCGTTCCAACATGTCTTCTCTTAACGCTGCGCCATCGGCTCCGCAATTGTTCGCCGCGCCGCAGGCATAAGCTGAAGCCAACACATCAATCCGTTCCGTGCCGCAGCGCCAGCGCCGCCGCCACAGGGCCGAGCACGGCAAGAAACAAGGTCAGCGCGGCAAGAATGAGGAAGGGCTGCAGGAATGGATCGGGGTCCGCCACCGCGCCATAGCTTGCCGATACGCCGAAGATCAGCACGGGAATGGTCAGCGGCAGCACGAGCACCGAGATGAGCAGCCCGCCACGCGGCAACGCCACTGCCACCGCTGCACCGGCAGCACCGATGAAGGTGATCGCCGGCGTGCCTACCAGAAGCGTCAACGCCGTGGCGCCGATGCCGGCCGGCTCCATGTTCATGAACAGGCCGAGCAAGGGAGCGGCGATGACCAGCGGCAGCACGCTTCCCGCCCAATGCGCCAGGCATTTCGTCAGCACGGTCAAGGCCAGCATGTGCCGGTCGTTGCCAAGCACCAGAAGATCGAGCGAGCCGTCCTCGCGGTCGGCCTGGAACAGCCGGTCGAGGCCGAGCAGGCAGGCCAGCAAGGCGGCGATCCACAGGATCGCCGGGCCGATGCGGGCCAGCAGCTTCAGCTCGGGACCGACGCCGAAGGGGATGGTCGCGATAACGGCGAGAAAGAAAATCACGCCGGTAAGCGCCCCGCCGCCGGCGCGGATACTCAGGCGGATGTCGCGGAGGAAGAGGGCTAGCATGATGTGAGATGCTTTCGCCTGGGCACCCCCCTCTGTCCTGCCGGACATCTCCCCCTCAAGGGGGGAGATTGGCTGTCAGGACAGAGGGGGGCGTGAAGGAATGTCAACATCAGCCGGTCATCCTCAATTCCTTTCCCTCGATCCCCAGCGGCAAATGCGTCGCCGCAACCACGATTCCCCCACTCTCGAGGTGCTTCCCCATCGATTCGCCGAATCTCTCCTCCGAAGCCTTGTCCAGTCCTGCCGTCGGCTCATCGAGCAGCCACAATGGCCGGTGGCTTACCAGCAGTTTTGCAATCGCCGCGCGGCGGCGTTGCCCGGTCGAGAGATAGCCGAACGGCAGATGGCCGATGCCGCCCAGCCCGACGGTTTCCAGCGCCTCTTCAACACCCGCGGAACCGGCGCCCGAAAAATCGCGCCAGAAGCACAGGTTTTCCGTAACGCTCAGCGCCGTCTTCATCGCGTTGAGGTGGCCGAGATAGTGACACGCCGAGGCGGCCGACGGAAAGTCTTCGCCACCATCTTCGAACCGCACACGGCCTGCCGCCACTGGCAACAGCCCGGCGACGATCCTGAGCAGCGTCGATTTGCCGGCGCCGTTCGGCCCGGTGACGACCAGCGCCTGGCCATCCCCCAGCGCGAATTCGATGCCGGAAAATACCGTCTCGCCGCCGCGTTCGCCGCCCAGATTTTCGGCGATCAGCCGCATCCGTCCCCCTTCGCCGAAAGTTCAGGTGCGGCTTCGGTGCGCCGCAGCAAAAATGGCGAATCCGTGTCTAGAACTATTCCAGAAAATTCTCTATATCCGCATCATCCGTGCCAGCGGTCGGCACGGGAACCGAATTTGCGCCGAACCAGCGCGCGTGCCGCCTTGAACGGCCCGGACGCTTGGGAACGGATAGCGGAAATGGCCGTACCCGCACCTTTGCGCGTGATTTGCATGCCCACTGGCGTCCGTTCCCTTCCGGCAACCGACAGTTAGGGATCGCACGTGTCCAAATCACTCGACAGCTTCAATTGCCGCCGCACGCTGACCGCCGGCGGCGCCGAGTACATCTACTATGACCTTGTCGAGGCCGAAAAGAACGGCCTCACCGGCATCGCCCAATTGCCCTATTCGATGAAGGTGCTGCTGGAGAATCTGCTGCGCAACGAGGACGGCCGTTCCGTCACCAAGGAGAGCATCCAGGCGGTCGCCGGCTGGCTGACTGACCGGGGCACCGCCGGCGTCGAGATCGCCTATCGCCCGGCTCGCGTGCTGATGCAGGATTTCACCGGCGTTCCAGCCGTGGTCGACCTTGCCGCCATGCGCGACGCCATGGCCTCGCTCGGCGGCGACCCGCAAAAGATCAATCCGCTGGTGCCGGTCGATCTAGTCATCGACCACTCGGTCATCGTCGACGAATTCGGCACGCCACTGGCTTTCGCCCGCAATGTCGAGCTTGAATATGAGCGCAACGAGGAACGCTACAAATTCCTGAAATGGGGCCAGCAGGCGTTCCGCAATTTCCGCGTCGTGCCGCCCGGCACCGGCATCTGCCATCAGGTCAATCTTGAGTATCTCGGCCAGGTCGTGTGGACCAACAGCGAAGATGGCGAGACCACCGCTTATCCCGACACCTGCGTCGGCACCGATTCGCACACCACGATGATCAACGGCCTTGGCGTGCTCGGCTGGGGCGTCGGCGGTATCGAGGCGGAGGCCGCGATGCTCGGCCAGCCGGTCTCCATGCTGCTGCCGG
This sequence comes from Mesorhizobium sp. M0408, assembly GCF_040321495.1. NCBI lineage: Bacteria > Pseudomonadati > Pseudomonadota > Alphaproteobacteria > Hyphomicrobiales > Phyllobacteriaceae > Mesorhizobium > Mesorhizobium sp. M0408. The sequence goes on along the minus strand of NZ_JAMYRO010000005.1, from coordinate 238,058 downwards.
AAGTCATCGGCTTTCACCTCACCGGCAGGTTGAGGGAAGGCGTGACCGCCACCGACCTGGTGCTCACCGTCACGCAGATGCTGCGCAAGAAGGGCGTCGTCGGCAAGTTCGTCGAATTCTTCGGGCCGGGCCTGTCCAACATGACGCTGGCCGATCGCGCCACCATCGGCAACATGGCGCCAGAATATGGCGCCACCTGCGGCTTCTTCCCGGTCGACAGCGAAACCATCCGCTATCTCACAATGTCCGGTCGCGACGAAAGCCGCATCGCCCTGGTCGAGGCTTATTCGAAGGCGCAAGGCTTGTGGCGCGATGCCGGCTCTGCCGATCCGGTCTTCACCGACCTGCTGGAGCTCGATCTCGGCAGTGTCGTCCCGTCGATGGCCGGCCCGAAGCGGCCTGAAGGCCGGGTCGCACTTGAAGACATTCCGGCCGGCTTCGCCAAGGCCATGGAGACCGAATACAGGAAGGCCGCCGAAATCGACAAGCGCTATGCCGTCGAGAGCACGGACTACGATCTTGGCCATGGCGATGTGGTCATCGCCGCCATCACCTCCTGCACCAACACCTCGAACCCGAGCGTGCTGATCGGCGCCGGGCTGTTGGCGCGCAACGCCAACCGGCTCGGCCTCAAGCAGAAGCCGTGGGTCAAGACCTCATTGGCGCCGGGCAGCCAGGTCGTCGCCGAATATCTCGAGAAATCCGGCCTGCAGAAGGAGCTCGACCAGATCGGCTTCAACCTGGTCGGCTTCGGCTGCACCACCTGCATCGGCAATTCCGGCCCGTTGCCGGCGCCGATCTCCAAGACCATCAACGATAAGGGCTTGATTGCTGCGGCAGTCTTGTCCGGCAACCGCAATTTCGAAGGCCGCGTCTCGCCCGACGTGCAGGCGAACTATCTCGCCTCGCCGCCGCTGGTCGTCGCCCACGCGCTGGCCGGGACCGTGACCAAAGATCTGACCACCGAGCCGCTCGGCGACGATCGCAACGGCAGTCCGGTCTATCTCAAAGACATCTGGCCAAGTTCGGTCGAGATCCAGGAATTCATCGAGAAGAACGTCACGCGCGAATTGTTCGCCCGCAAGTATGCCGACGTCTTCAAGGGCGACGAGTACTGGCAGAATGTCAAGGCGCCGGAAGGCCAGACCTATGCCTGGGACGACAATTCGACCTATGTGCAGAACCCACCCTATTTCGCCGGCATGAAGTCAGGCTTCGGCAAGATCGGCGATATCAAGGGCGCGCGTGTGCTCGGCCTGTTCGGCGACAAGATCACCACCGACCACATTTCGCCGGCCGGTTCGATCAAGGCGGCCTCGCCGGCCGGCAAGTATCTCACCGACCACGGCGTCGGCGTCGCCGATTTCAACCAGTACGGCACACGCCGCGGCAATCATGAGGTAATGATGCGCGGCACCTTCGCCAATATCCGCATCCGCAACCATATGCTGGGCGAGAACGGCCGCGAGGGCGGCTACACCATCCATTACCCCTCGAAAGAAGAGGAATCGATCTACGACGCCGCGATGCGCTACAAGAAGGAAGGCGTGCCGCTGGTCATTTTCGCCGGCGTCGAATATGGCAACGGCTCGTCGCGTGACTGGGCGGCCAAGGGCACCAATTTGCTGGGCGTCCGCGCGGTCATCGCCCAGTCCTTCGAGCGCATCCACCGCTCCAATTTGGTCGGCATGGGCGTGATCCCCTTCGTCTTCGAGGAAGGCACCTCATGGGCCTCGCTCAACCTCAAGGGCGACGAACTGGTCGAGATCGACGGACTGAGCAACATCAAGCCGCGGCAGAAGATGATCGCCAGGATCACCTACGGCGACGGCAGCGTCAAAGAGGTTCCGATCATCTGCCGCATCGATACGCTGGACGAGCTCGACTACTTCAAGAATGGCGGCATCCTGCAATACGTGCTGCGCGATCTGGCCGCTTAAGGGAGTAGGGCAATAAGGGAGTAGAGCAGTAGGGTGAAGCAAGGAGAAGCGACTTATTCCCCTACTGCCCTATTCCCCCAATTCCCGGCTTTCCAAACCGCGCTGTCGCCGCCAGCAGCACGCCGAGCATCAGCCCGTTGAATATGTGCCACAGGAAATGCGTGCCGAGCGGAAAGCCGCCGCAGACCAGCGGATCGATCATCCTGCAGATGACCGACACGACGAAGATCGCCGAACCCGCCAGATTGTACCAGCCGGCGCGATTGCCGCTGGCCGCCACCCAGGCGCCGAAGAAGGCGAGCGCCAGAAACGGCGGCAGATAGCCGGTCGTCCCGTTCGACGCCTGGCGCAGCCAGTCCGGCACGGCAAAGGTCACCAGCCCGGCAACGGCGTAAAAGGCAACGAAAATGGCGATCGCCTTGCCCCATTTCATGCCGAGAAAACGTCGCAGGTTGAACAGCGTGTAGGCCAGCGTGAACCCTGCAATGGGCAGCACGTCGGCCAGGATCATTGCCCTTGTGGCAAAGGTGTGGAACAGCGACGAGCCGACGCCGATCGCCACCACCCACCAGGCCAGCACTTCGGCGAAGGTGCCGGTGCCGCGCTTGCGCACCTGCCAGACACCCCATAGCCCGGCGGCAAAAAAAGCCAGATTGCTCAGCGCATTGAGCGGTTCGGCCCAGAATTCCGGCCCCGTCCGTTCGCAATAGAGGTCGACCGGCGCCAGGAGAGATTGCCACATGCTGATTGCCGCCCGAATCGCTTCCATCGTGAAGTGCAAGTCCACCTATTGCGCCCTTGCCAGCGGTTGCAACGGCAAAATTTCACCGCAACGTGACTTCCCGTTGACTGCCGCTTCTGCCACATATTTCGACAACCAGAACAAAGCCGGCGTCACCGGCGGGATCGGAACGGCCATGCCATCTCGAAGACCATTGCGGCTTGCGGCCCTTGCGCTGGCCCTCTCGGCGTTTGCCGGCACGGCCCTTGCCGAGCCAGCTGACAAGCCATTAGGCGTCGTCGAGCTCTTCACCAGCCAGGGATGCAACTCCTGTCCGCCGGCCGACGAACTCTTCGCCGAGCTTGCCGCCAAGGAGGACATCGTCGCGCTCGCCTATCATGTCGATTATTGGGATTACCTCGGCTGGCAGGACACGCTGAGCCGCAAGGAAAATACCGAGCGGCAATACGAGTATATGCGCGCCTTCGGCAGTCGTTCCGTCTACACCCCGCAAGCCGTCATAAACGGCCGCAGCCATGTCAACGGCGCCAGCCGCGAGGAAGTCGACGGCGCGCTGGCCCGCATGGAGAGGGTCGGCGAAGGCATGCGCGTCGGCATCAAGGTCAGCCGGACCAGCGATCGCGTCATGATCGATGCCGGCGACGCCGTGACCGGCCCCACCGACGCGCATGTCGTCATCGTCTATTTCAACCCGCCACAGACGATAAAGATCGGCAAGGGCGAAAACAGCGGCCGCAGCATGACCTACTGGAACGCCGTCTCCACCATCCAGACCGCCGGCATGTGGCACGGCAAGGCGCAGCGCTACGAACTGCCGATGAGCGAGATCGCCAAGAAGGGCGGCTGCGCCGTGCTGCTGCAGTCGGTCGGCAAGGACGGCATGCCCGGGCCGATCCTGGGCGCAGCCTTTATCCGCAAGCCTTAAGCGGGGACCTCTCCTTCTCCCCTTGTGGGAGAAGGTGGATCGGCGCGCAGCGCCGAGACGGTTGAGGGGTGCTGGAAGAATTGAGGCGGCGGCGATTTCAAGGAAATTGCCAAGCTGGAACACCCCTCATCCGTCGCCTTCGGCGACACCTTCTCCCACAAGGGGAGAAGGGAGAACCGCGCTCAACCTTCTGATGGCAGCCAATCCGGACGGATCGCACCGCCACGGCTCCGGCCAATAAAAAACCGGCGTCAGCTTGCTTCTGACGCCGGTCATTTAGGTTTTGGGATCGTCGCACCCGATCTTTCCAAGGAAAAACCGAGGTTGGTTCGATCCGACGCAGACCCGTGGGCGGGGGGCTTGGGGTTTACGAGCCGGTGCCGGACCGAACCGTCTCAGGCAACACCGGTAAATTCGTCGGACATTGGGGCATGAGCACGGATAAAAAAAGGCAGGATTGTGGCGAAGCATCACCAATTCCAACAGGCGTTTCGCAAACGTGACTGGACGCTGGAGAAACCGCGCGGTGCTGGCCTTGCCCGGCCGGGCCTTGCAATTCGGCAACGAAAGCGCCAACTTTGGTCGGCGTACGATTCATTGCGAGGATCCAGGCATGACTGATCGCAGCAGCGGGACGGAGGATGGGGACGCATCCGCAATATTGATCCCGCTGCATGAGGCAAGACGCGAACGCCTCGACCAGCCGGTGCGGTTCGACCGGCGCGAACTGGACCAGATCCTCAGGCTCTACGGCCGTATGGTTGCCGCCAACGAGTGGCGCGACTATGCCATCGACCATCTCGCCGACCGCGCCGTTTTTTCCGTCTTCCGCCGCACCAGCGAAGTGCCGCTTTTCCAGATCGTCAAGGATCCGAAGCTGGCGCGACGGCAAGGCGCGTTCGCCGTCATCGCCGCCGGCGGGCGCATCCTCAAGCGCGGCCAGGAACTCGGCCGGGTGCTTGGCGTGTTCGACCGAACACTGAAGCTGGTCGAGGCGTAACCCTTTATTTTGCTGGCGGAACTTCCGCTCGGGCAGCGATTGCGGATCAGGCGGGATGGACGCCCCGCCATTGATCGGCAGCTGCATGAACACCGTGTCCAGCCAGCGTCCGTGCTTGTAGCCTGAGCCTTCCAGGCGGCCGGAATGACGAAAGCCGAGCTTCTCGTGCAGCCGTACCGAGGCGCTGTCGGGCCGGCCGTCGCCGATCACCGCGATGATCTGGCGAAAACCCGCCGCCTTGGCCGCCTCGATCAGCCCTTGCATCAGGAGCAGCCCGACGCCTTGCCCTTTGGCCTCGGGCGCGACATAGACGGAATCCTCAACGACGAAGCGGTACGCCGGGCGCGGCCGGAACGCCCCGGCATAGGCATAGCCGAGCACGCCGCCGGCCTTTTCCGCAATGAGATAGGGAAAGCCGCCCGCCATCAGGCTGTCGAAGCGCGCGCCCATCTCGGTACGGCTTGGCGGTTCGAGTTCATAGCTCGCCGTGCCATTCGTCACCGCGTCGGCATAGATTTCCGTGATCCGGTCGAGATCGGCCGACGTCGCGGCCCGCAAGGTGATGCTGCTCATAATTTAGGCACGTCGTTCATCTGCCCTATATCACAGCAAAAGCCGGCACAAAAGAAAAGAGCAGCCATTGGGCCGCCCTTTCCAAACTCGCTGGTCCAGGAAAACCGTATTTAGCGACGGTCGCCCATGAACTGCAGCAGGAACATAAACAGGTTGATGAAGTCGAGATAGAGCCTCAATGCGCCCATAATCGCCTTGCGGCCGGCGACATCAGTCTCGTCGCCCTCGAAGTACATCTCCTTGATGTTCTGCGTGTCGTAGGCGGTGAGGCCCGCGAAGATCAGCACGCCGATCGCCGAAACGGCGAAGGAAAGCGCCGACGACTGCAGGAAGATGTTGATCACCATCGCGATGATCAGGCCGACCAGGCCCATGACCAGGAACGACCCGAACGCCGAGAGATCGCGCTTGGTCGTGTAGCCGTAGAGCGACAGCCCGCCAAAGGCGGCGGCGGTGGCGAAGAAGGTCTGCGAGATACTGGCGGTGGTGTAGACCAGGAAGATCGACGACAGCGACAGGCCGACGAGGCCGGCGTAGACCCAGAACGTCGTCTGCGCGCCCGAAACGCTCATCGACTGGACTCGGAACGACAGGAACATCACCGCTGCCAGAGGGGCAAAGATCACCAGCCATTTCAGCGGCGAACCAAAGATCGCGTAGCCGAACGAGGTCAGCATCTCGCCGCTTGGCAACGTCGCGACGGCCGAGGCGGGATCGCTGGTGGTGGCCAGCATGATTGTGCCGACCGCGGCAAGGCCGGTGATGAGGAGGCCAAGCCCCATCAGATTGTAGACCTTAATCATGTAGGCCCGCAGGCCCTGGTCGATGGCAGCATCGACGCCGGCGCCGGGCACGGCGCGCGTCTGATAATTGCGAACGGGATCAGCCATGGAAATCCTCATATTGCTTCTGCCCCGTCCGGTGTCAGGTCCTTTGAACCCAGGCGCCGCTGGCGGGGCTCCAGCATGCCTGCGCCGAAATATGATGGTTCTTGGCGTAAAGGACAAGACCGTAACCAAGCGTAATGCTCCGTGAACTGCCAGAGATACGGTTTTATTGGCCTTCCCGCCCGGGACATTACCGAGATTTAATCAAAAACGGCTCTGGCTCAAAGATTCCGCAGCACCGGCGCCGCCTTGTGGCCCAACACCCGCCACGTGCCGGCAAGGCCGATGCCGACCGTGACCACCAGCGAAAAGCCGATGGTCGCCACCGCCACCTCGGGCATGAAGTGCGATGGCAGCGTCATGATGCGCGCGACGACGAACCATGCCGCCACACCGCCCGCCGCCAGCGCGAAGATCGCGGTAGCAAGGCCGATCAGCATGTATTCCAGCGAAAACGCGGCGATCAGCGTTTTCCTGGTCGCACCCAGGGTCTTCAGCACCACCGCGTCGTGAATGCGAGCCCGGTTGCCGGCGGCGAGCGCCCCGGCCAGCACCAGCACCGAGGCGATCAACGCCACGCCCGCTGCTGCCCTGATTGCTGTGCCGAGCTGCGCCACCAGCCGGTTGACGATTTCGAGCGCGTCCTTGACCCTGACCGTCGTCACCGCGGGAAAGGCACGCGTGACGGCGTTGAGAAGATGCGCATCGTCGGCTGCCGACGCATTCGTCTCGGTCAGCGTCGCCAACCAGCCATGCGGCGCACCGGCGAATGTGTTGGGCGAGAACACCATGACGAAATTGATGCCCATGGTTTCCCATTCGACCTGGCGGAAATTGGCGATCTTGGCCGTGATGTTGCGGCCGAGCACGTTGACGGTGATGGTGTCGCCCAGCTTCAGCCCGATCTCTTTGCCTTCCTCGGCGGAAAACGAGACCAGCGGCTCGCCGGCATAGTTCTCCGGCCACCAGCTGCCCTCGGTCAGCGTCGCATTCTCCGGCAGCTTTGCGTCATAGGTCAGGCCGCGATCGCCGCGCAGTACCCAGGCGCCTTCGGCCGGAACCTTGACCTTGTCGACATCGACGCCGTTGAGCGCCATCACCCGGCCGCGCAGCATCGGCACCTTGATCAGCTTGCCTTGCGGTGCCTCTTTGCCGACCAGCGCGGAGAAGGCATCGACGTCACCGCTCTGGATATCGACGTAGAAGAAGTTCGGTGCCCTTTCCGGCAGGCTGCCCGAAATCTGCCGCCTGAGATTGCCGTCGATCAGCGCCAGCGTCACCAGCAGCGTCAGCCCGAGTCCCAACGACAGCACCACGGACGGCGTCAAGGCGCCAGGCCGATGGATGTTGCCGATGGCGAGCCTGAGCGCGGTCGAGCGCACGCGCGGGCTTTTCTTCGCCGCCCACTGCACCAGCGAGCCGACCACACGCAGCACCAGGAACGAAAAGATCGTGGCGCCGACGAAGATCGAGGCAATACGGCGGTCGCCGGAAAACAGGATCGCCAGTACCGCGAGCAGCAGCGCGATGCCCAATGCCGCGGCGATATAGAGCGGGCGGGGAAAACCGCGGCCCTCGAAACCCATTTCGCGAAACAGCGCCGTTGCCGGCACGTCGCGGGCGCGGCCGAGCGGCAGCAAGGCGAAAGCCAGCGTCACCAGCAGCCCGAACAGCGCTGCCATGCCGAGGGCGCCGGGATAGAACCCACCTTCCGCCGGCACTGGAATGACCGATTGGAGTGCCGCGCTGGCCGCGAACGGCATCAGCGCGCCAAGCACAAGGCCTAGCGTGATGCCGAGTGCTGCGATCATCAGGATCTGCACCAGATAGACGGCAAAGACGAACCCGCCCGAAGCCCCCAGGCTCTTGAAGGTGGCGATGACGCCGCGCTTGCCGTCGAGATAGGCACGCACGGCATTGGCCACGCCGACGCCGCCGACCACCAGCGCCGTCAACCCGACCAGCGTCAGGAATTGCGAAAACCGCTCGATATTCGAGGACAGCGCCGGCGCTGCGTTGCTGCGCGTGCGGATCGACCAGCCGGCCTGCGGGAACTGGTTTGCCGCCTGCTCCTGGATCGCCTTGATCTGTGCCTCAGTGGTGCCGCCGGGCAGGCGGACCTTATAGGCGTTCTCGACCAGGCTGCCCGGCTGGATCAGGCCGGAAGCGGCAAGCCCGTCGGTCGACACCATCAGCCGCGGCGCAAAACCGAAGCCATCCGACACTGCATCCGGCTCGTTGACCAGCCTGGCGCGCAGCTCGAACGTCGCGCTGCCGAGCTTTAGCCGGTCACCGATGCCAAGGTTCAGCCGCTCGAACAAGAGGTCCGGGGCGGCGGCGCCGAAGACGCCGGATTTTTCGCCGAACAGATCCTCTCGCGACAGCACCGGCTCGGTCTCCAGCGCACCATAGAGCGGATAGGCGCCGTCGACCGCCTTGGCCTCGACCAGCGCCTGGTCGGAGCCGTCCTCGAGCCTCGCCATCGAGCGCATATTGGCGCTGTGCGAAACCGTGCCAAGCCGGTCGAGGAAGCTGCGTTCGGCTCTGGTCGGATCGCGTTGGTTGAGCTGGAAGCGGAGATCACCGCCGAGCAGCGTCTGGCCCTGGTCGGCAACACCGGCGGAAATAGCCTGCGCCACCGAATTGACGCCGCCGATCGCAGCGACGCCGAGCGCGATGCAGGCAAGGAAGATCAGGAAGCCGGACAGCCCGCCACGCATTTCTCGCAGCGAAAACCGAAAGGCGAGCCTCAGCGTTTGCGCCAGCGGCATCAGGCGGTCACCTTGCCAGCCCTGGTGGCCGGCTTAGGCGCGTCTTCGATCAGCCCCGACCGCATCGACACCTGGCGCGAGCAGCGCGCCGCGAGTAGCGGGTCATGCGTGACCAGCACCAGCGTCATGCCGCGTTCGGCCGCCTTGGCAAACAGCAGGTCGGCGACGTGCCGCCCCGTTGCCTGGTCGAGATTGCCGGTCGGCTCGTCGGCGATCAGGATGCGCGGCGACGGCGCCAGTGCCCGGGCGATCGCCACGCGCTGTTGCTCGCCGCCAGACAATTCGCCGGGGTAATGGGTGACGCGATCGCTGAGACCGACCGCCGCCAGCTCGCGTGCCGCTACGCCGAACGGATCGACATGGCCGGCAAGCTCCAGCGGGACGGCAACGTTTTCCAGCGCCGTCATATTGGGGATGAGATGGAAAGACTGGAACACGATGCCGATGTTTCGTCCCCGAAACGATGCGATCTGATCTTCGCTTTTGCCGTTGAGCAGCTCGCCGGCAATTCGGACCGTGCCCGAATCGACCCTTTCAAGCCCGGCCAAAACCATCAGCAATGTCGACTTTCCCGAACCTGAAGGTCCAACGATGCCGGTCGCTTCGCCGCCCGCCACATCGAGGCTGACGCCCTTCAGCACATGGACCGAGGATGCACCTTCGCCGAGCGTCAGCGATACGTCTTTCAGCGAAATGACGGCTTCTTCCAAAATCAAATCGTCCTATATGGGGGATGAAGGCTAGTGCATCCGATGCTCGACAAAGACGAAAACCTGCCTTCGCCAACAGATGTTCCTGGTCATATGGGGCCTGCCGCATGGCTTTCAAACACACCTTTGCCGCAGCCTTCGCCCTTTTCCTCGCCATTTGCGGCGCCATTTCGTCGGCGCGCGCCGAACCGTTCACCATTGTCGGTTTCGGCGACAGCTTGATGGCGGGTTATGGCCTCGGGCCAGGTCAGGGCTTCACCGAGAAGCTGCAGGCGGCGCTGCGCGCCAAGGGCTACGATGTCACGGTCGCCAACGCCGGCGTCTCCGGCGATACGACGAGCGGCGGCCTGTCGCGGCTCGACTGGTCGGTGCCGGACGGCACGCAGCTGGTCATCCTGGAGCTCGGCGCCAATGACATGCTGCGCGGCGTTTCGCCCGCCATAGCGGAAAGGAACCTGGACGCCATGCTGGCAAAACTGAAGCAGCGCAAGATCGCCGTTTTGCTTGCCGGAATGCGCGCGGCGCCCAATCTCGGCGCCGACTACCAGAACGCCTTCGACGCGACCTTTCCGAGACTGGCTGAAAAATATGGCGTGCCGCTCTATCCTTTCTTTCTCGAGGGCATCGCCGGTCAATCCGTCCTGCAACTCGAGGACGGCCTTCATCCAAACGCCCGAGGCGTCGACCGCATCGTCGAGGGTATCCTGCCCAGTGTGGAGAAGACCATTGAAGCGGTCCGGGGCAATTCCTGAAGGCGAGGGTTCGCCGTCGCAACACCTTCCGCAGGGGAAGCTTTTAGGCAGGCCTGCGACCAACAAACCCCTTGCCCCGTTTGAATATCGATGATTCGCTAGGGGCAAGAGTTCGATTCGAGGACAGGAGGCTTGCCATGCCGCGTCTTTTTACCGCCCTCGAGATACCGCGTGATGCCGCTCTTTCGCTGTCCCTGCTCAGGGGCGGCCTGCCCGGAGCCCGCTGGATCGACGTCGAAAACTATCATCTGACGCTGCGCTTCATCGGCGATGTCGAGGGCCATGTCGCCGACGACATCGCCAATGCGCTCGACCGTGTTCACCGCCCGTCCTTCCCGCTGACGCTGTCCGGCGTCGGCGCCTTCGGCCAGAAGAAGCCGCATGCGGTGTGGGCCGGGGTCGCCGCTTCGCCCGATCTTTCCGCATTGCAGGCCGAGATCGATCGCATCTGCCAGCGGCTCGGCATCCCGGCCGACCCGCGCAAGTTCACGCCGCATGTGACGCTGGCCCGCCTGCGCAATTCGAGCCCGCTCGACGTCGCCCAGTATCTGTCGGCGCGCGGCAATTTTTCGACGCTGCCGTTCCGGATCGGCCGCTTCGTGCTGATGTCGTCACGCGATTCGGTCGGCGGCGGGCCTTATGTCGTCGAGGAAGCCTGGCCGCTTTCAGGTGCTGACAACCGCGTCGCCAGCCGTTTGGTCGGCGCCGCCGACGCTTCGCGGATCATGCGGTAGACGGACATGGCCAGGGAGAAACTAGCAAAAGAGGCGATCCGCGCCGAACTTGCCGGCCTCGACGGCTGGTCGCTGGCCAAGGATGGTGGCTCGATCACCCGCAGCTTCACCTTCAAGAATTTCTCCGAAGCCTTTGCCTTCATGACCCGCGTTGCCCTGGCCGCGGAGAAGATGGACCACCATCCCGACTGGTCGAACGTCTATAAGACGGTAAACGTGACCCTCAACACGCACGACGCCGGCGGCCTGACCGCGCTGGATTTCGATCTGGCCAGGAAAATGAACCGCTATTTCGGCGGCTGAGCCTATCTGCACCTTGCAGCGAGGTTCGGCTTTCACCACATTTTGCCTCGCGGTCACGCGTGAAGTCACGCGACGGCCGCAAGGAGAGGTTGATGGCGCAAAAATCCGGTTTTGATTTCTTTGGCCTCGGCAGCAAGCCGGGCAACGAGAGCGAAGTGCGCGAAAAGTTCTGGCGTACGGCGAAGAAGGCCGCCCGGCAGATCCCGTTCATGGAAGAGGTGGTCGCCGCCTATTACTGTGCCATGGACAAGAAGACGCCGCTGCGCGCCAAGGGCACCTTGCTGGCTGCGCTCGGCTATTTCGTGCTGCCGACAGACGTCATCCCCGATTTCATCCTTGGGCTAGGCTTCACCGACGACATCGCCGTGCTGACCGCCGCGATTACCGCCGTCAGCGCCCACATCACGCCGGCGCACCGGCTCGCCGCCAGGCAGGCCATCGCCGACAAGAGCTGAGCCGGTACGGCGCAAAAAATCGCGTGAGAACCGACTTTCCGGCCGTCAAACCCACCGCCGCACCCGCGCCTTGTAGGCGCGATAGGCATCTCCGAACTTCCGCTCGAGATAGCGCTCTTCCGGCGCGATTACGCCGGTATTGATCACCCACAGCAGCGGGACGACGAGCGCAATAGCCCAAAGACTTCCGGCCGCGACGCCGAGGCCCAAATAGATGAGGGTCGTTCCCAGATAGAACGGATTCCTGGTGCGCCGATAGATACCGTCGACGACCAGCGCCGTCGTCGGCAAGGTCGGTGGTATGTTGGTTCCAGCGGCCTGAAAGCGGCCCGCTGCCATAAAGATGAACACGAAGCCGCACACCGCGAGCACGGCGCCGGTCAGATAGCGGGCGAGCGCCTGCCCGGCCATGACCGGGAGCGGCACGAGCACCTCGAGCACGGTTGCCGCCACCAGGAAGCCGAGGAAGATCAAAGGTGGCAGCGCAATGACCCCGGCCACGTCGGGCGCGCCCGATCCGCCCGCCGTCTCCCCGGCATCCGACCGGCGCACCGCGCCACCGGCCGCCCGCCGCATGGCGACACGAATGCCGAACACAATCGCCAGGACGGCTGTGCCGCCCGCCAGGATCAGGACTGTCTCGGAAACGGCCATGGCCAAATCTCCCGTAGCCGCCAAGAAGGGCGCCCTGGCCGAACGTCGTGGAGGCGAACGTAGACATGGTACCATCTGGAGGGAAATTCGTCACGTACATCAGAAAAGCCAGGATGGCTGCAAGGACCTAGCTGCTTGAAAAGTCAAACTCTTGCCGTTTTCGTGGCCTCCAAGTCGCGGCAGGGACAGTGCGCCAGCCGCTTTTTCGAGCGGCAGCGCGAAGACGGCGGCGGTTTCCTGGCGTGAACATCCTTTTCTCAGGGAAATTCACCGTTTGGTAACCCAGATTAAATCAAAATGAAGCGACGGGCAGGACGCCGAGCCGGCCTGCCGCCGCACCAGTGGAATACGGGAAAAGCGATGCGCGGATTGATTGCTATAGTTTCCAGCCTGGCCCTGGTGGCCTTGACGGCGCCCGCGCTGGCGCAGTCGGCAACCAAGATCGGCCAGCATAATGCCTGGGGCACCTACAGTTATCAGGCGTCGGGCGGCGGCAAGGTCTGCTATGTCCTGACGGTGCCAACCGACAAGCAGCCGCCGACGCTCGATCACGGCGACATGTTCTTCTTCGTCAGCCAGCGGCCGGGGCAGCAAGTGTCCTACGAGCCGCAATTCATCGCCGGCTATACCTTCCAGGAGGGTTCCAAGGCCACCGTCACCATCGACAAGAAGTCTTTTTCGATGTTCACGCGCGGCAAGTCGGCCTGGGTCGAGAACGCCGCCGAGGAGCCGGTGCTGATCGCCGCGATGAAGACCGGCACCGACATGAAGGTGTCGGCCAAGTCCGGCCGCGGCAACACCACCACCTACGTCTTCTCGCTGAAGGGCATCTCGGCGGCGCTGGCCTCGATCGCCAAGTGCAAGTAGGCGGTTAGGCGCAGTCTTCCCTTCTCCCCTTGTGGGAGAAGGTGGATCGGCGCGCAGCGCCGAGACGGAAGAGGGGTGTTGGACGGAACGCCGTCGGCGCCAAGCTGGAACACCCCTCATCCGACCGAGCTTCGCTCGGCCACCTTCTCCCACAAAGGGAGAAGGAAGAACCCGGCATGACTCCGCCATCAAGCTGTGCTATGCGCCGCGCTTCATTTCGGGCACGATGCTGTATTCGGCCGCAAATCGCTTATATTGGCGCAACAATGACCCTTTCATTCGATCTTACCGCCGAAGGCGCGCGTGACGCGTTGCGCACCCGCACGACGCCTGAAAAACCGTCGCTGATCGGCTTGACGCGCGCCGAACTTGGGGCCGCCCTTGTCGCCGCCGGCATCGTGCCGGAGCGCCAGGCGAAAATGCGCGCCCAACAGCTCTGGCATTGGATCTATGTGCGTGGCGTTTCCGACTTTGCCGGCATGTTCAACATCTCCAAGGATCTGCGCGCGGCGCTCGACAGGCATTTCACCGTCGCCAGGCCCGAAATCGTCGAGGAGCAGATCTCCACCGACGGCACGCGCAAATGGCTGTTTCGCTTTCCGCCGCGCGGCGCCGGCCGGCCGGTCGAGATCGAGACCGTCTACATTCCCGAAGAAGGCCGCGGCACGCTGTGCATCTCTTCGCAGGTCGGCTGCACCCTGACCTGCTCCTTCTGCCACACCGGCACGCAGAAACTGGTGCGCAACCTGACGGCCGAGGAAATCCTCGCCCAACTTTTGACCGCCCGCGACCGGCTCGGCGATTTCCCCGACCGCGATACGCCGGACGGCGCCATCGTGCCGGCCGAAGGCCGCAAAGTATCCAACATCGTCATGATGGGCATGGGCGAGCCGCTCTACAATTTCGAGGCGGTGAAGAAGGCGCTGCTTATCGCATCCGACGGCGACGGGCTTTCCCTGTCGAAGAGGCGCATCACGCTCTCGACCTCCGGCGTCGTGCCCGAAATCTTCCGCACCGGCGAGGAGATCGGCGTGATGCTGGCGATTTCGCTGCACGCCACCAATGACGATTTGCGCGATCTCTTGGTGCCCATCAACAAGAAGTATCCGCTGAAGGATCTGATCGCTGCCTGCCGCGCCTATCCAGGCCTGTCGAACGCCAAGCGGATCACCTTCGAATATGTGATGCTGAAGGACGTCAACGATTCCATCGACGACGCCAAGGCGCTGATCAAGCTGCTCAAGGGCATTCCGGCCAAGATCAATCTGATCCCGTTCAATCCGTGGCCGGGCACCAACTACCAGTGCTCGGACTGGGAAACGATCGAGAAATTCGCCGATTACATCAACAATGCCGGCTATGCCTCGCCGATCCGCACGCCGCGCGGCCGCGATATCCTCGCCGCCTGCGGCCAGCTCAAGTCGGACTCCGAGCGCATGCGCAAGGTCGACCGGCTGGCGCTGGAAGCGATGATGATCGCGGGGCATGGCGAGGCGTGAATCGCGTCGGCGCCTATCTGATCCGCTTCGCCGTCATCCTTGTCGGCTACGGCGTTGCTTCGCTGGCGGCCAGCGCCTTCCTTAACATCATGTTCCTGGCGTCTCTTGGGCTGATAACGGACGAGACGCAACCGGCGGCGCAGGCGTCGCTGTGGTTTTCAATCCCCTTCGTCGCGCTGTTCGTCGCCTATTTCGCCTTCATGCCGGCCGCCATCGCCATCCTCGTCTCCGAGATCCTTGGCCGGCGTGACTGGCTGTTCTATGCGCTGGCGGGTGCTGTGGTCTCGGCGGTCTTCCTTGGCTTCGTCCACCAGACGGCCGATGCCAATTTCGAGGTTACCAATACCAGCGTCATGCTGGCGGTGATCGGCTGCGGCATGGTCGGCGGTATTTTCTACTGGCTGAGCGCCGGGCGCTCGGCCGGAAGCTGGCGTCAGATCGGACGCCCTATTTCGCCTGGGCCGTCAGGATCTTGAGCGCGAAGGCCGAAAAAACTCCGGCAAACAGATAGTCGACGACGCGGGTGACGCGCGGGCTGGATTTCATCGCGGCCGAGAATTTTTCCGCCGCCAGCACCATCGGCGCCGTCACTGGGATCGCCAGCACGACGAACATCGCGCCGAGGAAGAACAGCTTTCCCGGCGCGTCGGGATCATGCGCGGAGACGAATTGCGGCAGGAAGGTCATGAAGAACAGGATGATCTTCGGGTTGAGCAGATTGACCCCGAGCCCCGCCGCCCAGCTACGGAACAGCGAGATCTGCGGCCCGCTCTTCTTCTCCGGTGAAAACGCCGACCCTTTTGTGATCGCCTGCCATGCCAGGAAGACCAGGTAGCCGGCGCCAAAAATCTTCAGCACGAAGAACGCCATCGGCGAGGCGACGATCAGCGCCGAGACGCCGACCACCACCAGCGTGGTGTGAATCAGCGTGCCGCACAAGGCGCCGGCCATCGAGGCAAAGCCGGTGGCACGGCCCTGACTCAGCGTGCGCGAGACGAACAGCGTCATGTCAGGCCCGGGCGTGATCGCCAGGATGAAGGTGGCGATGGAGAACTGGATAAGCGTCGTACTGTCGGGGATGAAGGACATGGCTCGTCTCGTAGGGGCAAAAGACGGCGCAGCCATAGCGCAAGAGCCGTGTCCTCGCCAGCCTCTTGGAGATGAAGCATCTGGTCCAGGCATCGTTCGTCCCTTGCGCTGGCCTAAAACGCCGTGATAGCTCGCCCGCGAAGAACCCCTGTCGCGGAACTGCCCACCATGTCGAAAGCAAAAGCCGTCAAGAAAGTCGTGCTCGCCTATTCCGGCGGCCTTGATACCTCGATCATCCTGAAATGGCTGCAGACCGAGCTCGGCGCCGAGGTCGTCACCTTCACCGCCGATCTCGGCCAGGGTGGCGAACTGGAGCCGGCCAGGCGCAAGGCCGAGATGATGGGCATCAAGGACATCCGCATCGTCGATGTCCGCGAGGAGTTCGTATCCGATTTCGTCTTCCCGATGTTCCGCGCCAACGCCGTCTATGAAGGCACCTATCTGCTCGGCACCTCGATCGCCCGGCCGCTGATTTCGAAACATCTCGTCGAGATCGCAAAAGAGACCGGCGCCGATGCCATCGCCCATGGCGCCACCGGCAAAGGCAACGACCAGGTGCGTTTCGAGCTGTCGGCCTATGCGCTCAACCCCGACATCAAGGTCATCGCGCCGTGGCGCGATTGGTCGTTCAAGTCGCGCACCGATCTCATCAACTTCGCCGAGCAGCACCAGATCCCGGTGCCGAAGGACAAGAAGGGCGATGCGCCGTTTTCCGTCGACGCCAACCTTCTGCACTCCTCCTCCGAGGGCAAGGTGCTGGAGGACCCGTGGACGGAACCGCCGGAATTCGTCCACCAGCGCACCATCTCGCCGATGGACGCGCCCGATGAGGTCACCGAGATCGAGATCGAATTCCTCAAGGGCGATCCGATCGCGCTCGACGGCAAGAAACTCTCGCCGGCAACGATGCTGGCAGCGCTCAACGATCTCGGTCGCGACAACGGCATCGGCAGGCTAGATCTGGTCGAGAACCGTTTCGTCGGCATGAAATCGCGCGGCGTCTACGAGACCCCCGGCGGCACCATCCTGATCGCCGCCCATCGGGCGATCGAATCGATCACGCTCGACCGCGGAGCCGCCCATCTCAAGGACGAGTTCATGCCGCGCTACGCCGAGCTCATCTACAACGGCTTCTGGTTCGCGCCCGAGCGGCTGATGCTGCAGGCAATGATCGACAAGAGCCAGGAAGACGTCGAAGGCACCGTGCGGCTGAAGCTCTACAAGGGCAACGTGATTGTCACCGGCCGCAAGTCGAGGAAAACGCTCTATTCCGATGCGCTGGTCACCTTCGAGGACGACCGCGGCGCCTACGATCAGAAGGATGCCGAAGGCTTCATCCGCCTCAACGCGCTCAGGCTGAGGACACTGGCGGCGCGTAACCGCCAGCGCTGACATCCGAACAGCGGGCTGGGCGCTCTACCGATCTCGTGAAAGCTGAAAACGATCCGAGAAAACTAGGACGTAGACTCATTACCTGCACCGTGCCGTCATGGGCCTCGGTAATGGCGTCCATCAGCCGATCCCAGACACCTGCTTTCCGCCATCGAACGAAGCGGTTGTAGCAAGTGGTGCGAGGGCCGTAGCGCTCGGGCAGATCGCGCCATGGCGCACCCGATCGCAGCACCCAGAAGATGCCGTTCAGCACGCGACGGTCATCGACACGCGGCACGCCTCGCGGCTTGTTGGGCAAAAGCGGCTCGATGACGCGCCATTCGAAGTCGGTCAGATCGTATCGGCTCATGCCCTTATGAATCAGACTCCGCTCAAATTTGGAACCAGCCAGTCGGCAAACGACCCAATGCGGACAGGACGCCTGCTCACACCTCATTTCCATGTTGGTGAGCTTCGTCCTCAACAAAAAGGTCGAGGCTCCAGCCAACACCGCAATCCGCGAGCACCCTCATCGCAGACGGCTCAAGCCAAATGCCGCACTGTCCGTGGTAGGGCTGATAGAACCCGCCGTAGATAGTTATCTGCTTTGGCCGCACTTCCTGCCGCAGCCGTGCGAAGGCCTCCTCCCGACCTCGCATCTGCTCGATCAGGTAGTTGACCGCATTCTCGTGCTCGGCCCCACTCCGGAGCCTTTGCCGCGGACCATCGAGGCTCCATCCATTCTTCTTGCGCGGGGAACCGTTACGCATCGGGTCGCCCTTGCGGACTATGCGTGTCGGTTCGAGGCTTAGGATCGCAGTCACCCCCTCGGGGTCCGCATCGAAATCAACGATCGAGAGCGAGATCATCGCCTGTCCTAGCTAGGTTCCAAAGGGCAAGGCAAGCCCTGCGCTGTTGCGAAACTCTTCATGCTCGCCTCGCGCTTCCAACCGAGCCCAGTCATTTTTGCGTTTATATCCTATCAGTCGGCATCGATCGCCGTGGCCATGCGGGCGATGGCCTGTTGATAGACGCTCGCGGAATTCCAGCCAGCGATTGCGCCCATATTCGCCTGCGCGCTCGCGCCGGCCCGCCAACCATGACTCTTGAGGAAGTTGGCGGTGGAAGCCAACGCAGTGCTCTTGTCGCGCAGATTTTTGTTTCCGACACCATACGTCAAAACATTTCCGGGCAGGAACTGCGTGTGGCCGATCTCGCCATGCGCGGCACCGACCGACGAGGCGCTCAACGCTCCGCGATCAACCAGCTTCAGGGCCGCAATGGCATGCGGGTAGAAGAACTCCGGACGGCGACAGTCATAGGCCAGCGTTAAAATGGCGGAGACCGTATTCTGGCTGCCCATGGCGGAACCGAAGCCGGTCTCCATGCCCCAGATGGCGAGCAACACGCCCGGCGACACGCCGTAATTCCGTTCGATCTTGTCGAACAGCGCAGCATTGGCCTTCTTCAGCGCACGGCCCCTGGCAATGATCGCGGACGCGCCACGGCGCTTCATGAAAGCTTCCACCGAGCCGCTGAAAGCCTTATGGATGGCGCGGTCGACGGAGATCGTCTTTGTCGCATAGGTTGCGCGAGCCAGAGCGGCCAGACCCTTCGAGCCGACACCGTCGGCCTTCGCCTCCGCGGCGAACTCCGGTTTCCATGCCTCGAAGCCGGCGCCGTTCTTGCCACAGCTGGCCGCCGCCTGCGCGCCCGTCGCCAGCGCAAGCACCGCCACCACCGTGGCCACTACAAACATCTTCCCCTTGGCAAGAAATGCCATGCTGCTCTCCTGGTTGCCTGAATCACGTTCCCAATTGCGAACTTGCCTGCGAAACACCTGCTTGTCACTGCCCCGGCGCCACGCCGATGCACTCAATACAGCAGGAACCTCAAATCCACCACACTGGCGGACGCCCGGGAATTTGCCTACGATCAAGTAATTATTGTGGCGGGGACAGAATAAGCATGGAAGACGTTGATGTCGTGATCATCGGCGCCGGTTCAGCCGGGCTTTCGGCTTCCAAGACCCTGCGCGCTGCCGGTTTTTCCTTCAAATTGTTGGAAGCGGTGAACCGCATTGGCGGCCGCGCCTGGACCAGCGACCAGCATTTCGGCGTGCCGTTCGACATCGGCTGCGCCTGGCTGCATGCCGCGGACCGCAATCCCTACTTTCCCGAGGCGAAGGCCGCTGCCTGGACGCTTCATCACCACGACATGAATGTCGATCATCTCTATTACCGTGAGCGAAAGGCAAGCGAAGCCGAGGAGGCGGCGATGAAGGTGGCCGACGCAAGGCTGTTCGAACTGGTGGCGGCACATCAGGTGAGGGAAGGCGACGACGACCGCCTTTCGGCATTGCTCGCCAAGGGACACGCGCCGCGCGCCGCCGCAACCTTCGCCGGGCCGATGGATTTCGGCGCCGACGAGGACGAGATATCGATCCGCGACTTTCAGGCCGCCGCCGATCTCGATCCGAACTATTTCACCAGGGAAGGCTTCGGTACGCTGGTTGCCCGCTTCGGTGCCGATGTGCCAGTGGAACTGTCGACCCCGGTGCGCAAGATCGTCTGGGATGGGCCGGGCGTAGCCTGCGTCACCGATCGCGGTACCATCTGCGCCAAGGCGGTCATCGTCACTGCCTCCCCGGCAGTGCTCGCCTTCGAGGAGATTGCGTTCTCGCCTGCACTCCCCGATGCGCATTTCGCCGCCTTCTTCGACCTGCCGATGGGCATGCTGACCAAGCTGCCGGTCGAAATATCCGGTACAAGACTCGGCCTGGAGCCGTTCGACGATTTGCTGATCGAGCGGTTGGCCCGGCACGACATCTACTTCCTCTGCTTTCCCTTCGACCTCGATTTGATGGTCGGTTTCGTCGGCGGCGATTTCGCTTGGGAGATGTCGGCGGCGGGCGAGGCGGCTGGCATCGACTTCGTCGTCGACCGGCTCTGCGGCATCTTTGGCGGCGACATACGAAAGCATGTCGGACGCGCAATGATGACCAATTGGGGCGCTGAGCGGTTCGTGCGCGGCGCCTATGCGGCGGCGCGGCCCGGCCGCTCGCAAGCGCGCGCCACGCTGATGCAGCCCGTGGCGGAAAAGATCTTCTTCGCCGGCGAGCATTTGGCCGGTCCGCTGATGCAGACCTGCGGCGGCGCTAGATTGTCGGGCGAGGCAGTGGCCAAGGAGGTCGTCGCCCAGCTTGCGGCAAAATAGCATCGGCCGGCAGGAACGTGGGCAGCTGACATGCGTTTGGCGTTCTCCTGCTCGTATCGTCCTCCGCATTTCGAATGATTTGAGACGCCAATGAAGCTTTTCGACTGCCCGCATTGCGGCCACCGTCTCTATTTCGAGAACGCGCAATGCCTGAACTGCGCCAGCCTCGTGCTCTACGATCCCGAGCATGCGCGCTTCGCGCTGTCCGGCGCCGACGTCTTCCATTGCACCAATGCCGACGAATGCGCCTGCAACTGGATGGCGGAGCCCGGCCACGCCTTCTGCCGCGCCTGTGCGCTGAACCAGCTGATCCCGGATCTGTCGGTCGACGGCAACCGCCGCCGCTGGATCCGTGTCGAGGCGGCAAAGAAGCGTGCCGTCTATTCGCTGCTCGCCTTCGGCCTGCCGGTCGCACCCAAGCAGGAAGTTGGCGACGAGATCGGTCTCGCTTTCGATTTTCTTGCCGATCCGATCGGCGGCGGTCCGGGCGGCGAACGTATCCTGACCGGTCATGACAACGGCCGGATCACGCTCAACGTCGCCGAGGCGGATTCGGCAGAGCGCGAACGGCGGCGCGTCGAGATGGGCGAGAACTACCGCACACTGCTCGGCCATTTCCGCCATGAGCTCGGCCATTATTACTGGGACCGCCTGATCCGCGACGATTCGCAAAAGCTTGCCGGTTTTCGCGCTTTGTTCGGCGACGAGCGCGCCGGCTACGAACAGGCGCTGAAGACCTATTATGCCGATGGCGCGCCGCCCGACTGGCAGCAGCGCCATATCTCGGCCTATGCGACGTCGCACCCATGGGAGGACTGGGCCGAGACATGGGCGCATCACATGCACATCACCGACACGCTGGAGATGGTGCATGCCCTGAATTTCCCGCTCGGCCGGCTGGAAACCGTTGAAGCCAACGAGCTGCCGCGCGCCGACACCGGCGGCAAGCTGCAGCCGGCACCATCGGAACCCGCCTCCAGGCCAGAGCCTTTCGAAAGGATCCTCGACCGCTGGCTGGTGCTGTCGGAGGCGTCCAACTCGATCAACCGCTGCATGGGCCTGCCCGATCTCTATCCCTTCGTCATCTCGGACGTGGCGGCGCAAAAACTTGCTTTTGTTCACGAGCTTTTGACCGACCTGCCGAAAACGACTGGAACAAATCGTGAGCCGGCCGAAGCCTTTTAGCCGGAACGCATGCGGCTTTGCTTCGTTTTCCGTGCCAAGGGACTGTGAAACGGAGAGAAGACCATGAAACGCATATTGTTTCCGGCGGTGGCCGGAGCGCTCATAGCGATGTCGGGCTCTGCATTGGCCGACACCGCCGTCTCGGCCATCACTGATCTCAATGTACGCGCCGGCCCCGGCCCGCAATATCCGGTGATCGGCGTGCTCGCGGCCGGCCAGTCGGCGACGCTCGACGGCTGCATCGCCAACAGCAAATGGTGCACTATCGCCGAGGCTAACGGCCAGGGCTGGGTCTATTCCGACTATGTGACGGCCGATTTCGGCGGCAGCCGTGTGGTCCTGACACAGCGTCCGGCCAGCGCCGACATTGCCGTCGTGACGCCGCCCGCCGATAGCGTCGAGTATTCCGACAGCTATACCGGAGCAATCGTCGCCGGCGAGGCGATCGAGCCTATCCGGAGACCGCCGGCCGAGATCCGTACCTATGTCCGTACGCATCGGCTCGATCCGGTCTATCTCGAGGGCGAGGTGGTCACGGGCGCGACGTTGCCCGACACCGTCGAGCTACGCGAGATTCCGGACTATGACTACCGCTACGTCTACGTGAACGGTCAGCCGGCGCTGATCGATCCGGACACAAGGCGCATCATGTACGTCGTGCGCTGACGTTACCAACAGGGCGGTCGCCCTGCAGTAGCGGCGGCCGCTCACAAACCCCGATATTGCCACAAGCCGGTATTGCCGCTGCAATACCGGTTTCCACATTGGGGCCGATGTTCTAGACCTTGCGAGCCGAAGCACCAGCCAGCGAGCCCGCGTGACGATCGACCCAACCGCCTTCCAACAGTACCGGCACACCGCCAACAACAAGACCACTTTGCCGCGGCTACTGCTTGGAGCGGTGGTCGTCATCCTGTTCTGGCTCGGAACCACTGCCGCCGTGCTGTTCGGCGGCACCTATGCCTTTGCCGTTTGGCAGGCATCGTCTGGCACCGCCCCGCCAGGTGGAGGAGCGGTGCAGGATTTCATGGCCTCTCCTGCGGGCATCCTCGCGGCGCTGGCTTCATTTGCCGGAATCTGGCTCGGCCTTTGGGCTGCCATGCGCTGGATCCATCGCGAGAAGCTGACAGCCCTGATTGGCGTCAGCCGGCGCATTTCTTGGTCGGGGTTCCTGAAAGGACTGACCGCGGTGCTGATCACCTCGCTGCTTTCCGAGATGCTGCTTTATGGTTTGCAGCCCGACATCGCGCGCGGCGCGATCGGCCTGTCCGCCTGGCTTTCGTTCCTGATCCCGATCGCCGCCCTGACCTTTCTGCAGACCTCGTCGGAGGAGATGCTGTTTCGCGGTTATCTGCTCAGGGGCCTGGCGAGCCGGTTCCAGAACCCTTTCATCTGGGCGCTGCTGCCGGGATTGCTGTTCACCTCCCTGCACTGGAGCCCAGGTTCGAGCGCTGCCATCAATGCCTGCGTGCTGGCCTCGATCGCCGCCTTTGCGCTGCTGCTGACGCTTCTGGTCTATGCAACCGGCAATCTCGGTGCCGGCTTTGGTGCCCATCTCGGCAACAATCTGACCGGCTTCCTGCTGATTTCGCACCAGCAAAGCTATAATTCCTTCGCCCTGTTCAACGCCAAGCCGCTCGAAGCCGCCGGCTGGACGACTTCAGACGCCGTCCTCATCGCTTCGATCGGCATCGTCAGCAGCCTGTTGACCGTTCTGCTGCTTTTACATCCGCGCTCACCGCTGAAGGTCGAGCCGGATATGGCGCGCGCCGGCAGCGTGCGCTGATGTGCATTGCCTGGTCGTCCTGAGCTATTTGACGCAAAGCTTGACCAAAGCTTGACTCTGCGGCCGATTTCCTGTCTACACGCCGCGAATTCCGCGACGAGTATTCCTCCGAGCAAACCGACCGGGACGCCGAAACCTCTTTGAGGTGAAGTGCTGTAAATCGATCCCGGAGGCCAACACCCGGCAGCGCTGTGCGCCCCCGGGTGCTTTTTGGCTTTGGGCTTTGCCCGGACCGGCTTTTGCTTGGACAGTTGGCGCGAACGCATTACCTCTCGGGCATCATCCGGGTGCCAGGGAAAAGGAAAAAGAATGTTTGAATCGCTACAGGAACGTCTTGGTTCGATCCTGAACGGCCTCACCGGCCGCGGCGCCTTGTCGGAGGCTGATGTCTCGGCGGCGCTGCGCGAGGTGCGCCGTGCGTTGCTTGAGTCCGACGTGGCGCTGGAAGTGGTGCGTTCCTTCACCGACAAGGTGCGCGAGAAGGCCGTCGGCGCCGCCGTGGTCAAGTCGATCAAGCCCGGCCAGATGGTCGTCAAGATCGTCCATGACGAGCTGGTCGAGATGCTCGGCGCCGAGGGCGTCGCCATCGACCTCAATGCACCGGCTCCGGTCGTCATCATGATGGTCGGCTTGCAGGGTTCCGGCAAGACGACGACCTCGGCCAAGATCGCCAGGCGCCTCGCCGACCGTCAAAACAAGAAAGTCTTGATGGCCTCGCTCGACACGCGGCGTCCCGCCGCGCAAGAGCAGCTCCGCCAGCTCGGCGAGCAGGTCAAGGTCGCCACATTGCCGATCGTCGCCGGCCAGACGCCGGTCGATATCGCCCGCCGCGCCGTGCAGGCGGCCAAGCTCGGCGGCCATGACGTCGTCATCCTCGATACCGCCGGCCGCACCCATATCGACGAGCCGTTGATGGTCGAGATGGCCGACATCAAGAAGATGTCGTCGCCGCACGAGATCCTGCTGGTCGCCGATTCGCTGACCGGCCAGGACGCCGTCAATCTGGCAAAAAGCTTCGACGAGCGCGTCGGCATCACCGGCCTCGTGCTGACCCGCATGGACGGCGACGGCCGCGGTGGTGCGGCGCTCTCGATGCGCGCCGTCACCGGTAAGCCGATCAAGCTGATCGGCACCGGCGAAAAAATGGACGCGCTGGAGGAATTCCACCCCAAGCGCATCGCCGACCGCATCCTCGGCATGGGCGACATCGTCAGCCTCGTCGAAAAGGCGGCCGAGAACATCGACGCCGAACAGGCCGCGGCGATGGCCAGGAAGATGCAGTCGGGCAAGTTCGACCTGAACGACCTCGCCGGCCAGCTTCAGCAAATGTCGAAAATGGGTGGCATGGGTGGCATCATGGGCATGATGCCCGGCATGGGCAAGATGAAGGACCAGATGGCCGCCGCCGGGCTCGACGACAAGATGTTCGGTCGCCAGCTCGCCATCATCTCGTCGATGACCAAGGCCGAGCGCGCCAACCCCGATATTCTGAAGCACTCGCGCAAGAAGCGCATCGCCGCCGGCTCGGGTACCGACGCGGCCGAAATCAACAAACTGTTGAAGATGCATCGCGGCATGGCCGACATGATGAAGGCGATGGGGGGCAAGGGCAAAGGCGGCGGCCTGATGCGCGGCATGATGGGCGGCCTCGCTTCCAAGATGGGTCTCGGCGGCATGATGCCTGGCGGCGCAGGCGGCATGATGGGCGGCGGCATGCCGGACCTCTCCAAGATGGACCCCAAGCAGCTCGAAGCCTTGCAGAAGCAGGCCCAGGCGGCCGGGCTCGGCGGCATGAAGGGCCTGCCCGGTGGTCTTCCCGGTGGCGGTGGCCTGCCTGGGCTGCCCGGCGGCATGAAACTTCCCGGCCTGCCGGGCGGTGGCGGGCTGCCAATGCTTGGCAAGAATGGCCTCGGCAAGAAGAAGTGAGGGCGCCATGAACGAAGAAAAGGACATGGCCGACGCGCGCGCGGCGCTGGTCAATTATCGCGCCTCGATCGACAACATCGACGCGGCGCTGATCCACATGCTGGCCGAGCGCTTCCGCTGCACCAAGGCGGTCGGCGTTCTGAAGGCGGAGCATGGCCTGCCGCCTGCCGATCCGGCACGCGAGCAGGAGCAGATCGCCCGTCTTCGCCAATTGGCGAAGGACGCCCATCTCGACCCGGATTTCGCGGAGAAATTCCTGAACTTCGTCGTCCGCGAAGTGATCCGCCATCACGAGCAGATCGCCGCATCCAACGGCGTAGCGAAAACCGGCTGAGGACCAGCCACCAACCGATCAACCAAATCAGAGCTTTTTAGGAGAAAAGAAATGCCACTGAAAATCCGACTGGCCCGTGCGGGCTCGAAGAAGCGTCCCTATTACCACGTCGTCGTCGCCGACGCCCGTTCGCCGCGCGACGGCCGTTTCATCGAGTCGCTCGGCTCGTGGAACCCGCTGCTGCCCAAGGACGGCGAACGCGTCAAGGTCGACGCCGAGCGTGTCAAGCATTGGCTGTCGCACGGCGCCCAGCCGACCGACCGCGTGCTGCGCTTCCTCGACGAGGCCGGCCTCGCCAAGCGCGAAGCGCGCGCCAACCCGAAAAAGGCCGAGCCCGGCAAGAAGGCGCAGGAGCGCGCAGCGCTGCTGAAGAAGGCGCAGGAAGATGCGGCAGCCGCTGTTGCCGCCGCTGCAGCAGCGCCGGCCGAGGGCGCGACCGCCGAATAAATCATCTCCACAACCACGAAACGGCGGGCCCTGCCCGCCGTTTTGCTATTGCATCCATATGATGCGGCCCGATCAATAGCCTTCCGGGCAACTCGCAACGTAGACACGACCGTTACGATCGCGATAACGGCATTGGCCGCTTTCGCTGGCACGGCCGATCAGTGCACCGGCCAAAGCGCCGGCCGCACCGCCGATCACCGCGCCCTTGGTCGGGTTGCCGGCCACAGCAGCGCCGACCGCCGCACCGCCCAGGCCACCAACTGCCGCGCCTTGCTCAGTACGGGAGCAGGCACCGAGCGGGACCAGCAAGGCCATCAAGATCATCACCTTTTTCATTGTCGTTCCTCTCCAACAGGGTGCCGTCCTCGCCGCTGCACCCCCTAACTCGCAACCAGGCGATTTGATCCAAAGAAGAAGATCGGCTGCCGCCCGGCGGCGCTCAATTTGATCCAAAGAGTAGAAAGGCGGCGCAGACCGCGCCCGCTCTGGCAGCGTGGCCAGCATCGAACGGCTTTCGATGTCGCCGCTATTGGCTGAACGGGAACAATGCGCGCACCCTTGGATCGCGCAGATACAGGC
This sequence comes from Mesorhizobium sp. M0408, assembly GCF_040321495.1. Lineage (NCBI taxonomy): Bacteria > Pseudomonadati > Pseudomonadota > Alphaproteobacteria > Hyphomicrobiales > Phyllobacteriaceae > Mesorhizobium > Mesorhizobium sp. M0408. The sequence goes on along the minus strand of NZ_JAMYRO010000005.1, from coordinate 211,313 downwards.
CACCCCAGAGGACGGCGCCGAGATAGACGCCGAACAGTATGTGCGAGAACAAAGGGCTGCCGATACGCACATGCGTGGCGACGGCGCCGCCGAGATAGGCGGTGAGCAGGATGGCGCCGAGCACCGAGGTGCGTGGCAGCGCGTAAAGCGCTGTCGAGACCAATCCAATGGTGCCGAGCATGCGCGAGACATTGGCATCGGCCGGCCAGCCGAGCTGCACCATGGTCTGGGTGACGATTTCGAGCGGCGGTAGCTTGATGACGCCGTCGAAGATCATGAACAGCACGATGACGGCGCTGAGCACGCGGCCGGCCCACAGGGCACGCGGTGAGACGGGTGCTGCCTGAGACATGGTCATTGATGTTCCCTCCGGTCGTTGTGAGCACTGGCTCCTCCGCCAGCTCGAACCAAGGACGCGGCCCATGACGGCGATCCGACATGCCTCCAGTTCTTTTTCAGGTCCGGGGGGACGGCGACCTTGGATGTGCAAGTTCAGTCAGCAACGAACCTGGACAAGTCCACCTTGCAGGGTGAGGTGGAGGGCGTTATTGAAAACCGTAGAGGTGTCTTCCGAGCGCTCGACGGCAACCACCGCCTGATCGCACAACGAAAGCAACCGATGGCCGGAGAGACCGACCTGAAACAGTTGCTGGCGGCAATGACGCCGGAATTGCTTGCCGGCGTTCATGTCTTCACCACGTTGCCACCCGATGCGCCCGTTCCCGACAGGCTCCAGCCGGTGATGCTATTTCGCGAGCGCGAGGGCACGACGCTGATCGTGCTTGAAGAGCATGCCAAGGCCGCTGGACTGAAAACCGTGTTCCGCTGCCGGATGCTGACGCTGAACATCCATTCGTCGCTGGAAGCGGTCGGCTTCCTCGCCGCCATCACCGCGCGGCTGGCCACCGCCGGCATCGGCGTCAATCCGGTCTCGGCCTTCTACCACGATCATCTGTTCGTGCCCGCCGACCGGGCGGAGGAGGCGCTGGAGTTGCTGTTGGACCTAGCGGAGGAGAACCGGCTGTGACACCGGCGCCTTGCTGCCTATTTGAGACGCCTGCGCTGCCCCTCATACGCCTGCCGGAACCTCCTCCCCGCGAACGGCGAGAAGGGCGTGAACGGCCGAAGGCCGAGCCCGCGACTGCGGGCCGCCGGCCTTCCGGCGCCCCCGCGGAGGCCAGCCGCGTAGCGGCGATACGGCCGTGAGCGAAACAACCGCCAAAGGCCGAGCCCGCGACTGCGGGCCGCCGGTCGTCCGGTGCCCCCGCGGAGGGCCAGCCGCGACAGCAGCGATACGGCCGTGAGCGGAAAAGCAAGCTGAGCAAAAACCGCGGCCGAAGGCCGAGCCTGCGACCGCAGGCCGCCGGTCGTCCGGCGCCCCCGCGGAGGCCAGCCGCGCTAGCGGCGATACGGCCGTGAGCGAACTATGCCGCCTTCTTCTTCGGCTGGATCAGCCCGCGCTCGACCAGCAGCTCGGCGATCTGCACCGCATTGAGTGCCGCGCCCTTGCGCAGATTGTCGGAGACGATCCACATCGACAGGCCGTTGTCGATGGTCGAATCCTCGCGGATGCGCGAGATGAAGGTGGCGTCCTCGCCGGCCGATTCCAGCGGCGTGATGTAGCCGCCGTCCTCGCGCTTGTCGATGACCTGGCAGCCCGGCGCCTCGCGCAGGATCTCGCGCGCCTCATCGGCGGTGATCGGCTTCTCGAACTCGATGTTGACCGCTTCCGAATGGCCGATGAACACCGGCACGCGCACGCAGGTCGCCGTCAGCTTGATCTTCGGATCGAGCATCTTCTTGGTCTCGGCCACCATCTTCCACTCTTCCTTGGTGAAGCCGTCGTCGAGGAAGACGTCGATATGCGGGATGACGTTGAAGGCGATACGCTTGGTGAACTTCTTGACGTCGACCTGGTCGGCGACAAACACCGCGCGCGTCTGCGTGAACAATTCGTCCATGCCTTCCTTGCCGGCGCCGGAGACCGACTGGTAGGTGGCGACGACGACGCGCTTGATGGTGGCCGCGTCATGCAGCGGCTTCAGCGCCACGACCAGCTGCGCCGTCGAGCAGTTCGGGTTGGCAATGATGTTCTTGCGCGTGAACAGCGAGATCGCATCCGGGTTCACTTCCGGAACGATCAGCGGCACGTCCTGGTCGTAGCGGAAGGCCGACGAATTATCGATGACGACGCAGCCCTGCTTGCCGATCTTCGGCGACCATTCCTTGGAGACGTTGCCGCCGGCCGACATAATGCAGATGTCGGTATCTGAAAAATCATATTGGTCGAGCGCTCTGACCTTCAGCGTGCGGTCGCCGAACGACACTTCCGTGCCCTGGCTGCGCCGCGAGGCCAGCGCCACCACCTCGCTCACCGGAAAGCCGCGCTCTTCGAGTATGTTGAGCATTTCCCGGCCCACATTGCCCGTGGCGCCGACGATCGCAACCTTGAAACTCATCGAAATCTCCTGTCCCTCTCCGCTCGTTTTCTGGAGAAAACCCGCCGGCCGATGCGGGTTTCAACCCCCGGGCCGGACCCGGGAGAGGGTGGTTAGGCCAAGGGAATCAGACCGTTTTGGTGGTCGTTTTGCCGGTTTTTTTGAGCAAGAACGTGATTTTGCTGGAACGAGGAGACGCAGCGACGCGCCCGGCCCAATGGTTCGCATTGGGGCCGGGGATGTCGAAGGCAGAAGGCGCCATCAAAAGGCCGCGCATCGAAAACTATCCCGTTCGGTGCCGGCTTTTACGCGGTTTACGTCTAGAGTCAATCGCAACCAGGCCGACCCGCCCGCCCTGTACAATGACGGCGGCACCAAGTACGAACGAGCATCGTCTGGCTCGTGGCGCCCGTCTGTGGCGCTTGCCGACATTTGACCCGTCGCCGGGTATTCAGAATCCGAATTTCGAAAGAGCAAGATGTCCAATTTCGAAGCTATTGTTCCCGCGCTGGCAAAGGCGCTGGAAAAACGCGGCTATGTCGAGCTGACGCCGGTGCAGAACGCCGTTCTCGAGCTTGGCCAGGCCGATGCGCTGGTTTCGGCCCAGACCGGCTCCGGCAAGACCGTCGCCTTTGGTCTGGCTTTGGCGCCGACCCTTCTCGATGGCGCGGAGCACTTTTCCCACGCGGCGGCACCCCTGGCGCTGGCCGTGGCGCCGACGCGGGAGTTGGCCCTGCAGGTAACGCGCGAGCTGGAATGGCTCTACGAACTGACCGGCGCCACGGTGGCGTCCTGCGTCGGCGGCATGGACATGCGCACCGAACGGCGCGCGCTGGAGCGCGGCGCCCATATCGTCGTGGGCACGCCCGGCCGCCTGCGCGATCACATCACCCGCAATTCGCTCGACATGTCGGCGCTCAAGGCAGTGGTGCTCGACGAGGCCGACGAGATGCTCGATCTCGGCTTTCGCGAGGATCTGGAATTCATCCTCGATGCCGCACCCGCCGATCGCCGCACGCTGATGTTTTCCGCGACCGTGCCGCGCTCCATCGCCACGCTGGCCAAGGGCTACCAGCGCGATGCTGTGCGCATCTCGGCCTCCGGTGAGGAAAAGCAGCATCTCGACATCGAATACCGGGCGCTGAGCGTCGCCCAGGCGGACCGCGAAAACGCCATCATCAACGTGCTGCGCTATTACGAGGCCAAGAACGCGCTGGTGTTCTGCAACACGCGCGCCGCCGTCAACCATTTGACGGCGCGCTTCAACAATCGCAACTTTTCCGTCGTGGCGCTGTCCGGCGAGCTTAGCCAGAACGAGCGCAGCCACGCGCTACAGGCGATGCGCGACGGCCGCGCCAAGGTCTGCATCGCCACCGACGTCGCGGCACGCGGCATCGACCTGCCCAATCTCGAGCTGGTGATCCATGCCGACCTGCCGACCAACCCGGAAACGCTCCTGCACCGAAGCGGACGCACGGGCCGTGCGGGACGCAAGGGCGTCAGCGCGCTGATCGTGCCCAATAGTGCCCGCAGGCGCACCGAGCGGCTGCTGCAAAGTGCCGGCCTTGCGGCAACCTGGGCGAGCCCGCCGTCGGCCGACGACGTGATACGGCGCGACGACGAGCGCATTCTCGCTGATCCGGTCTTCAGCGAGCCTATGAAGGATGAGGAGCGCGGCTTCGTCGAGGCGCTTCTCGATCAGCACGGGCCCGAACAGGTAGCCGCCGCCTTCGTGCGGATGTGCCGCTCCAGCCACTCGGCGCCGGAGGATCTTCTCGACGTGGCACCGTTCACGCCGTCGGGCGAAAAATTTGCGCGCCGGGACGAGGCACCGAGCCGCCGCGACGATTTCGGCGACAGCGTCTGGTTCTCGCTGTCGGTCGGACGCCGGCAGAATGCCGAGCCACGCTGGCTGATCCCGATGCTGTGCCGGACAGGCGGCATTTCCAAGCGCGAGATCGGCGCCATCAAGATGCAGCAGGAGGAAACCTTCGTGCAGATCGCGGCGGACTGGGCCGAGCGTTTCCTCGCTGCGATCGGCCCCGACCGCAAGCTGCAGGGCAACATTGCGGTCAAGCGGCTGGACGGCACGCCGGATTTGTCGCGGGCCGGCTATCAGGAACCACGACCCGACAAGAAGCCGCACCGCGGCAAGCGCACCTTCGATCAGAACACGCCCAAATTCGAGAAGCGCGCACCGGACGACCAGCGCCCGGCATTCGAGGCGAAGCCCTGGGGCGGGAAACCGGCCAAGGCGAAGTTCGAAGGCGGACCTGCGAAACACAAGAAATCGAAGAAACGGCCAGGGTAAATAGCCAGCACTCTCCATTTCCGCACGCCCCTTGCGGTCTGCCGGAACTTTGCACAGTCTGGGGCGGGGAAATGGGGGTGGGCAGGACATGCGCGGCGTAGTTCTTCATTACGACGAAGACCAGGGTTTCGGCTTCATCACCGGAGCCGACGGCAACCGCTACACTTTGGCGCGCGAAGATTTGCGCCGCGAAGCATCGGTTGCCGGAGGTACGACCGTCGAATTCCAGCCGGCTGGCGGACGGGCACGCGATGTTTTTTCGATCCGCGCCCAACCTGCCAGTGCGCCCGCCGACGCCTCCACTGCAACCGCCGCCCCAACTCAGGCCGGCAATGCGCCCGCGGCACGTCAGCCGCAACATTTCGGCCGTTCCGCTGAACAAAGCCCGGCCGAATCGGCCGGCCTGTGGAGCTACTTCTGGCGGGGTCTGACCGAGAATTACTTCAACTTCGCCGGCCGTGCCCGCCGCAAGGAATATTGGGGCTACTGCCTGTTCTGGACGGTCGCGCTGATCGTGGTCATAGGCATCGGCCTCTTCATCGACCACGCCATGGGCAATCTCGATGAATTGCCGGCAGTGACGGTCGGCCTTTGCGGCCTCTTCCTGCTGGCGACCGCCCTGCCGTGGTTCGGTCTCAACGTGCGTCGCCTGCACGATATCGGCCTGACAGGGTGGCTCTTCCTGCTGATCCTGGTCCCGACCTTCGGCAGCCTGATCATCCTGGTCTTCGCGCTGATCCCGACCCAGCCCCGCGAGAACCAGTGGGGTCCGGTGCCGGAGGGAATCAAGACCGCATAATCCCACCTGAGTTGGTTCTGCTAGCTAAAGCTGATTGTGTTCGCTCAAGGCGATGCGTTCGATGATCTTGAAGTCCTTCGCGGAATGACCACGAAGGGTCTTCTTGTGGGTCTGGATCGTTTCCGTCCCGACAACCTCGAATGTAGACCCTTCATAGGCGATTTCGCAGTCGACCACCCTATCCGGCCAAAGCCAGATCAAGAGACACAACTCGTATTGATCGGGAATGATTTTTATCAGGTAGAAATCGCTCTTTTTCGACCTGATATCGTTCGCAGATGAACTGCAGCAATGGCGCGAGGCGTTGATCGCCGCGAAACTCAGCCTGGCGTTCGTACTCATCGAGAAGATCCCTTTCAATGGCGCGCTGCACCTCACCCATACACCTGTCACCCCAAAAATTTGGCGATGATCGCATCGCCCATCTCAGCGGTGCCGACCTCGGTCATCCCCGGCGAATGAATATCCCTGGTGCGCAAGCCCTGATCGAGCACGGCGGCGATCGCGCCTTCCAGCCGGTCGGCCTCATCAACCATGCCGAAGGAATAGCGCATGCACATGGCGAAGGAGGCGATCATGGCGATCGGATTGGCGATACCCTTGCCGGCGATGTCGGGCGCCGAGCCGTGCACCGGCTCGTAGAGCGCCTTGCGCTTTTTTGTCTTCGCATCCGGCGCGCCGAGCGAGGCCGACGGCAGCATGCCGATCGAGCCGGTCAGCATGGCGGCGATGTCGGACAGCATGTCGCCGAACAGATTGTCGGTGACGATGACGTCGAACTGCTTCGGCCAGCGCACCAGCTGCATGCCGCCAGCATCGGCCAACATGTGATCAAGCTTGACGTCGGCATACCTGGCCTTGTGCGTCTGGGTGACGACCTCGTTCCACAGCACGCCCGACTTCATCACATTGCGCTTTTCCATCGAGGTGACGTGGTTCTTGCGCGTGCGCGCCAATTCGAAGGCAACGCCCGAAATGCGCTCGATCTCGAACGTATCGTATATTTGGGTGTCGATGCCGCGCTTCTGGCCGTTGCCGAGGTCGATGATCTGCTTAGGCTCGCCGAAATAGACGCCGCCGGTGAGCTCGCGCACGATCAGGATATCGAGCCCCTCGACCACCTCCTGCTTCAGCGAGGAGGACGCCGCCAGCGCCGGATAGCAGATTGCCGGTCTGAGATTGGCAAACAGCTCCATGTCCTTGCGCAGCCGCAGCAGACCCGCCTCCGGGCGCACCTCGTAAGGCACCGCATCCCATTTCGGTCCGCCGACAGCGCCGAACAGCACCGCGTCCGACGCCATTGCCTTGGCCATGTCGGCATCGGAAATCGCCGCGCCATGCGCGTCATAAGCGCAGCCGCCGACAAGGCCCTCATCGGTGACGAAATCGCTGCCGAGCTTGTCGTTCATGGCGGAAATCAGCTTCTTCACCTCGGCCATCGCCTCGGGGCCGATGCCGTCGCCGGCAAGCAGGAGAAGATTTTTCGAAGCCATGAGAACCGTTCCAATCGTTTAGCGCATGAACGCGGCCTTGCTAAACGCCAAGCAGCCGGCGCGCAAGCCCGCGGTTCAGAGCATCGGACCCAAAGGTGGAAACCGGTTTGGGAGAATCCGATGCTCAAGACAAAACGCCTACAGATGCGAAAGGATATTGACCAGCCTGCCGAACGGGTCGCGTACGAAGAAGCGCCGCACGCCCCAGGGTTCGTCCGCCGGACCGTATTCGATGGCAAAGCCGGCCGTCCTCATGCTTTCAAGCGCGGCATCGACGTCGTCGACTTCGATAGAGATGTCCGGCACCGGCGTTCCTGATCCCCCTTCGGCCATGAAACTGACCTGCACGGACATCGTCTCTTGCGAGCCATAGGTAGAGATCCAGCCCATATCCATCTTGAGATCGAGGCCGAGCACATCCTGATAGAAGGGTTTTGCCGCCGCGATATCCTGCGTGTCTATGTTTGCAACGATGCGCCTGACCTTCACCATGGGCCGATCCTCGTGCTAACCGTGTCGTTTTCGCAACCGTGACAGGCATCAGGCTGTGCGCCGCAGCGCCGTCACCTCGATCTCGATCTTCATCTCCGGCTTGTTGAGCTGGCACACGATCATCGTTGCCGCCGGCCTGATCTCGCCAAAGGCCTCGCCGAGGATCGGGAACACCACATCCACGAAAGCCGCATCGGTGATATAGTAATGTGCCCGCACCACATCGGCCACGTCGAAACCGCCGTCCCCGAGCGCCTTGGCGATCGTCGCCAAGCAATTGCGCGTTTGTGCCTCTACGGTCTCCGGCATCGACATGGTCGCATAATCGTAGCCGGTCGTTCCGGACACGAAACACCAGTCGCCCTGCACCACGGCGCGCGAATAGCCGGCGGTGTTCTCGAAGGGCGAACCGGTGGAGATCAGTTTTCGCATAGGTCCTCCTTTTTTGCAGCGTAGGCGGTTTGGCGAAAGCGGCGGTGACGGCCGATCTCCCCCCAAGTGGGGAGATGTCCGGGGCGCGCGAAAGATCGCGGCAGAACGATTTCTAATTCGCCGACCCCAGCGCCTTGTCCAGCGCTTCCTTGACGTCGGCCGGCCATGTACTCACCGCCGGCCACGCGTCCGGCTCGGGCTTGTCGCCGCGGCGGGCGAAATAGAGCTTCTGGTTGACCGGGTCGACCGCCATGAAGCCGTCATTGCCGCCGCAATCATGCGGCACGCAGCCGCTGGCAAAAAAGGCGCCCGACGCGGTTTTTTCCGTGCCGCCGCCGACCAGCAGGCTGGTCGCCATGTCGGGCATGTCCCTGCCAAGCAGTGTCTCGGCTAGTTTGTAGACCGCTTCATTGTGGAAGGCGTCGATGATGTTGTCGTATTTCGACGGATCGACGTCCTTCCAGTCGGTGCCCGGCTCCGGCATGTAGGTCAGATTGCCGGAAATCGTCAGTCCGGCCGTCGGCGACCATTGCAGCGCCGGCTTGGAATCGCCCGGCAAAAGATAGGGTACGAAATAGACGGCGCTGTCGGAGATCGCGGCCGGCGGCGCGCCGCATTCATCCTGCTCGACCGTGACCGTCTGGATCGTGCCGCCTTCCGGCTTCCAAACGATCACCTTGGCTGGGCCGCATTGATTGCCGCCGTCGCCGACATCGACCAGCGCCACCTTGACGCCGCCGACCTCGACGATCTTGTCGAAGAAGACGTCGTAATTGCGCGCCAGTTCCTTGCCGTCGAAGGCGAGTACCCGTTCCCCGTACTCTTCCTCCTGAGTGATGGTCAGCTGGCCGCCCTCGAACGGGATCGGCGCCTGTTTGTCATTGTCGGCTAGGGCCGCATTGCTCAACGCGCCCTGGTCGGCGGCCCCGCCGGACGAATCGTCAGCCGGCACGAGCACCATGTCGGTCTGTGCATGCGCCCCTGCCACCGGCATCAGAATCCACGCCAGCGCGCAGGCCCCGGCAAGAAGCGAACGTGTCATGACTGTCCCCTCCGTTCAGCCGCCACGAACCCGGCCTGTCGCGGCCAGGTCATCCTACCGCTCAGGCCCAGGGCCGCAGCTCGGCGTTCTTCTTCTCGAACGAAGCGATGGCGCCGGCCTTCTCCATGGTCAGGCCGATATCGTCGAGGCCGTTCAAGAGGCAGTGGCGCTTGAATTCGTCGAGGTCGAACTTGACCACGCCGCCGTCCGGCCCGCGGATTTCCTTGGCTTCGAGATCGACCGACAGCGTCGCGTTGGAACCGCGCGAGGCATCGTCCATCAGCTTCTCCAGGTTTTCCGGGCTGACGGTGATCGGCAAGATGCCGTTCTTGAAGCAGTTATTGTAGAAAATGTCAGCGAACGAGGTCGAGATGACGCAGCGGATGCCGAAATCGAGCAGCGCCCACGGCGCATGTTCCCGGCTCGAGCCGCAGCCGAAATTGTCGCCGGCGACCAGGATCTGCGCCTTGCGGTAGGCCGGCTTGTTGAGCACGAAGTCCGGGTTTTCCGAGCCGTCGTCCTTGTAACGCATTTCGGCGAACAGGCCGGTGCCGAGCCCCGTGCGCTTGATCGTCTTGAGATAATCCTTGGGGATGATCATGTCGGTGTCGACATTGACGATCGGCATCGGCGCGGCGACACCGGTGAGCTTGGTGAATTTTTCCATGGTTCTTGCCCGTCTTCTTCTCGTTGCGGGGAATTGCTGGCGCTCGGTTTACACAATGCCGCGGGCAAATAAAAGACGGCTGTTTTTGGACTTCCGTCGTCGATCGAAACACAAAATCGGTACAAAACAGCTTCAAAACCACCAGCCCATGGTGCACTTTTGTCGACATGACAACGCGATCCACGATCCTTTACGCCAGCGAACCGGGCCTCGGCATCACCGAGTTCCGCCGCGTTCTGGTGGAATCCGGCCTCGGCGAGACACGGCCCGTCGATGATCATGCCCGTTTGAAGGCGATGCTCACGAGTGCCGCCCTGGTGCTCACCGCGCGCATCGATGCACCGGGCAAGCCGCTGGTTGGTGTCGCTCGCGGCGTCACCGACTTTTCCTGGGTCTGCTATATCTCCGAGCTCGCTGTTTCTGCATCGGCGCAAGGGCTGGGTATCGGCAAGGGCCTGATGGATGAGGCACGCCGGCAACTCGGACCTTCCGTTGCCATCAGCCTGATCTCCATGCCCGACGCCGTCGGCTTCTATGAGCGTATCGGCATGGAGCGCATGCCCAACGCATTCTGGTTCGGCCGCAAGCGCTGAAATCCACTCCCAGCGACCTCAACCCGCGCATTCTTGGCTAGGGTTCTGCCTCTTGACATGCAACCAAATGGTTGCATATTAGAGTCATGAGCATGGATGCCGTCTTTCGCGCCTTGGCCGACCCGACACGCCGGCGATTGCTGGACAGCCTTCATGCCAGGAACGGGCAGACGCTGAACGCGCTGTGCGGTGAGATGGACATGACGCGCCAGGCGGTGACCAAGCATCTGGCGATCCTGGAAGAAGCAAACCTCGTCACCACCATCCGCAAGGGACGCGAGAAGCAACATTATCTGAATCCGGTTCCCATCAACGAGATCGCCGAACGCTGGATCGGCAAATTCGAGCGGGGACGACTGGGCGCCCTCAGCGATTTGAAGAAACGCCTCGAAAGGGAAGACTGATGAGCAACATTTTCGTTTATGTCACCTACATCCGCACCTCGCCCGAAAAACTCTGGCAAGCACTGACCGAGCCGGAGTTCCAGCGGCAATATTTCCTCGGCGCCCAGATGCTAAGCGACTGGAAACAAGGTTCGGCGTGGAAGATGGTTTACACCGACGGCCGCGTCACCGACAGCGGCGAGGTCCTCGAGATCGATCCACCCAAGCGCATCGTGCTCAAATGGCGCAACGAGTTGATGCCCGAGGTCAAGGCGGACGGCTACACACGCTGCACCTTCGCCATCGAGCAGGAGGGCGAGATGATGAAGCTCGCCATCACACACGAAGCCGATGGACCGCACAAGCTGCTTGGCCATGTGGCGAACGGCTGGCCGCTCATCCTGTCCAGCCTGAAGAGCTTGCTCGAAACCGGCAAAGGCCTGTCGCGCCCGGCATCGAAGGCTTGAGGTCGTTTCGATAGCGAAACGTTTCTGGAGGACAGGTAATGCACGGTTCCGCGGTGCACAGCATGACCAATGGCGAGACCGTCATGGCGAGCGCCGATGTTTGCGCGCCGCCCGAGCGGATATTTGACGCGCTCGTTACACGCGAGGTCGAGCGCTGGTGGGGGTCCGCCAGGACCTACCGGATGACCGGATGGGCGGCCGACCTCCGCGTCGGCGGCCGCTGGAGCGTCACCGTCGAGACGGCGGCCGGCAGACACCTGCCCGCCAGTGGCGAATTCCTGGAGATCGAAGAGCCGCGCCGGATCGTGCAGACGCGCAGATACGACTGGGATCATCCGACGCTTGGCCGCCGCGAAACCAAAGTCGCCTGGCTGCTGGAGCCGATCGCCGGCGGCACGCGCGTCACCATCTGCCATGGCGGCTTTGCCGGCCTCGCTGACGCTGCAACAGAGCACGCGGAAGGCTGGGGTAGGGTGCTGGGCTGGCTTCAGGCGTATCTTGGTGCAGGCGGCTTGGTGGCGGCCTAACCCAACGGTAGCATCCCTTCGCGCAAGCGTTAAATTACATTCAATTCCCGGAACGGCCGCCCGTCGGCGATCCGGCTGTACCCGAACGCCGAGCAATCCACCGTGCGATAGCCGCCATGCACGATCAGTTCGGCCAGCGCCTTGCCGACCGCCGGAGCCTGCTGCAAGCCGTGGCCGGAAAACCCGTTGGCGAAGAGGAAATTGCCGACCTCGGGATGCGGGCCGATCACCGCGTTCTGGTCGAGCGTGTTGTAGTCGTAATGGCCGACCCAGGCGCGCGTCGGCTTGATCGCCTCGAAGGCTGGAATGCGGCCCGCCAGCACCGGCCAGATCACCTCTTCGAACAGCGGCCAGTCGGCGTCGAAGTCGGCGGGGTCGGCCGGTCCTTCGCCCTCTTCCGGCTCGGCGCCGCCGGTGATGTAGACCGAGCCCTCCGGCCGGACATAGATGCCGCTCGGGTCGACCAGCAGCGGCATGTCCTCATATTTTTCGCGCGCCTCGAAAACGAAGACATTGCGCTTGCGCGGCTCCACCGGCAGCGCCAGCCCGGCCATTGCCGCCACCTTGCCGGCATTCGGCCCGGCGGCGTTAACGACGGTGCCGGCCTCGAGCCGCTCGCCATTGTCGAGGGTCACACCGGCGACGCGCTTCCCCTGCCGCTCGATACCGGTCACCGACGCCGTGATGAAATCGATGTTCTTGCTTCGCAGTGCCTTGCGGAACAGCATCAGCATCGCATGCGCGTCGAACCAGCCTTCGCCGCTGCGGCCATAGGCGCCGGCGGAAATGCCCTCGACCGACAGCCACGGAAAGCGGCGGACGAGCGCCTCCGCATCCTCGAGCAGGATGTCGGCGCCCTCGGCCATCTGCGCTTCGTGGTTGGCCCGCAGGATAGGCAGCCCGTTTTCGCCGGCAAGGATGAGATAACCGCCTTCGCGAAAGCCGATATCGGCGTCCGCGCCAAACTCTTCCTTGAGCCGCCGGAACAGTTTCAGCGTGAATTGCGACAGACGGATGTTTTCCGGGATCGAAAACTGCTGGCGGATGGAGGCGCAGGACAGCGTCGTCGCGGCATGAGAAAATTGCGGGTCGCGCTCGACAAGCGCGATCGAGCCCGAAAACCCTTCCTCGCGCAGATAATAGGCGACCGAGGAGCCGACGATGGCTCCGCCGATGATGACGATGTCGTAATGCACCTTTTCGCCCTTCCGATCTGAACCGCCGAGTCACGCCGCCGGCAGGATGATCTCGAAGCGCGTGCCGCTCGCCGAGTCAACCTGCCGGATCGTGCCATCATGCGCTTTCAGGAGGGCCAGCACGATGCCGAGGCCCATGCCGGTGCCGCCGGAATCGCGGCGCGTGGTGAAGAACGGCTCGAAGATGCGGCCTCGGTTGCTGGGCGAAATGCCGGCGCCGTCGTCAGCGACCACGATGGTGGCCTTGCCGTCCGCTTTTGCGGCTGTGACCGATACCAGCGTCGCGCCGTGCCGCGCCGAATTGTCGATGAGATTGGCCAGCACGATCGCAGCGTTTTCGGCCGATATGCGCAGACCGATCTCGGTGCCCGCATCGACGCGCACCGCCAGCCTGTCGTCGGCCGGCAGCAGCGCCAGTGCCGCACCGAGCGACGTGTTTTCGCCGCTCGGCTCGAGATTTTCGGCGCGCGCCAGGTCGAGCAGGCGGCGCACCAGAAGGTTGAGCCGGCCGGCATCGGTGACGATATTGTCCGAAAACCGCCGCCGCTCGGCCTCGTCCATCGCGCTGCCCGAATCGCGCAGCAGTTCGGCGGCCCCCTGGATCGCCGTCAGCGGCGATTTGAGCTCGTGCGAGACGTGGGTGGCAAAGGTCTGGATGCCGTCGGAGCGTGCGTGCAGCTTTTCGGCCATGTCGAGGAAAGCAGCAGAGAGTTCACCCATTTCGCGCGTGCCGTGGTGATCGAGCGGCCTGATCGCCGCGCGGTCGCCGGCGGCGATGCGTTTCGTGCGTTCCATCAGCGCATAGATCGGACGGCTGACGGCGCGCAGGAAGACCAGCCCGATCAGCAGCGCGCCGCCGAGGATGGCGATTGCCGCCAGCGCCACCTTGCCGCGCTCGCCATAGAGATGCTTGACGATGTTGTTCGGCGTCCGCGACAGATAGACGACGCCGGCGACCTTGCCGGAGACCGCAACCGGCATGGCGACGAAGACGCGAACCTTGGTGCCGCGGCTGACCGAATAGAGCGGCGGCGACGGCTGGTCGGGAACCCGCAGCCTGAGCGCGCTGGCGTAGCGGCCGGCAAGCGCTGCGCGAACCTCTTCGACAGCCGCGAGCGACAGGCCGGCCTCCTCACGGCCGGCGATGACCACGCCCCTGGGATCGAGCAGCCGGAAGCCGGCGAGCGTGGTCTTCTGCGTCTCGGCAAGAATGCCCCTCAGGCGTGCGCCGATTGCAGCGAAGGCGGGATCGGCGCTGGCCGCGGTGGCCGCGGGCCGGGTCGGCAGGATCCTGTCGGACGCAAGATCGAGGCGCGGTTCGATCGGCTGGTAGGGAGAAGCCCGATCGCTGGTGTTGGGTGAAGGCACGGGTGCGCCGAGCTTTTCCGGGGCAAGGCCGGCCTCACGGACCTCTTGCGCATAGATCGCGCCAAGGGCGGCACCTTGTGCGATCAGCTCGGCCTCGGTCTGCCTGATCAGCTGGTTCTCGTAGAGCCGGAAGAAGAACAGGCCGGCCAGCGGCAGCGCCATCACCATGATCAGGATGGCAATGACGACCGTGGCAAGCCGTGGCCGCCATTTGCTGCCAATCCATTTTTGGGCGCTCAACTCCCGCATCGGCCGAGCCGGAAGCCGACGCCATGCACGGTCTCGATCGCATCAACGCAGCCGACGGCCGCCAGCTTGGCGCGGATGTTGCGGATATGACTATCGACGGTGCGGTCTGCGACATGGATATTGGCCGCATAGGCGTTGGCCATCACCATGTCGCGGCCAAGCACATGCGCCGGCCGCGCCAAAAAGCCTTTCAGGATCGCGAATTCGATCGACGTCAGCGCCAGCGGCTTGCCGTCGAAGCTGGCTGTATGGCTTGCCGGAACCAGCAACAGTCTGCCATGCGAGAATTGCCGGTCGTCGGCTGGTTCCGGCGTGGGCCGAGCGCGGCGCAGAATGACGTTGACGCGGGCGACCAGCTCGCGCGGGCTGAACGGCTTGATGACATAATCATCGCCGCCCATCTCCAGCCCGAGGACGCGGTCGATCTCTTCATCCCGCGCGGACAGGAACAGCACCGGCAGGTCGGATGTGTGGCGCAGCCGCCGGCACACTTCCAGCCCGTCCATTTCCGGCATGCCGATGTCGAGCACGACGAGATCGGGCGCATGGCGCTCTATCGCCTGCAAGGCAGCCGCGCCGTCCGGCACCGCCAGCGTTTTCATGCCGGCCTTTTCCAGCGCGAAGCAGATGATTTCGCGAATGTGCGGGTCGTCGTCGGCGACCAGTATGTGGTGCGGCATCAAATCAGCGGCCCGGCATGAAGGGTTCGGACATCGGAGGAACCACGAACGGGCCACGCCTGTCGAGGGCGCGGTTGAGCCGCCAGTCACGAAAGCTCCAGCCCCGCCAGTTTTCCTGACCGGCGCGGAAGCGTGCTTCGTCCTGTGCATACCAGCCGGCGAGTTCGCGGATGGAGGCATCCTCCGCGGAAACCGTCCTGCTCTGGTGCCGGACGAAGCGATCGAGCGCCGTCAAGGCGCCGGGCCCGAGCGAGCGCAGGTACCAGACGTCGAGATGGGTGCCTTGGCCGGTCATTTCGAAGCAATGGTCGACATTGTAGTTGGCGATCAGCGCGGCAAAGTTGATGAACGAGCAGGCATAGAGCGTCGCCGATAGCGTCAGAAGATTGGCGGAAAGCAGCCATTCGTTGGACTTTTCGCGCGCGATGCGGGCTGTGATCAGGACAAGGCCCGCCGCCACCAGCCCCATCCAGACGAAGGCGGCGACACGCCAATAGGTCAGCGCATAGATACCGATATAGAGATCGAGCCGCAGGATCGACGAGATCACCAGGAGGATGTTCTGCGCCACCCAGGCATAAACCAGCCGGCGGATGAGCGGATCACCGGAGGTCGCACTTCCCGGCCGCAGCGCCGCCAGCACGAAGCCGGCGGCCAGCAGCGCCGTGACGATCAGCGGATAAGCGCCGCGATGCGCGTAGGTGGCATAGGTCAGCCCGTCGGGAAGCGCGATGCCGCCCCACAGATAGGTGGCGTCGAGTGCGCTCTGCACCGCGAACAGGATGTTGAAGACGACGAGCGCGCGGAGGATAGCGGCCTTGCCGAAGACGATGTCCTCGATGGTGGGACTTATGGCTGGCCTCGTAGGTGTGCTGGCAGGCGTTCCCAACCGGGGAATATGCCGGAGAAACCGCGGCAGGCGCGGCCGCAGAAAGGCCCATAGGCCGACGAGCACGGACAGCCAGAAGGCAAGACGCGGCAACTGCGTGAGGTTGAGCAGGGCGAAGAGATCAATCAGTGAAAACCAGTATTCGATGACCGGATTGGCGGCGCCGAACAGCGCGAGAAACACTGCGCCGAGGCCCAGCGGCATGACCCAGACGGCGATCGCCGCAAGGCGCACGCGCCGCCGGCCAAGCCGCCGCGCCGCCATGCGCCAGCGGAAGAAATCCAGGACGAGCCGAAATGGCGTTGCAAGCAGGAACAGCGAGAGTTGGCCGGCAATACGGGCAAGGCCGCGCCGCAACCGTCCGGCCAGTGAAAGCGCGAAGATGGCCGTCGCCGCCAGCGCGATCGAGACGGACAGTGCGCTGACATTTTCCACAAGCGGCAGCAGCGCCATAAACAGCGCAACCGGCTTGAACCAGAACCTGCCATCGTTGAAGGCGCCGAGAGGATGGAGAGCCATGCTCGCCGCTGCAATCGCAACGCCGAACAGGAAAAGCGTGATGCCCGCCGGTTGGCCATAGAAGAAAAAATCGGCCAGCGCGACGAGCAGGACGGCAACGCCGAAGCGGTTGCAATAGCTCGGCGCCGCCGAGAGGAATACTGTCATGATCGGGCTTTCTCGGCGGCTTTGATGCGGCCGGTGGGCGGGGATTTCCGGACGAAAGGGAGGAGGTTTACCGAAGTCCGGGGCGGATCGACGAGCCACCAGCTTTCGCGGCGAAGCCGGTATGGCAGGGACCAACGGGAGTTCGTTCGCTCTTGCATGCCGCCCTTGTCGCATCCGGTCGGGTGGCAAGCGGGGCGGAGACGAGGAGATTTTCCGAAATTGCGTGCAGTTTTTATGCACGGCTTGCCTCGGCCGGCTGCAGACGGCATAGATCGGAGATGACCACCGAAAGCTACCGCCCGCGCCGCTCGGTGCTTTACGTCCCGGCTTCGAACGACAAGGCGCTGGCCAAGATCCAATCGCTGGCCTGCGATACCGTCGTCATCGATCTCGAGGACGCCGTCGCCCCGGCCGACAAGCCTTCCGCGCGCGAAAAGCTGGCGGCGATTTTCGCCGGCCATTCCAACCGGCGCTGCGAGATGGTGGTGCGCATCAATGCGCTGTCGAGCGAATGGGGCGCCGACGATCTGCCGGCCGCGGCAAAATGCACGCCCGACGCCATCCTGCTGCCCAAGGTCGACACGCCGCGCGACATCCTCGAGGCCGGCGACGTGCTCGACGACAATTTTATCGCGGACGAGGTCAAGCTGTGGGCGATGATCGAGACGCCCAAGGCGCTGCTCAATATCGGGCCGATCGCCGAGCTCGGCCGCGACCCAGCCTCTCGCCTGGTTTGTTTCGTTGCCGGAACGAACGACCTGATCAAGGACACCGGCATTCTCGCCACGCCCGATCGGCGCTATCTCGTGCCATGGCTGATGCAAATGGTGCTCGCGGCGCGTGCCGGCGGCCTCGACCTGCTCGATGGCGTCTTCAATGATTTTCGCGATATGGACGGGTTTGCGCGCGAGTGCACGGAAGCGGCCGCCATGGGTTTTGACGGCAAGTCGCTGATCCACCCAGCTCAGATCGAAGCCGCGAACCGCGCCTTTGCACCGTCGCCCGAAGCAATAGCCGAGGCGCGCGCGGTCAAGGATGCCTTCGCGCTCGCCGAAAATACCGGTAGGGCGGTAGTTGCGCTGAACGGCAAGATGGTCGAGCGGCTGCATCTGGCGCAGGCCGAAAAACTGCTGGCGAAGGCCACCGCTGTTCGCGCATGACTAACGTAACTGACGACAGGATTGAAGAATGAAACTCTACCGCTTTCTGTCCGGCCCGGACGATGCCAGCTTCTGCCACAAGGTGACGGCGGCGTTGAACAAGGGCTGGCACCTGTTCGGCTCGCCGACCTATGCCTATGACCAGGAAGCCAAGACCATGCGCTGCGGCCAGGCCGTGGTGAAGGACATCGAGGGCCAGGAATACGGGCCCGACACCAAGCTCAGCGACTGGTAGGCTTTGCAAAAGCGCCGAGGGTGTGTTGAGATTCAGGTCAGGCCGCGCCGGAGTCGAAAACGGGCGCGAAGCGACCAGACTGGGTGGTTTCCGAGAACCGGAGCGGAGCGTACTTTTGGGGACGTGAGCACCGGAAGCGCGGGAAGCCGCCGTTCGCAGGCCGGCATCACCTGAATATCAGCACATCCTACTCCGCTGCCTCTTCGATCTTCTCCATATCGTCGTCCGACAGGCCGAAATGGTGGCCGATCTCGTGGATCAGCACATGGGTGACGATGTCGCCCAGCGTTTCCTCGTTCTCGGCCCAGTAGTCGAGGATGGCGCGACGATAGAGCGTGATGCGGTTCGGCCCCTCGCCGGTCTGCGGATTCCAGCGCTCGGCGATGCCGCGCCCCTCGAACAGCCCCAATAGGTCGAAGGGCGTTTCCAGCGAAAGGTCGTCCATGATCTCGTCGGTCGGGAATTCGGCGATCTGAATGACGATCTCGCCGGTCAACTTGCGAAAGTCCTCCGGCAGATGGGCATAGGCCTCCAGCGCCAGGAGCTCGATTTCCTCCATCGTTGGCGAAAGCTGGTCGTGCCAGATGCGTGTTTGGTAGATGCGAGCCATGCTTTGTCCTTTGATCCCGGCATATAGGCTTTCAGGCCGGACTCGGCAAATGGAGGGGGTGTCACCTGTGCCTCAAGATCACAAGGAGGAATAATTCTCATTAAGGGATGGTATCGTGCTGATTTAGATTCCGAGTCGCGCAATCAAGGTAGTGGCAAGCCGCTACCGCCGGTGGAGCCTCTTCAACATGCTGGAACTAAATACCGCAAAGTTCTTCGACACCATCCAAGAGGTGCAGCGCGTCAGAACGTTTATTGAAACCGTCTTTGACGATGCGGGCAAAACCACCGAGGTTACGACAGCGAGAGACAACCTGCGGTCCAGTTTCGAAGAATTGACCGCAGCGACGACATTCATAGGTGCAGAAGTCGCAGCTATGGCGGCATCTAGGATGGCCGCTAGGCTCGCTGATGCTAATGAAAAGATAATGATGGACGAAATCGGGAGATGCATTTCAGACGTGCAGAGCCGCCTGCGAGATGAGTGTCAGCTCCTTTCGTTTATGATTCTAAATCGCAACCAAAAAACCTTGTTCCAGCCCGCGAATAAGTTAGTGGATGATTGGGATATAAATAGAATTTTCCATGACGCAGCGCGTGAGTTAGAGGAAGCTTGCAAATGTTTGGCTCTGCAAAGGCCTACTGCAGCCGTTTTCCACGCAATGAGGATGCTTGAAGTCGGCATAAGGAAGCTTGCAGATTTGCTTGATTTGCCCGATCAGACCAAACCTGGTGAGCGCAATTGGGGCACGATGCTAAAGACAATCAAAAGTCAAATTGAAGAAAAGTACCCTGCAAGAATGCCTAATTCCGAAGGAGCATCATTTGAAAGAATGTTTGCGTCCCTGGACGCTGTCAAGAATCCATGGCGAAATGGCACAATGCATGTCGAGTCATTTTATACCGACTCTGAAGCGCTACATATCGTGAGGTGTGTCGCATACTTCATGCAAACATTGGGGGTTCATTGTGCGCCCAATGAAGTAAGCATGCCGGAGCCAGACGGAGGTTTGGCTGAATAGGATAAATCTGCTCTGCTTCGTGGTTTCGCACCTCGTTTTGAACCGGCTATTTTGCCGGTGCGTTTGCCCAGCGCATCGCCCACAATAATAAGAAGCAGGCTAACCACGCGAGCGACGCCACTGCTAGCAGCCAAGCCACGTCCCTAGCCATGCGGCCGTATCGCTGCGAATACATGCCATCGATGGTTTGCTTGAAGTACCCGCTGGCTACCGAAAAGTCTGCGTCACTCAGGCCCGCCGCATTGCAAAAATAGACCTCGCGATACGTCAAACCCAAAGGCCTCCCTGGAAACTTTGCAAGTGCTTCTAGGCCGCATCGCTCGTCGTATCTCTTCAGTTCATAATTCGTGCCTGATCCGATGACGGGCAAAAACTCCATTACCATGATCGCTTTTCCAGTAGGCGATTGAATGTCGATCCCAGCGTCGGCACCTTGCGTATATCCGTACCAATTCTTTGGCGGGAAGTAGTCAATTGAAAAATACCAGAACCCAAGTGCGGCGGCATTGAACGCGATAAATAACAATAAGAACCAACGGCTCGATCGCGTCTTCCACATGTTCACCCCCATTGCACGTCGCACAATTGCCCGTCTTCAAGCGCGGCACAAGCGGGGGACCCCGCGTTCGCCTTATGGATTGGGAAGAGACACGTGACCGCATTCTTTGTGCGATACCGGCGTTGAGCAAGCGCACGATATCAAGGTGTGTGCTCAGGGCAGGAATAAATTCCCCATGACTCTGCTTGACTCTTCGGGCGTCCTCTGGAATCTATATGGAACATAACAGGAACAATTGTGAGTGGAAGCTGACCGTCATGGCGACAAGCGCCGTGGCGCGGGAGACTGTTTTTGCCCTGCGCCGCCAGATCGCGAAGATCGAAGGGACCTTGCCCGAGCGCCTGGAGGCGCCGGCCAGTTCGTCGTTTGACGCGGATGTCCCTCGTCAGAGTCTGACACCCTCTCGGCATCCGACACCCGCTCGGAATCTGACCATTGTCCGGCGCGGCCTCGCCGTGGCGCCGCCCGATGCGTTTTTGCGCACCGGCGCCGAGCGCCTCGATGCTGCGCTGAGCGGCGGCCTGCCGAAGGCGGCGGTGAGCGAGTTTCATGGCGCCGCGACCCGCGATGCCGGGGCCGTTGCCGGTTTTGCCTTGTCGCTCGTCAGCCTGATCCTCAGCCAGGGACCGCGATTGCCGGTGCTGTGGATCGGCACATCCGAGGTTTTCCGCGAGGCCGGCTTTCCCTATGCCAGGGGGCTTCACGCCTTCTTCGGCATCGAGCCGAAGCAATTGCTGTTTTCCGAGGCGCCAAGGCTGCTCGATGCGCTGTGGATCGCCGAGGAGGCTGCCCGGATGACGGCGCTGGCCGCCGTCATCCTCGAAATCCGCGGCAGCCCGCAGCGGCTTGACCTCACCGCGACGCGGCGGCTGCACGCCCGCGCGCAGAGTGCGGGCCGGCCGCTGTTCCTGCTGCGCCAGGCCGGCGAGCCCGAACCGACGGCAGCGCCCGTCCGCCTCATCCTGTCGGCGGCACCGGCGGCAACGCGTAAGACGCTTGCCGGGCCGCTCGCCGGCTCGATCGGCCGGCCCGCCTTCACCGTCGCCATCGGCAAGAGCCGCACGGCCTTGCCCGGAAAATTCACACTGGAGTGGAACCCCGATGAACGCATATTCGAAGAAAGACGGGGCGAGCAAGGAAGGTCTCAGGAATGGCCCCCAGAACGGCCAAAGAATCCTATCCCTGTGGTTTCCGCATCTCGCCGCCGAGAGGATCCTGCGGCAGCGTCTGGGGCGGTCCTGGCGTTCCCGGCCGTCGGATCACCTGCCGCTGGTGATCAGCCATCGCCAAGGGAACACCCAGCGCATCGCCGCCCTCGACGAACGGGCTGAGGCGCTTAATCTGAAGCGCGGCATGGGCATAGCCGACGCACGCGCCATGCATCCCTCGATCGACATCGTGGAGGCCGATCCGGAGGCCGACCGGCGCCTGCTCGAAGGCCTCGCCGACTGGTGCGACCGCTATACCCCGCTGGTGGCGCTTGACGGGACCGACGGCCTCTATCTCGACGTCACCGGCTGCACCCATCTTTTCGGCGGCGAACGCTCGATGCTGGACGATATCCTGTCGCGTTTTTTCCATCAGGGCTTCGATGTCCGCGCCGGGCTTGCCGCCACGCCTGGTGCTGCCTGGGCGGCGGCGCGGTTTGCCGGTGACCGCATCGTGCCCGATGGCGAGGAGGAAGCGCTTCTCGTGCCCTTGCCGCTGGCGGCGCTGCGCATCGACCCGGAGGTACGCGCCAGCCTCGAAAGCGTCGGCCTGCGCACGGCGGGCGCCGTCATGGCGGCACCGCGCGCGCCGCTGGCCCGCCGCTTCGGCGCATCGCTGCTCTTGCGCCTCGACCAGGCGCTTGGCCGCCTCGAGGAGGCCGTGTCGCCGCGCCTGCCGGTGGCACCGCTTTCGGTCGAGCGTCACCTTGCCGAGCCGATCATGCTGACCGAAGACATCGAGCGGCTGACCGGCATGCTGGCGACCACCTTGAAGAGCGACCTCGAGCGTCGCGGCGAGGGCGCAAGGCGGCTGGCGCTGCTGCTTTTCCGCGTCGATGGCGGCGTCAGCCGCATCGCCGTCGGCACCTCGCGGCCCTTGCGTGAGCCGCTGCTGATCCAGAAATTGTTCCACGAACGGCTTGCCGCGCTCGAACAGGATATCGACGCCGGCTATGGCTTCGATCTCGTGCGCCTCTCGGTGCTGACCGCCGCCGCCTTCGATATGCAGCAGGCCGACCTTGCCGGCGAAACGAGCGACGACGGCGCCGATATCGCGCTTTTTGCCGACCGCATTCGCGCCCGGCTCGGCGAAGGCGCGGTCTTGAAGCCGGTCGCCGTCGAGAGCCATCTGCCGGAGCGCGCCGTCGCCACCCTCCCCTTCACGGAGGCGCCGCAGAGAAGCTCGCCGCCGAAGCAGCCGGACAAGGTGAAGGATGCTCCCACGACCGTCTTCCAGCCGGAACGGCCGATCCGGCTTTTCCGTTCGCCCGAGCCGATCGAGGTGCCGGCCACCGAAATGCCGGAAGGCCCGCCTTTGAACTTCCGCTGGCGGCGCGCGCTCTACCGGGGCGCGCGCGCCGAAGGGCCGGAGCGCATCGCGCCGGAATGGTGGCGAGGGGCGCCGGGACGAGAAGATGAGCCAACCCGGGATTATTTCCGCATCGAGGATGCCGACGGCCGCCGTTACTGGCTCTACCGCCAGGGTCTTTACGGCGCCTCGCTGCCTTCGCCGCGCTGGTTCATGCATGGGATCTTCGCATGAATGCGCTGACGGCCATTCCCTATGCCGAATTCGGCATCCAGTCGAACTTCTCGTTTCTGCGCGGTGCCTCGAAACCGGAGGAGCTGGTGGTCGCGGCAAAATTCCTGGGGTTTTCGGCGATCGGTCTCGCCGACCGCAACACGGTGGCGGGCGTGGTGCGCGCCTGGCAGCAGGCCAAGGTGGAGGGTGCTTCCTATCATCCCGGCTGCCGCCTGGTTTTTTGCGACGGCACGCCGGACATCCTCGCCTACCCGCAGGATCGCAAGGGCTGGGGGCATCTCTGCCGCATGCTGACGCAGGCCAATCTGCGTGACGAGAACGAAAAAGGGGCGACGCTCCTCAAACAGAGCGATCTTCTCGAATGGGGCGATCTCCTGTCGCTCGCCATACTGCCGGATGTGTCGGCGGACGCGGAAACCAGCCTCGCACTCCTTAGCCGGCTCACGGATCGTTTCGGTGAAAACCTGCGGCTTGCGGTTTCGCCGGATTACCGCGGCAACGACCGCTTCCGTATCGAGCAGGCGGCGGCGATGGCGGAGCTGGCCGGCATCCCGTTGATGGCGACCAACGATGTTCTCTACCATACGTCGGAACGGCGCCCGCTGCAGGACGTGCTGACGGCGATCCGCCTCAATGTGCCCGTCGCCGAGGTGGGGCTGGAGCTGGCGGCCAATGCCGAGCGTCACTTAAAGCCGCCGCTGGAGATGGCACGGCTTTTCCGCAGGCATCCGCAAGCGCTGGCGGAAACGCTGCGTTTTGCCGGCGAGCTGACCTTCTCGCTCAGTGACCTGCAATACAACTATCCCGACGAGCCGACGGAATCGGGTCTTGGGCCGCAGGCCGAACTGGAAAGGCTGGCCAAGGAGGGAGCCGCCATCCGCTACCCCTCGGGCGTGCCCGCTTTTGTGACGCAGCGCATCGAGGAGGAGCTCGCTCTGATCGAGCGCCTGAACTACGCGCGCTATTTCCTGACTGTCCACGACATCGTCAAATTCGCCCGCAGCCAGAACATTCTCTGCCAGGGGCGCGGCTCTGCCGCCAACTCGATCATCTGCTTCTGCATTGGCATCACCGAAGTCGGCCCGGACAAGATCGAAACGCTTTTCGAACGCTTCATTTCCGAGGAAAGAAACGAGCCGCCCGACATCGACGTCGATTTCGAGCATGAAAAGCGCGAGGAGGTCATCCAGTACATCTATTCCAAATACAGCACCAAGCGCACCGCGCTGGCCGCCGCCGTCGTCAGCTACCGGGGCCGCTCGGCGATGCGCGAAGTGGCCAAGGCGATGGGCCTGTCGGACGACGTCCGGGGCGCGCTGTCCAGTTCGATCTGGGGCTGGTCGACCTCGGAGCTCGGCGAAAAGGAGACAAAGGCCGGCGGCCTCGATCAGACCGATCCATCGACAAGGCATGTGATCGAATGCGCCAACGAGATCATGGGCTTTCCTCGTCATTTGTCGCAGCATGTCGGCGGTTTCGTCATCACCCGGGACCGGCTCGACGAGATCGTGCCCATCGTCAAGACGGCGATGGACGAGCGCAAGATGGTCGAGTGGGACAAGGACGATCTCGACGCGGTGAAAATCCTTAAAGTGGACGTGCTGGCGCTCGGCATGCTGACCTGTCTGCAGCGCGCTTTCACCCTGCTCCAGGATCATTATCCGCAGGCGCGGGACGAGTACGGCCTGCCCTATGTGCTGGCCACTCTGCCTGCCGAGGACAAGCATGTCTACGACATGATCTGCCGTGCCGACACGATCGGCGTCTTCCAGATCGAATCGCGCGCGCAGATGTCGATGCTGCCGCGGCTGCGGCCGAAAAGCTTTTACGACCTCGTCATCGAGGTGGCGATCGTGCGGCCCGGCCCGATCCAAGGCGACATGGTCCACCCTTATCTGCGCCGCCGGCAAGGCAAGGAAAAACCCGAATATCCCAAGCCGGAACTGGAAAAAATACTCGGCAGGACGCTGGGCGTGCCGCTGTTCCAGGAGCAGGCGATGAAGATCGCCATCGTTGCTGGCGGCTTCAGGCCGGGCGAGGCCGATGAACTGCGCCGCGCCATGGCGACATTCAAGCGCACCGGCACGATCGGCAATTACCGCAAGAGAATGGTCGACGGCATGGTCGCCAAGGGCTACGAAAAAGACTTCGCCGAGCGCTGCTTCAAGCAGATCGAGGGTTTTGGCGAATACGGCTTTCCCGAGAGCCACGCCGCCTCCTTCGCCCTGCTGGTCTATGCCTCCTGCTGGTTCAAGACCTTCTATCCCGACGTGTTCTGCGCCGCGATCCTGAATTCCCAGCCGATGGGGTTTTACCAGCCGGCCCAGCTTGTCCGCGACGCGCATGACCACGGCGTCGAGATCCGCGAGGTCGACGTCAATTTTTCCGGCTGGGATTGCGCCTTGGAGAAATCGCCTTTCGATCCGGATCGTATCCTTGACCGCCATGCCCAGATGCGCGGCGTCATCCGGACCAGCCATGCCGTCCGGCTCGGCTTTCGCCAGGTCAAGGGCCTGTCGAAGGAGCGCATGGAAGCGTTTGTGTCGAGGCGCGGCGCCGGCTATGCATCCGTACGCGACGTCTGGCTGCGCTCGGGCCTCAACGTCGACGAGATCGAAAAACTGGCGCAGGCCGACGCTTTCCGGTCGCTTGGATTGAACCGTCGCGACGCTCTATGGGCGGTCCGCGCGCTCGACGGCAAGAGTGCCGCCGAAAAGCTGCCGCTGTTCGACCAGCCGGCGATCCGCTTGCGCGATCTGGAGCCTGCAACCAGGCTCCCGACAATGCCGCTCGGCGAGCACGTCGTCCACGACTACCGCTCGCTTGGCCTGTCGCTGAAGGCGCACCCGGTCGCCTTCCTGCGTCAAAGGCTGGATCGTTCCGGCGTCACGCCCAATGTGCGGCTCGGCCAGGTGCGGGACGGCCGGCGCGTTTCGGTCGCCGGCCTCGTGCTGGTGCGGCAGCGGCCGGGCAATGGCAAGGCGATTTTCCTGACGCTGGAAGACGAGAATGCGGTCGCCAACATTATTTTCTGGGAAAGGACTTTTGACCGCTTCCGCCCCATCGTCATGGGCGCGCGTCTCATCCGCGTCACCGGCAAGTTGCAATCGGAATCGGACGTCATCCATATCGTCGCCGAGAAGGTCGAGGATCTGACGCCGTGGCTGTCGGTGCTGCTTGAGCAGGCAAGGCCTGCGGACAGACTGTCGAGCAGTGCAGACGAGGCTCAGCCTGGCAGCATCGCGCAAACGGAACTACTGGGAAAGGCAGAGAAGGTCATGCCCAAAGGGCGCAATTTTCAATAGAGGCGCGAAAGATCGCGACGGAGCGGCTCTGAACCGCAGCACTCAGGGCGTTCCACCCAGGCGCGGCGGCGGTGGCATGGCATCATCTATGGTGATGACACGCGCTTCCGATGGCAGCATGATCGGAATGCCGTCCCGCACCGGATAGGCAAGCTTTGCCACCCGCGAGATAAGCTCGCCGCGCTCCGGATCCCAGGCAAGCGGCCCCTTGGTCAGCGGGCAGGCCAAGAGTTCCAGCAGCTTGGGGTCGACAGTCCTGTTCCCGTCACGTCCATCCGCCATTTGGTTTGTCCTTCCACAGGGCAATCGGGTTAAGGTTTCGAGCGCGAACTTCCTTCTCCCCTTGTGGGAGAAGGTGGCCGAGCGAAGTTCGGTCGGATGAGGGGTGTTCCAGCTTGGCACCGACGGCACTCCGTCCAGTACCCCTCAACCGTCTCGGCGCTGCGCGCCGATCCACCTTCTCCCACAAGGGGAGAAGGCAAGAACCTACTGCAAACTCGAACCGAAATCCTCATTGTCGCGCGCCAGCGCCATTTCGGTGATGGCGATCAGGGTCTCGGCGCGTGTCTTCAGATCGGCCGCTTCGAGCAGCGCCTGTTTCTCGGCCGGCCCGTAGGGCGCCATCATCGACAGTGCGTTGACCAGCATGGCGTTTTCGGCGCGGCTGACGCTTTCCCAGTCGGCCTCCAGATCGTTAGCCTGCAGATAGGCGCGAAACGCTTTGAGCAGCGCCGGCCGGTCGATCTCGGCGTCTGCCTGCTCCTCGTCGAGATCGGCGAGAAAGGGTGCCAACCGGCACTGCCGGAAGGGTGTTTTGACCGTGAGCTCCTGTACAATACGGAACCGGCACACGCCCTGCAGCGAAATCAGGTAACGGCCGTCGCCGCTCTCGGACAGCGCAATGATGCGCCCGGCGCAGCCGACATTGCAGAGCTCCGGCTCGCCGTCGGGACGCAGCGCACCGTCAAGGCTGGGCTGGATCATGCCGATCAGCCGCGGCCCGGCGATCGCCTCGTCGACCATCTGCAGATAGCGCGGCTCGAAGATGTTGAGCGGCATGCGGCCTCCCGGCAGCAGCAATGCGCCCTCAAGCGGAAAGATCGGCATGGTCGACGGTAAGTCCGCAGCGAGCCGGTAATGCGCGTTTCCCGCCTGCACCTCAATCCTCCGATCGCTTTGTCAGGAAGCGCACCAAATCCGTCTCCTCCCGGCCGGCACAAGGCGCAACACCGGAAACCTGAAATCGAACGCCATCCGAAAACCTAATCTGGCGCAGCCGCGGCCCACCGCAAGCCCGCGCGACAAAACAGTCTGCGCCGGCTCAGGAAAACAGCAGCGACGACAGTTTGCGCCGTGCCGACAGCGTTGCTTCGTCGGTCATGCCCCATGCCTCGAAGAGCTGCAGCAACTGGGTTCTGGCGCCGTCGTCGTTCCACGAGCGGTCGGCCTTGATGATCGCCAGCAGATTGTCGGCCGCCGCCATGCGATCACCCTTGGCGTTCTGGATCATGGCAAGCTCGAACCGTGCCTGGTGATCCCCGGGATTTTCGGCCAGCCGCCGTTCCAGTTCCGCCGGATTGCCGAGCACTGCTGCTTGCGCGGCGAGCGCCATCTTGGCCCGCAGCGCGGCGAGCTGGGGCGCATCCTTCTTTGCTTCCGGCGCCCGCGCCAGCACCGCCTCGGCACCTTCGGCATCGCCGGCCTCGAACAGCAGGTCGCCCAAGCCAGCGATCGCCTCGATCGTCTCCGGCGCCTGTTCCAGGATGGCATCGTAAATGTCGGCCGCCGTCTGCACGTCCCCGGTGTCGCGCGCTTCGGCGGCCGCGGCCAGCGCCTCGGCAACTTGCGGCGCACCGCCGTTCTTGCCGCCGACCTTCTGGATGAATTGCGTGATCTGGCTCTCGGGAATGGCGCCCATGAAGCCGTCGACCGGCTGGCCGTCCTTGAAGGCAATGACCGCCGGTATCGACTGGATGCCAAGCTGGCCGGCGATCGATGGATGGTCGTCGATATTCATCTTGACCAGCTTGACCTTGCCACCGGCGGCTTTCACCGCCTTCTCCAGCAGCGGCGTCAATTGCTTGCAAGGGCCGCACCACGGCGCCCAGAAATCGACCAGCACCGGCTGGTGACGCGATTCCTGGATCACGTCGGCGGCAAATCCAGCGGTCGTTGTGTCCTTGATTACGTCGGCCGGCGCCTCCGCAAGCGCGACCTTCTCACGCGCGGCATCGGTGCCGCCATATTGCACGGTGGTGGCATACCGGCCGCCATTGCTGCCAAATGGGCCGCCAAAGGGGTTGCTATCACTCATCTCGTCGCCTTTCGGTCGCGCCGCCGGCCAAGGGACGGGCGCAACATCCTTCTTTAGAACCCGGTTTCAGTCACCCATGTGGCGATCATGCCGAGACTTTCAAGATAACAGCATCATGTCCGGTTGCCTCGACGAATTTGACCAGGTCCGCGGCAGCGATGGAAGTCGTCGCTTCGTTGGTCAGCGGGTGGGCATTGACCACCGCATGGCTCATCAGCACCTCGTCCAACACGACCTTGATCCTTCGCTCGGTGTCGTTGATCAGCCCGAACACCGTGACCGCGCCCGGGACGACGCCGAGAAGCTCCATCAGCATCTCCGGCCGGCCGAAGGACACGCGCCCGGCAGCGCCGATCAGATGGTGTATATGCTTGAGATCGACCACCGCCTCCTCGCCGACGCTGACCAGGAAGAAATTGTCCTTCTTGTCCTTGAGGAACAGGTTCTTGGTATGGCCGCCGGCAATCTCGCCGCGCAGCGCCTGCGAATCGGCGACCGTGAACAGCGGCGGATGCCGCCGCGTCGATACTTCGATCCCGAGTCCGGCGAGAAAGGCGAAAAGTTCGGCTTCGGTCTTCGGCATCGGTCTTTCTTCTGATGGCCCGCTTTCAACTGCTTGTTCGACTAACGCCGTTTACGGCCAATGATGCTGCCAAGACAAGCCCGTCGCGCAACGCGGGGGCGATTGCCTTGCGACGTCTCGCAGGAGGCTTGTTCGCATTGCCGACGAAGCAAAAAGCCTGCGAATTCCCTGTTGCAATCGCCGCGCTCTTCAGCCATATAGGCGCGGCTTGCGGCCCAAAAGCCGCGCGAGCGGGTGTAGCTCAGGGGTAGAGCACAACCTTGCCAAGGTTGGGGTCGAGCGTTCGAATCGCTTCACCCGCTCCAGTTTCCTTGAGGGGAACCAAGCGATTAAGAGGCGCCTTTCGGGGCGCCTTTTGCTTACGTGGCGAAAAGAGTGTCCCTGCCATGGGCGATGCGCGGAAAGCCGCACTGTGACCAGCAGGTGTCGCAGCTTTTCTATTCCGTTGTGCTAGCTTTTTTTCTGCGCCGAATAGTGTGCGACTGCGCGACGGCCATTTTCAACTCGGGCGTGATCTCCAACGGTGCATTCTCTGCCCCATGTTGGTTCTGTAGCCCCTGGACCTGGACGGTCGGAAATGGGAGTTCGATTCCCTGCTCCTTGAAGACCTGGCGGAGGCGTACATAGAATTTGCGTTTCATACCGAAGGCGCCTCCCGGCTTGGTTGTGGCCTTGACCCTCAATACGATGCCGTATTCGCCGAACTCCTGTACGCCCTGCATCTTGATCGGGTCGAGCACCCAGTGTTTGAACTCGGGATCTTCCGCCAGTTCGAGGCCGATCCGCTTGATCAGCTTGCGAGCGAAGTCGATATCAGTGTCATAACCAACGGTGATGTTGAATTTGTCGATAACCCAGTCACGGCTCTGGTTCTGGACTGCCCCGAGTTCACCGAAAGGTATCGTGAACAGCGGACCACGATGGTGGCGCAGCTTCACCGAGCGCAGCGAAAAGCTTTCCACAGTACCCTTGTAATTGCCCGATGAAATGTATTCGCCAACACGGAACGCATCATCGAGCAGAAAAAACACGCCTGAAATGACGTCCTTGACAATGGTTTGTGCCCCAAAGCCCACGGCGACGCCGACGACGCCAGCGCCGGCGATCAATGGGCCGATCTGGATACCCAGCGAGGCGAGCATCATAAGCACCGCCATCACGATGATCGATGCGAGCAGAATATTCTGGAGGATCGGCAAGAGCGTGTGCAGCCGCGCCTGCTGCGGATCGAGGATCGGGACGTCCTCGTCGCTGATCACAGGGTGCGGTGTTTCGATGCCCAGCTTTCGTTCGATCAAAGCTTTGATGATCGACCAGCCGAAGTCGGCGGCGAGGGCAATGACCACGACATTGATCAAGCCGCGCAATATGAACGTCGTCGTCGTATCGCTGTCCCGCATGGATTGCATGTCCAGACCCCAGACACGTGCGAGAAGGTAAGCCGCCGCCAGGATGAAAATCATTCGGATTCCGCGATCGATGACAGCGATCGTCACCGCCGGGATCGTGGGCCGGCCGACATCTTCCGAACCTGGCCGCAGAACGAAATTAACCCCGCGCTGCGTCACCACGATTGCCAAAGGCAGGAAGAATGCGGCGAAGGTGAACCAGAAGTATGTATAAAGGCCGGCGATACGCTGCAGGAACAGGACGACGAAATAAGCAGTCAATAGCCATGTCGCTTCCGTGTGACCGATGTGGCGCGCACCGTCTCGCTGCGTTCTTGGCCGACGCCAAATGGCGAGCAGCAGGAGCAACAGCAGCACGAAATCGGCGCCCAGTGACAGGACCATCATTCCGTCCTGATCGATGCCGAGACCTGGCAAGAGGATAAACGCGGCGCCGAAGAAGGCGAAGACGCCGACGATCCGGGGTAGCCAATAGGACCAATGGTCAGCCGCTTCGTTGGTGATCGGCAAAGCACGAACCTCGACGGCGTTCTCGACGTTCATGAAGGAAGGGACGAGCATCGCCATGACGTACATGCGCACACCCCATGTAACGACTGCCGCCATCAGAAATGTCAGTACAATCTCGCGGATAAGCATCGGCCAGTCGAACAACATGAACGCGCCGGCGCTGCCCAGTGCGAAAGAGACTATCAGCATGCTGGAATAAAGCAGGCGGCCACCAATCTTCTTGGCTCGCCCAACGGGCGTATCCTTCGGTTGCGCGATAATCCAAAGACGAAATGGACGGGTGAGCTTGAACGTTGCCCAAGTGAGTGCCAGGCCGGCAGCGATGAACATTGCAATCAGCACAAATACGCCGGCAGGCCCCTTGCTGGACATATCCTCCATCGTCTCTGCCCGAACGCGCGCGAACTGGCCTGGCAGCAAGGGCAAAGTTCGCACGATTCTTTCGATATGATGCCTGATTCCATCGAGCGTCGAGGATGCCATCGTATTCATCTGGCCTGGTGCGGCCACGGCGCCGGACGATGCGTCGGTCGGCGAAGCCCCTCTCTCGGCGGGCGCTCCCGTTGACCCGGCGTCCTGATTTCGCTGTTCGGCCACCCAGGCCTTCACTGACGGATCGTCGAGAAGCTCGAACAACTGTTTGACCCTTTCAGGCGGGACGGTCGCCGGCGCCTGCGCCTGCGCCTGACCAGCCAACAAAAGGGCGATCCCAAAGACGAGCGGCCTGGCAATCAGGGCAAACATCGCAGTCAGGTCTCCGAGACGCCGTGCCGGGCGCGCCAGGTTCCTGGCTCCCAATCGTCGAGTCATGAGTGGCATCGTGCTGTTAACCTTCCGGTCAGATCGGCGAGCAACGACATCTATGTCCGTTGTTGCCCTACCTTGAAGAAACCGATGTTGCGGTGCAAGACGTCATCGTTCCGAGCCAGACCGTTGCGCCGGGTACTTGGCGGTGTTTATTTAGCCGCGGGGGCAGGGCATTCCGACCTCGGCCCAGGCCTCCGGCCAGTTCTATGAACTGGGCATCGACGTTAAATCTCAGGAACTGATTTCCTGAGTTGACCAGGACAGACCTTTGGCGGTCGCTCGGTGGTCAACTGCTTCGCGCACCGCTGCGGACATTCGAAACCATGATGTTGCTTGAGATGCAATGCGCTTCCGGGTCGGCACTGCCATGCGGCAAATCAGGCCGGGAGCCGCCACATTCGCACACGACCTGTACCACGCAATTCCGTTTCCTCGAGCGGGTCGCAAGCAAAATTTGGTCCAAGCAGTTGATGAGTTGCATCCGAAATACGGATTTCATCGGGCTCCGCGGACGTTTGGATACGTGCGGCGAGATTAACGGTGTCGCCCCATAGGTCATAGGCAAACCGCCTTTTGCCTATGACGCCCGCCACGATTGGTCCTGAGTGAATTCCAATTCTGAGTCTTATCGGTTCTCCTGCGAAGCGTTCGAGCTTAACCGCCTTCCGCAGTTCAAGCGCATAGTGCGCAAGGGCTTCCGCATGATCGGATCGCGCGGCGGGCAGGCCAGCGACCACCATCACACAATCGCCGATTGTCTTGATCTTTTCGCAGCCGTATCGCTCCGAGAGCAGATCCGCCGCTTTGAAGAAGTAATTTAAAATAGCGAGCGTCGTCACGGCTCCGACGTTCCGCGCTCTTTCCGTAAAACCGACGATGTCGGCAAAAAGCACACTCACCTCTGCGTAGTTGTCTGCAATTTCTTCGTGCGCTTTTAGCCGCTCCGCGATAGACGCCGGAAGAATGTTGAGGAGCAGGGCTTCGGCGCGCTGGTATTCACGCGACAATCCCTCTTGGCTCGCCCTCAACGCCTCGTTCATCGATTGTAATTTCTCGTTGAGTTGACGCTCCCTCTCTTGCAGGAGCGTCATTTCATAAGCCTTCTGTTGAAGCCGCTGCCTATTGTCGCGTTCGGCATTGGCGTCAAGAAAGAGCAGCCACACGCAGGCATTGTCAGCAAAAAGATGGAGGTCCGCGACACGCCCGCTGGGAAGTTCGACCATGGCCATATCATATGGAAGCTCCGGGCAGGGCAACAAACCTTCCATGAATTCAAGCTGCTCGGCAACAGACTTACCTATGCGAACTGACGAGAGTCCGTAATGTTTAACGTTACCGCCCTTCGCAGCTATGCAAAGCTGGGCGTCGATTTTCAGATATGCGACCGAGCGCTCGTTGTAGAAGAAATCGTAAATCCAGCTTTTAACTTCTCTTGGCAAGACGTGCATGGTTTATTTGCTGACCATCGAAGCAAGTTGACGAAACGCATCATCAACATGCTCACCCGAAAGCGCACTTGTTAGATAGACTTGCCATCCAAGTTGCCTCAGTTCGTCAATTTCACTATCCGATATTGCCCACCGATCGGCCAGATCGGATTTGTTGAACAGCAATACAAACGGCATAGCGCCGAATTCAGCCTCGGCCCGCTCGCGCAACGTGAGCGCCACGGCAAGAGTAGCAGCGCGTGTTCCATCGACGACAAGCACGAGCCCACTCGCACCTCGCACATAGCTGACGCGGAATGAGCCGATATCGTCTTCGCCGGCCAAATCCCACAAAATCAGATCCACGGTTTTGTCCGGGAATGCGACGCTCTTCTTGTCGATTTTCACTCCCACCGTGGTCAAGTAGGTTTCTGAAAAGATGCTTTGCACAAACCTGCGAACCAGACTGGTCTTTCCGACAGCGAACCCGCCCAACATGCAGATCTTCTTTTGCAATATCCTGGGCTCCGCCTAGTGGAAGTTTACCGTAACCGAAACTCTGCGGTTGGCGGAGTTCCCGGTTCGGCTATTTTCAATCTCCGCTGGCTCAAAGGTGCCCGCGCCGCGAACCAAGAGCAACTCCGGATCGACGCCGCGCTTCTTGAGAAGCGCACGAACTGTTTCCGCGCGCGCGGCGCTGATCGACAACTTGGCCGTTTCACGGCCCGTCTCGTCCGAATGGCCGGTCAACATGAACTGTGCTGTTACGCCTGCCTTGCGGGCGGCCTTGGCCAATTCCTTCAACTGATTCGCCAATTTGTCGAGAACCGGCAGTTGCTCTGGTCCCGGTACAGCCTTGCCAGAATCGAACAAAATGTCGACCGCTTGAATAGCCTCCCTCAAATGAGTGAGTTGCGGAGGGGTCAACTCACGCAGCTCGGAGATTTCTAGAGAGAGTCCGTCCGCGGACAGCTGTTGGGCGGCGACCCGCGCCCGATCTATCCAGGCGGCAGGAGCTTCACCCTGGGCAACGATGCGATCCTTGATGATCGAAAGCCGTACTGAATCCGGCGGAGTCAGCGACGCCATCAGCCGCTTCACCACGAACTTCGGATCAAGGCTTTGATAGAATTGCCACTGTGAATGAACGCGAGCAGGATCGACCCCTGTTCCGGACAGCAGAGCCTTCGGGTCGGCGGCCTGCGGGTCTCTCAGGCCGGAAATATAGAAATGTCCGCCCCTCGCCGTTTGTTGGGCGACGATGATTCCCGCTTGGGCCTCCAGTCGCGACACATAAGTCTGCCAGTGCTCCGCCGCGCGTGCTTCGGGGCTCACATCACGAACCCTGGAGATGTCGAATTCCGGTCCGCCTGCCGAAAGCTGTCGGGCCGCTGCGCGTGCGAGATCTATCCAGGTGTCGGGAGCCTCACCCTCGGCAACGATGCGATCATTGACGATCGAAAGCCGAACCGATTTCGGCGGGGTCAGCGACACCACCAGCCGCTTCAGGACGAACTTCGGATCAAGGCTCTGATAGAATTGCCACTGTGAATGAACGCGAGCAGGATCGACCCCTGTTCCGGACAGCAGAGCCTTCGGGTCGGCGGCCTCCGGGTCTCTCAGGCCGGAAATATAGAAATGTCCGCCCCTCGCCGTTTGTTGGGCGACGATGATTCCCGGTTGGGCCTCCAGTCGCGACACATAGGCCTGCCAGCGCTCCGCCGCGCGTGCTTCGGGGCTCACATCACGAACCCTGGAGATATCGAATTCCGGTCCGCCTGCCGAAAGTTGTTGGGCCGCTGCGCGCGCCCGATCTATCCAGGTGTCGGGAGCCTCACCCTCGGCAACGATGCGATCATTGACGATCGAAAGTCGTACTGAATCCGGCGGAACCAGCGACGCCGTTAGCCGCTTCAACACGAACTCCGGATCAAGACTCTGATAGAATTGCCACTGCGAATGAACGCGGGCGGGATCGACCTGCGTTCCGGCCAACAGAGCCTGCGGGTCGGCGGCAAGCGGGTCTCTCAGGCCGGCAATATAGAATTGGCCATCGCGCACCTTTTGTTCGGCAACGATGATGCCCGGCTGGGTCCCCAGTCGCGACACATAGGCCTGCCAGCGCTGCCCGGATTGCCAAGAAAGAAAGAACCAACCGCCTGCCGGAATCAAAACCAGCAGGACTGCAGCGACTACCAGCCACGGAAATCCCTGGTTTGATTCCTCCTGCTTCAGTTCAACGCAGGTCTGCAACTGCGTCTCTACGCCGGCCAACTGCGAACTGTCGCCGTCAAACTGCTCTAGAGCCTGTGAGCATTCATCATGGATGCGAAGCAATACATCGCGAATTATTTCATGTAATTCCTCCGGCGGATTTCCCCGGATCACCGCAACCAAGGTCGCAAACGGTCCAACTTCCGACCAGAGACGAAGCTCTCCGAAACGAATAGTGTCCAGGCCACTCTGTCCTTTCTCGTTAAATGAGTCTTTTACAAAATCTTGAATTGCACTAAGCATAGAAGAAATGAGTTGAGGGTCTTCGCTAGTTGCATTATCGGCAGTTACATGCGCTATCAAAAGCCCGGAATTGCGGTTGATGAGAAACACATGTTCCACACGATAGACAAGAGAATGCTTAAGAACAACTTCTGAGAAGCTTGCTCCTGTCCTCCAAGCTTCAAGTCTCCACTTGAGCCCATGCCAGGTAAATATATGTCTTAAAGTTTCATTCAGCGATTGAAAGGTCTGGTCGATCTTTTCGCCGATCGACTTGCGAATAGCCGGCAGAAACACCGGGTACAATATATCCGTCAGCGTACGCGGGCTCTTCTGGATGGACCGTTGCACGGCCCTCTCGACAGCTGGCGCAAGGGCCTCTCCGAGTTGCGCATGAGGCGCACGTGCGGCTGCACGGGGGAGAACGCTCCCCACTGCAGCCGCAAGCTGCTCGGGTTCGTCGAGCAGGTGCGTAACTCGTGAAAGCTCCGAAATTTCGCGGCCGACCAGCAACTGGCGCAGCGTTGCCATGCGAGGGTCGGCGGTTGGGATTCCGTCGAGACGCGCACGATAGTCCGGATCAACGTTCCGGGCAATTTCGATCAAAAGGCGAGCCAGAGCCTCGCGATCAATCTCTGTATCGTTCGAAGCTGCTCTTTGAGGGAGGCTGATTGGGTCGACAGTCGACGTCAAGTTCCGATCAACTCACTTTCCAGGTACGCTCCGAGTTGTTCTTGCTGCCGACGGGATCCTGATTTAGACATTTTGCAACCTCGACAAACAGGCCAGCCAAAAGATTTCGGTCGGTCTTAACATTGCCAAGATCGGAAAACATTTTCTCCATCAGCATCTGAATGCTTTCATTCTTTTGCTTGATTTCCTCACGCAGCAAATGATCGTTTCGATTTATCCGGTCCGCAACTTCCCGCTCAAGCTCGCTCAACTGATCCGACAACGCGCGCACCTGCTTTTCGAGCGCCTGATTTTGCTCGCGAAGATTCCGATCAATCTCCTTATCGGCGTCGGCTCGCGCGTCTTTTTCGTTCCGCAATTGCGCCGCAAGCGAGTCGACCTGCTTCTTTGCATTTGACTCGTACATTTCAAGATTGCGCTTGGCCTCGGATTCGACATCCTTGAAGCGCTGCAAGACCCGTTCTTCAAGCTTGGAAAAGCGGCGGTCATAGTCCTGCATCTGGTTGCCGAACAGCAGATCACGTATCTTGTCGACACCTACAGCGTCGCCGGGGGCCCCGCTCTCGCGAGCCTGGCCCGCCATGAAGGTCAGCCCGCTTCCGTCTGCATTACTTATCAGATTTGCGTCCGCTTTATTTGCTGAAGAAGCGGTATTCGAAGATTCCTTGGCCATCTTTATGCCCCCTTCTTTGAACAATTGCCACAGTGCACCACTCAGAAACCAGCAAGCATGCCAGCAAAATACCCGGCTCGCAAGCCAGAATCTTCTTGGCTTAAGCCAATTCGTGCCTCCCTTTTACATCTCTTGGACTAGCAGCAAATGCACGAGTTCCGATTGATGTCGCTCTCGCATCTCTTTGTGATAGCAGCCGTAACCGGCTAATCTAATCGATCATTGGACGCAATCTACTATCGAAATGAGTAATACAATGTCAGGCTATAGCTACTGGAGCGCAATTAAGTAGCGCAGACTCATTAGAAGTGTCTAAAGTAGCTGGTCTGGCGGTCCACGTACCGTCTCGCACCCGACTGTATACTGCGACGATCAGCTTCCGATGCGGGCCCAACGGTAGAAGGAAGGTCTTCTTTCGCACGGAGAATGGCTGTTCGAGAATGCACCTCGGAATCGAGGCGTTTCGGTCGATAGGAGGGGAGCGACAGTCCCAATAACTGCAGTCATTCACACCAAAGCTTCAGTGGGCGGCATTTGTTGCGCCCCCAATTGCAAAAGACGTCAGGTTGCCATAGCTATTGCACTCATACGGTGCCCGGGACCGCCGCCTGTGGTCATGGCGCCGACTCCGGGGATCGACATGAGTATGCGGCATGCTTGGCTTTGACGTGCATCTGCGACAGCTGGCGCCCAAGCTCGGCGGCACGGATGCGAATGCTGTGCCAGGCTTCCAACTTCGGTAGCACGACAGGAGCAAGCTCGCTCTGCAGCCAAATGGCGGCGTCGCGGCGGCTCGGAAGAGTTCGCAGGAGACTGTTTGGACGCAGCGTCCCTGAGGACCGTTTCCTTTGGC
Source organism: Mesorhizobium sp. M0408 (assembly GCF_040321495.1). NCBI lineage: Bacteria > Pseudomonadati > Pseudomonadota > Alphaproteobacteria > Hyphomicrobiales > Phyllobacteriaceae > Mesorhizobium > Mesorhizobium sp. M0408. The sequence continues at coordinate 173,215 of NZ_JAMYRO010000005.1, read as the reverse complement.
AGGAAATCGCCGGATATGTTTCGGGACTCTTGTTCTACCTTCGAACCAACGCGCGGGTTACACGGCGTGGCGCATAATCCCTTGGTTTCAATCGTGGTTCCTGCGCACAACGCGGAGGTAACGCTGGCGCGCGCACTCGATTGCCTTCTCGATCAGGAAATAGTGGATTGGGAGGCGATCATCGTCGACGACGCCTCCACGGACCGCACCCCCGCGATCATCGCCGGTTATGTGGAGCACGATGCCCGGTTTCGGACGTTGAGCTCTTGCGCGTATAGCGCCGCCGGCGCGCGCAATATCGGGATGTCGACAGCGCGCGGCCACTGGCTCATGTTTCTGGATGCGGACGATTGGGTGGATGCCAGCTTCCTTGCGAAAATGCTGGCCGCACTTGAAGCCGCGCCCGATGCGGTCGCCGCCTATTGCGGTTCCCGGCGCGTGATGCCCGATGGCGAACTCACCCAGTCGAGCATCGCGACGGAGGTTGCGATCCAGCCCTTCGAAACATTCGCGCGCCGGTGCGCGATCCGCACTCACGCGCTGCTCGTCGACCGGAAGACAATTGCCGAGTTGGGCGGCTTCGATGTGTCGCTGCGCACCTGCGAGGACTGGGATCTGTGGCAGCGCCTCGCACGTCTAGGCAAACATTGGGTGATGGTCGACGAGCCGCTCGCTTTTTATCGGGTCAGCCCCAACTCGCTCAGCCGCAATTCGACGCAGATGCTGGCAGATGCGGAAATCGTGATCGCCCGCGGCTTTTCCGCCGATCCCAGGGTCAAACACCCGGCATCGGCTCACGCCAATGGAGCGACCGACGCGAATGGCCACACCGCTTCAGAAGCACTCGCGTGGTTCGCGTTGTGGAACGCCGCATCGGATTGCGGCTGCGGCTCGCGCTCGATCAACCCGCAGTCCCTGCGCACGCTCCCGGCAGGACGTAAGTGGGCGCGTGAGATCGCCAAGGTGGCCGTCGATGGCCTTATGGTAGGAAGCCTGTCGGTGCCAGCGCAATTGGCTGCCAGGTGGGACAGGTTCGGCGGCTCCCTCACCGAGTTGATCATCGAACTCGGCAAGGTCTGGAATAATCCCGACGCGGCTCGCCGCGTGCAGTATCACTTTGAGCAAATGCTGCTCGATGTCGACGATCTTGCCGCGCCGCGCAGGCTGGCGCGGACACTTGGAATTCGTGTCGACGCGCGAAATCCGGCCTCGATCGAAGTGCCGGAAGGAATCGATCAAATCTATGCCCATCTGATGATGGATGGCCAGATCGAGGCTCTCGTGCAGTTCGGCGTACTCGGGAGAGTGACAAGGCGTCATTGGATTGAATTGATCCTGAATTTCGTGCCCCCTGAGCGGCCTATGCACAGTGCCGCGCGACTTGCGAGGCGATCGCCTGTAGATGCACCGCAAAAGGGCGCCGGTGCCGACAAGTCAAACATGTTTGCAGCCGAGGCATTGTTGTCCATGGCGGGACGCCGGTCTGATCGGGACAGCCATTTCGGCAAACTCGCGGGATTGGCCGCGGACGCGCAGGCGCTGGTTCGGTCGAGCGCCGAAACTAAAGAGCCTTTTACAGCGCCGCGCCGTGCACGGGCCGCGGATGGGCGCGACAATGATCGCACATCTTTCTGGAATCGCCATTTCGCGACCGAGGATCCCTGGAACTACGGTTCGCCCTATGAGCAGGAAAAATATGAGCGGCAGCTCGAAATTCTGCCTGCCGGTCCCATCGGACGGGCGCTTGAGCTGGCCTGCGCGGAGGGCCACTTCACGCGGCAGCTGGCGCCGCGCGTGGGCCATTTGACCGCAACTGACATCTCCGCCGTAGCCGTCGGACGGGCGCGCGCGCGATGCAGCGATCAGCCGAATGTTGAGTTCGGCTTACTGGATTTCTCTGCGGACACGCTGCCGGGCGAAATGGATCTGATCGTGTGTTCGGAAGTGCTCTACTACCTGGATGATCTCGCCGATGTGCGGCGCATCGCCAAAAAACTCATTGAGGCGTTGGCGCCTGGCGGCAGTTTCATCAGCGCACACGCATTCGTGCTACGAGACAATGTTGGAAGGACGGGCTTCGACTGGAACACATTCGGTGCACAAGCGATCTCAGAAACGCTGGCAGCGACCGACGGCCTCGTCCTCGAGCAATCGATCCAGACCGAGCTCTACCGCATAGACCGCTTCCGCCGCCTGTCACCAGGCGACGTGGCGACGGAACCAATGGTAGATCATGTGCCAATCCGCGCACCCGTTGAAATCGGGGTCGCGCGAAATATCGTCTGGGGCGGGGCGCGGGCCTTGCGCCGCGACGTGGCACATAGCGAGCGGCGGCAGCGTATCCCCGTCCTCATGTATCACAGCGTCGCCGATGAAGGTCCGGCCGCGCTCGCCCGTTTTCGGCTCGCGCCCGCCGCATTCGCCAGCCAAATGGCATGGCTGCGCGCCAATGGCTTTCACGCGATTAGGTCCGAGCAGCTGGAATGGTTCATCGTCAACCGTCAGCCTTTCGTTGGCCGCCCAGTGCTCATCACGTTCGATGACGGCTTCCAGAACTTTGCCGACCATGCCTGGCCGGCCTTGCGCACGAACGACCTGACCGCGGAAGTGTTCCTGGTGACGGACTTGGTGGGTGAAAGTGCACAATGGGACGCCTACAGCGGCCCGCCGACGCAGCTTATGGACGCCGGGACGGTGCGACGCCTCGCCGGCGAAGGTGCGTTCTTCGGAAGCCATCTGGCGACGCATCGCGCGATCGATGGTCTGTCGAGCTCTGACTTGGCCGCCGAGCTCCTGCGCTCTCGTATGTTCATCGAACGATGGACCGGTCGGCCAACCACGGCGTTCGCGGCACCCTTCTCTGTCACCGACCGACGGCTTGGCAGGCTGGCCAAGGAGTGCGGCTATCGAATCGGCTTCGGCGGCAGACACGGGCCGGCGGACCTCGATTGCGATCCCATCGACCTTCCGCGCATCGAGATTCGCGGAGATCACTCGCTCGATGATTTTGTTGGCAAAGTCGAGGCCGTGCTCGCATGAACGGTGAACTTGTCAGTAGATTTGTAACAAATTGGTTCCGCTTTTTATTCGGTGTCCCGCCCGCTTACCTCGTTCGCAAGTCTATTGGGCGACTTGGGATACGGCTGACATCAGCTCCTGCGGGCTTGGCGCCCCAAACATGTATCGCCCACCCTCTGGAACCTCCGTGAAGCTCCAGCGGACGATCCCCTGCCGGTCCAGCAGGAACTGACCGACCAATTGTCCGTGTCCCGTTGCTAGCATCTGCTCGTCGGCTTCGGTCAGCTCGTAGTGGTCCCTCTTGTTGAGGATTTCGCTGGCCGCAAGAGGATCCATAGGACCGGGCAACTCGCCTGGTATGTCGACCCGCATATCCTTTGCCGCTGCCATCGAGACCTTGTACGGCCAGTTCGTCTCGTTTTGGGTGAATTCGAGATTGGGCAGTCCAAAAGCACGATGTGAAGCGCGTTCAGGATCGGAGGCCGCAAGCAGATTCGGCATCGGATGGTAGCGGAAATAGAGACGCGCCCGTTCGATCGGCGTGTTGACCACCGTCAGGCTCTCCACCCCCTTTTCGCGCAGCTCCGGATCAAGCCGCGCCTGGGCGGCGATATGGCGCCGGCAAAACGCGCAATGCAGACCTCGAAACAGGCCGACCAGCACCGGTTTTTGGCCGCGAAAATCGTCAAGCGCGATCTTGCCTTCCTGGGTAATGGCGTCGAGTACCACGTTTGGCGCACGGTCGCCCGGTTGAAGCGGCACCAAGTCACTACGCGCGGACATTTCCAACCTCCAACCCCGGCTAGTCGAGAAAAGGCAGCACCACAAGCGCTTCCGGGTCGAGCCCGTGCTGGGCGCATATACCCTGCGCCAGGGAAAAGTAGCGTTCGGCCTCGGCCAGATTGTCGAGGTCGAGATTAAGCGTTGCGAGACCATCATAACACGGAAACAGCAGTTGGGGTTCGCCCGTTTCGCGAGCTACGTCCAGTGCTTCGTGGAACAACCCAACCGCCAGGTCCGGACGGCCGTTGCACTGGTGGATCTGCCCAAGCACGATCAACGGCACCGGCAGGTGCTCGCGCTGGTCGAGCGCCCGGTCGATCTCGATGGCCTTCTCGGCAGCAGGCACGCCCTCCGTTGGACAGCGATCCGTGAAAGTACAACAAGCGACCGCCAGATTGGCGAGGAGGCGCGCCTGGAAACCCAAATCACCAATACGGCGCGCCACTTCAAGACCGCGCCGACAGACCTCCATCGCCTTTGCGGGATCGATGGTCGTGTAAAGCACGCCGAGATTGGTGTAGCCGCGGCAGGCCGCGCCCAGCAGACCGGCGGCTTCGGCCAATTCAATGCTACGCTCAACCTGACGCACGGCCTCACGGTTTCGCCCAAGGCGAGCCAGCGCGACAGCCTTGGTATTGAGTGCCTCGGCGGTCACAAGAGTGGCATCACACCTTACCTCGGAGACATGCTCCGTTGTCAGTGTGCCTACGCAATCCAGCGCCGCGTCTGCCCATTTTGCCGCGAGAGCGTGATCTCCGCTACGGAACGCCTGTCGGCCACGTTCTTGCCACAGATGCGCCTGCTCGATCGGGGCATCCGCTCCATCGAGGAGCGCTGCCGCCTCAGCATAGCGGGGTTCTGCCTTGTCCCGCTTGCCGACATCCCAGAGTAGCCGACCGATCTTACGCAAAACTCGCGCCGAGGCGACGCGATTGGCCGACTCGCGGTATGCCTGCAACACCGTCTCGTAGTGGTGGTGCGCGATCTCGCGGCGGCCTGCCGGGCCGCTCAAATCGGCAATGCGCTCTGCAATTGCCAGTTTGAGCGGTGTTTGCCCGATCGCGCCCAACGCAGCCAGTGCTCGCTCGTAGAAACGAAGGGCGTCGTCGTTGGCATATATCATGCGAGCGCGATCGCCTGCCGCCTGCAGGTAATGCGCGCCCTTCTCCCGCTCGGCGCTCTGTGCAAAATGATGACCGAGCACGGTCAAATCCTCGAGCCGTTCCGGCTCGTCGCCGCACAGTTGCTCCAAGGCAGCACCGATCCGCCCGTGGATTTCGGTCCGGCGTTGCAGGAGCAGATTCTGGTAGATCACGTCCTGCAGCAATGTTTGCGTAAAGCGGTAGATTTGAGACGAGACCGAGCCTGATCCGGCAACTTCCTCGATGATTTCCGCATCGCAAAGCAGTTCGCAGCCGGCTTCGAGCCGGCCGGGGTCGGCTGTCACGGTTTTCAGAAGTGTGGCATCGAAGCGCGGGCCGATTACCGCGGCCTCCTGGGCCAACCGGCGCACCTCTTGGGGCAGCCGGTCGACGCGGGCAAGCAACATTGCCTGGATAGTGGCGGGGATGCCGGTTGCGACTTCGCCTGCCACAGTCCGCCATCGCTGGCCCTCTCGCATCAGTACACCGCGATCGATAAGGCCGCGAACGATTTCCTCCACAAAAAGGGGGTTGCCGCCCGCGCGCTCGAGGATCTGGTCGAGAAGCCCTCCCGCGGAGCTTACCCAGCTCTCGCCGAAAAGCGCTGCCAGCAGGCTGCGTCCGTCATCATTGTTGAGTGGCGGAAGCCTGAGCGCTGTGTGACTGACCCGACTTGAGTCGAGCTGGTCGTTGTCCGGCGCCGGACGATGCGTGACCAGCAACATCAACCGCGTGCGTTCCAACCTGTCCATCACGAAACGTAGTGCCTCGAGCGACACGGCGTCGGCCCAGTGCAGGTCTTCGACGACAATCAATAGCGGCGACAACGCAAGCCGCCGTTCGATGATTGTGCGGACTGCGTAGAGAATTTGCCGCCGCAGCTGCTCGGGCTCGACATGCTGCAAGGTGGCATCGGGGTCGCCAAGGCCAAGCACATGGTAGAGCAAAGGCATCAGCCGCTTCGCCTCCTCGCCCTGCAGGCCGAGATCGGCAAGCAAGCCTGCGAGCTTCCCCCGCATTTCGTCCCCATTGTCGTTTTGCATCATCCCGGCAGCGCTGCGCACCACTGCGCCCAAGGCGCCAAAAGATTGTTCACCCAGCGGTGAGCACGTGGCCTGCCGCACGGCAACGTTGCGAAAACGCTCCTCGTCGCCGACGCGGGCGACGAACTCCTTCACCAGCCGCGATTTCCCGATGCCGGCTTCTCCGACGAGGCGGACAAGTTGGGCCGAGCCGCCGCACGCCTGGTCAAGGCTCGCCATCATTCTATTGAGCTCCGCACCACGACCTATTAGCGGCGCACTGAGGCCGAGCGCCTCGAGCCCGCGCGCTGCACGCGGCACCGCTAGCGGTGCGTCCAGTCGATGAACGAGCACGCTGCCAGCCTTGCCGCGAAACACGACATCACCCAGCGACTCGTAAGAGAAGGCATGCCGGGTCAGCCTGTGAGTGAGCTCGCCTACCAGCACCTCACCCGGTGCGGCCAGCGATTGCAGGCGTTGCGCCGTATTCACTGTGTCGCCGGTCACGGAATAGGATCTGGCGGTGCCGATGCCCAATCCGCCAGTAACGACCGGACCAGTGTTTATGCCGATGTGGAGTAACAGAGGCGAGCCGGAGTGGGGGGTGCTTTCGCCGAGCCGCGCCGTCCGGGCGATCATGTCGAGAGCGGCGCGAAGCGCACGTTCCGGATCGTCCTCATGCGCGACCGGCGCACCGAACAAAGCGAGCAGTGCATCGCCGATGAATTTGTCGACGAAACCACCAAAGTTTCGCACGGCCGCCGTCAATTCCTTGAACAGTTTGTTCTGCAGCGCTTGCATGACCTCGGGGTCGAGCTGCTCGCTGAGTGTCGTAAAGCCGCAAAGGTCGGCGAACAGGACCGTTACCGTCCGGCGATCGGCGTCAGAGACGGGATGCAGCCCTTCTTCGCTTTCGATGTTCGGAAGCAGCGACGGAGTTCGAGAAGGCGGCACAATGGTCCGGCTTGGTGCCGGAGCAGGCCGTTCGACGGCTTTTGCGGGCGCACCGACGCTTGCCCCACATTTCGGACAGAACTCGAAATCAGGTGCGCAGGTGTAGCCGCAACTGGCGCATGGCACGGGCTGGCGCCTGCCACACCTCGGACAGAAGGCGTAACCGCCCTCAATCTCGAAACCGCAGCCCGAGCAGTCCATCGAACAAGACCTCACTAGTGGCCGTGACGGCGTGATCTCGCCCGCACTTCACGGCCAGACTATTCACAAGGATGCACCGATAGTCGTCGACGGGCAAGCGGCAGCGAGCGATCCGTGTGGGTCCGGTGGCAGAGCGCTGCCCATTCGGGCGGCTGCGTGGCCGTCGTCTGCGAAAGTTCCCTCTTACCCTCCGTCTTCCTGCTATCATGAAGATGAGAGGCCGTTGACCTCTTGATGCAACGGGCTGACTCGCAACGCTGTCACCGACGTCTCGCGCGCTTCCGGCCCGCAGCTACGGCCATCTGGGCCGTTTCGCCGAAGCCCGCGCGGCATGGCAGGAGGTGCTTCGCGTCAATCCCGACTATTCGTTGGAATACCGTAGCAAAGTCTTGCCCTACAAGAACCGGTCGATTTCGAACACGTGGTGGATGGGCTCCGCAAGGGGCGGTGCGGTGCAATGACAGGTGAGGCCTATGCGGCCGGATCAGACGCTAGAGGCTCCCCGATAGATCGCCGTCGCTTGCGGTTGCGCACTAGTCTCAGGTCGGCTTGATCTCTGCCTGGCCGATCTTGCGCCATCTGGCGTTTTCGCGAACCAGTTTCAGGTCGTCGGTCGTCTCGGCAAATGTCCGCAATCGGTATTGCCGGAGCAGGTTTGGGAAGAGCGCCACTTCCGGCAGGCCGGCAAGCTGCTCGCGGACTGAGATCTTTTCATCGATGACCCGCATGCCCCAGGCATTTTCCCGAACCTGCAGCTCCGCGGCCAGATCGCGCTCTTCCGGCGCGTTTTCGTCCAGCACGGCCAGAAGGATCGAGTGGAAAAGCGCTACGTAGCCAATCTGTCTCAGGCCGCCCACGACCCGCACGCGCGGCAATATGGCAAGGACGAGGAACGTCAGGAACAAGTTCGGCAGCAGCACGCCTTCCAGCAGCGCCCGCCTGAGATGTGGCCGCTCGAACGGGATGGAAAGACCTTGCGGCCTGTCAGGCTCGATCAGGTGCCCGTTCTCGAGAACGAGCTTGCGCACGCGCTCCTCGCGGATTCCCCAGAAATAGTCCGTGGCATTGGGCAGGAATCTGCCAAATGGGCTCGATGCGGCCTCTTGCCAGGCATGTTCGAGACGCTGGCGTCTTGCGGGTTCAATGAGCAGCCTGGAAAGAAGGCTGCCGTCATATTCCAGATGCCGCGCCATGGCAGCCGCGGCGGCCCGATCATCGATGAAAACCGGCAGGGCCATGCCGGCACGATCCCAATTGGCGACCAGATCCTGGTTCAGGGCAGTCAGCGCATCGGCGGCGGTTTCAAACACCTTGTCCTGGCTGGCAAGCAGTGTGCCCAGCCAGCGGCTGGCATCCGTTTCGTCGCCCACCGCTTCGAGCGCGCGCTTGTTGAGGGAGACGGGACCGGCCACGCAGGCGCTTTTGCGGCACAGTTTGTGGCGCCCCATGCCAAACAGGTTGATCTTGTCGTCGCCGACGTCGAGCCATCCCGGCCCCTCCCGGCCAACTGTCTCCATGGTCATTGTCGTTCCCATGAAGCCGACGAAGGCCGACAGCCCGTTTTCGACCGCGCCGAGCCAGGCAAGCAGGAGGGCATCGAAGGTGATCCGGTCCATCAGAAGCAGGCAGTGCAGGCCGGACTGAATCACCGGTCTGTGCTCGAACTCGTCGAGGGCTTTGCCGATCTCGTCAGGCTGCATGATCCTACCGAGGCGCTGATGCAGGACTTCGCGCAGGATCGAGCGGGCAGCGATCGCCGGGCCCGATGCAGGCCTTGCCACCGGCCGCCAAAGATGGCGGGCGTAGTCGGAAACCGGTGCATTCCAGTTCTGCTCGATGTCGCGCACGACCTCCGGGCAGAGCAGCGACAGCACAGCCAGAATTTCCACCGGAGGGGTAGGGCTTGGGTCAAAGACGGCGGTCATTGGTCCCGTCTAGCCGCTTGCGGTGCAAACGCCAAGCGAGACCAGACTTGCTGGATGCGGCCGGCCCACACATAGATCGTCAACTCGATTAAGATGGCGTGAGACGAAATGGCCGTATCCTACGCAGCTCTCCATGAGCAATCACCTGTTCGCTCCGCACGAATTGTCAGACTGGCTAAACAGCTAACGCCAAACAGCGGATCTTAGAACCGCAGCCGGGCCATGCTCAGGAGGTCGTGGTACTGCCCGTCGGTAAAGCCGGCCTTCACATGCCGGCCTTCGATCTCAAAGCCGTGGCTCTTGTAGAGACGGAGGGCCGGTTCGTTGTCGGCATAGACGGTCAATTCGACCCGCTTCAGGGCGCGCCAGTTGTCGGCCACGTCAAGCAGCGCGCCAAGTATGGCAGAGCCGATACCTTTGCCGACAAAGGCATCGTCAAGGCCAACATTGATCTCGCCGATATGCGAACGGCGCGGTGAACCCTGCACGACCAGGCTGCCATGGCCGACGACCTTGCCGTCCAGCTCGGCAACGATCCAGGTGGTTTCCTGGCCGGACTTGGCAATGCGCCGCGCCACCTGCTCCACCATCTCGAAAGGCATCCTGAACGTGCCCCAGCGGAAGCCCGGCATGTTGAAGATAGCGCAAAGCGCCTCCGCATCGCTTGGCCGGACGGACCGCAGCAGCGGCTGGATTTTCTCGGAGGGTGGCGAGGTCGTGCTGGTCATGGCGTTCCCGGCGAAGGCAATCGGCCCGGTACGATGCACCGGACGCCACCTGAAAATCCAGCCGTCTCTGACCTATGATGCCGATTGCGAGCTAAAAATTCCGGGAGGCGGCGTAGAGTTTGAAGACGCCGCTGATGCCTATCCAGCCGAAAAGGGCGAGCCAGCACAATGTCCCGGTCGCCGTCCAGTCGATCCGGTGCACCGCAGCGTCGGTGATGACGACGCCGAGGATGGCAAGCAGGCCAACCAGAAACTGCGCCAACCCGAGCACCAGCAGTTCCTCGCGCGGCGCGCTTCTCCAGACGAGATATATACCGCCCGCACCGGCGAGGAAGATGGCGCTGTAGACCTGAGCGTGGAAGGCATCGATCGGCCATGGCCAGATGCCACTGAATGTCAGGGGAAACAGCAACAGGCCGACGCCATAGAGCCCAAGGATCGCGGATTCCGCCGGCATGTAGCCGCTCCATGCGGGATTTAAGGTCACGCCTTTTGCAGAAGGACGGGCCCTGGCCCGCCACAGGAACAGCCCGGATACCGCGACCGAAGCAAGATAGACCAAAAACCACAGCCAGGGCGCTTTGCGCTCGAAGTTGAAATAGCCGAGATTGATGAACGAAGCCACCGACACGATGACGGTGAAGATGAAGGCCATGACGAGCACGAGCCTGCCGGGCGACCAGCGATTCCAGACCAGCAGTGCCGCCATCACGACCATTTCGGCGGTGTAGAAGCCACCGAGGAAGCGCGCATTGAACGGCGTGACGGCCCAAGGCCAGCCCGGTTTCACCAGCGCAGGCATGAAAAACAGGCCGGCGCCTACGATCAGGACGATGATGACCACCGCAGAAAAAAGGCGCAGGGCCGCGGGAAATGGCGGATTGTCGGATGTCGGCATGGGAGAAAATCCCAAAGATGAATGCTCCATGGACCATCATAGTGCTGCTTGCGGCCGGTTAAAATCCGCCGAATGGAAATTGAACGGTCACCAGGCTTATCCATTCGAATGGCCGTACGGTCCGTTTCGAAGTAAGATGGAGCACTCGGACCAAAGACCGGTCCGGTCAAAACGCCTCGGGGTGCATTTTCCGGAGCCTGCACGATGAACGAAGCTCAGGATCTGTTCTCACTTCTGCGACAATCGGCCGATGTCGATCCGCAGGCGATCGACGCGATCAAGCGAACCATCGCGGAGGGCGAGGACCGCGAACTTTGCCGCATCAATGCGCCAGCCTTCGCCAGCAAGCATGGCCTCGACGAGGAGCGCGCAATAAGCGCCTTTCTCCATGCGGCGCGGGTGGGTATCTTCGACATTTCCTGGAATGTACTGTGCCCCGGCTGTGGCGGCGTGCTCGACACCAACGCCACGCTGAAAACCCTGCAAAAGGACGAATACACCTGCGCGCTGTGCTCCGAGGGCTATTCACCGACCCTCGACGAGATGGTCGAGGTGACATTCACCGTCAGTCCCCGCGTGCGCAGGATTGCCGCCCACAATCCACACGAACTGCCGGTGGCGGAATATTTCCGCCAAATCTACTGGGCGTCCGGCGTCGATCTGCCGGAAGAGGATTTCGCGAAAAAGCTAGAAGCGTTCTCGCTGGAGGATATCGAGCTTGCGCCCGGTGAAAAGGCGGTTCTGCCCATACAGCTTCCGTCCGAATTCATCATCGTCTTCGAGCCGGTCACCCATTCAGCGCAGTTCATCGACGGGAAGGGCGAACCAACAAAGGAGCGCCGGAGCCTCTCTTTGGCCTTCGACCGCGACCATGTCCAGAACCAGACGCTGGAGATGCAACCCGGCCCGTTGCGCATTTCGCTGGAAAACCGGACCGACACCCGCGTGCTGCCGACGGTCTTCATCGCCGGCCAGGCATTGCATGATTTCCTGGGAAAACGCCGGCCCTTCCTGACCGCCAAGCGCCTGCTCACCAACCAGACGTTCCGCGATCTCTATCGCACGGATACACTCGACATCAACCAGCGCCTGAAGATCACCAGCCTGACGTTCCTGTTCACCGACCTGCGCGGATCGACCGAGCTTTACGAGCGGGTGGGCGACCTTTCAGCCTTCGATCTCGTGCGCGAGCATTTCCAGGTTCTGCACGAGATCGTCACGGCGGAGGCAGGCGCGGTGGTGAAGACGATCGGTGATGCGGTGATGGCGACCTTCGCGACGCCTGATCGTGCGATTGCTGCAGCCCTCAGGATGCGCGATGCCATGCGTACGCTCAACGACAAGAGCGGGCGCGAGGATCTGCTGCTCAAGATCGGAGTCCATGCCGGCCCCTGCATCGCCGTGTCTATGAATGAGCGACAGGACTATTTCGGCCAGACGGTCAACATTGCTTCGCGGGTCCAGAACCTTGCCAACGCACAGGCGATCTTCGCCACTCGAGCGGTGGTCGACGACAATCTCACCGCCGATCTCTTACACAGGAACGCGCTGACGCCCGTGCCCCACGAGGTCTCGCTGCGCGGCATTGGCCGGGAGATAGCAGTATACACGATCCCCTGAAGGCTTGGCCCCTGAAGATTTGGCTCGTCCCGGCCCCTCACACGCGCCTACAGATAAAATAACGATCGGCGGGAACCGAAGGTGGCGGCGGGAGGCGTTGCAACTGCGGGTGATCTAGCGGCGTGCCGCTGACCGCGATGCCGCCGACGCGAAGCAGGCGCGCGGTCAGATCGGGAAGCCAGGTAGAGGTCACTGCATCGCAATCTTCATAGCCGGTGCCGATGTCGGCATGAACAAGAGCGGCGTCGATGCCAATGAACCTGCTCGCCGTCTCGCGTATTTCGCCGAGCACGAGGTTTTCAGCTTCGGGAATTGAGCTGGCGTGTGCGGCAAGTGCGCGGTCGAACGCTACGATCCGGCGTCCGGGCAGGCGCTCGCGCAGATGGTGGAACGTCCGGCCATTGCCGAGGCCGAGCTCGAGCACAGGCCCCTCCATCTTCGCCACCTCGGCGCAGACATGATCAAGTATGTCGCGCTGTGCGGTCATCCTCCGGATGAAACTGTCAAGGCGACTCATGTGCGATTGTATGTCCAGAACCAGTTCACGAAATCAACTGCCCCCGACCAGAGCGTTTCGCGGCTGAAACCCGAGGCCGACGTGTTAAGCCCCGATCGAGTCTTGCCGCGTGTAGAGGCGGACGATGAACACTGCAACAAGCGAACAGTTGCCGACAAGGATCATACGGGTGGAGTCGGCGGCACTGCGCGCGGCGGAATAGCGCTGTCACTTGTAGGGGTCCGCGGCGTCCCGCAACCCGTCGCCGAGGAAGTTGAACGCCAAGATGACGAGAACGACGGGGAGCATCGGCAAAAGCAGCCATGGATAGAACGCGATCACGCTGACGCTGCGCGCCTCGGTGAGCAGGATGCCCCAGCTGGTTATCGGCGCCCTCAGGCCGAGCCCGAGGAAGCTCAGCGCCGTCTCGCCCAGGATCATGCCGGGTATGGAGATCGTCGCCGTCGCGATCAGATGCGACATGAAGCCGGGAATGAGATGCCGCCCGATGATGCGGCTGCTTCTGGCGCCCATCAATTGCGCGGCCAGAACGTAATCCTCCTCGCGCAAGGCTAGAAGCTTTGAACGCACGGCCCGCGCCAGTCCGGTCCAGTCGAGCAGCCCGAGGATGACGGTGATGCCGAAATAGATCAGGATCGGACTCCAGGTTATCGGCATGATCGCCGCCAGAGCCAGCCATAGCGGAATGCTGGGGATCGATTGCAGAACTTCGATTATCCGTTGGACGATCAGGTCGAAGATACCGCCGTGATAGCCGGCCAGTCCGCCGATGACAATGCCGAGCAGGAAGCTGAAACTGATGCCGACGAGGCCGATTGTCAGTGAAATGCGTGCGCCATAGATGATGCGCGAGAGCACATCGCGCCCCAGCCTGTCAGTGCCGGCCAGAAAGAGCTGGCCGTTTTCGGCGGGGCAGACAAAATGCCTGTCACCTTCGATAAGGCCCCAGAACCGGTAACTGTCGCCCTTGCAGAAGAAACGGATCCGCTGAACATCATCCTGTTTCTCGACGTAGTTCCGCTTGAGCGTGTCCATATCCAGCGTCATCTGGCGGCCATAGACGAACGGCCCGACGAACTGGCCGTTGTGGAACAGGTGCACTCGCTGCGGCGGCGAATAGATGTAGTCCATGTTGCGCGTGTGCAGATCGTAGGGCGCCAGGAACTCGCAGATCAGTATCCCGAAATAGAGCGCTGCCAGGAATATGCCGGATACAAGGGCAAGCCGGTGCCGACGGAATTTCCACCACATCAGCCGCAGCTGCGACGCCTGAAAGACCTTCGACTGCTCCGGCGTCATCGCCTCGACCGACTCCAGGTCAAAGGGCGCAATGGAAACGTAGTGTTGCAGCGGGGCGCCCGGAGCGGGCAGCGGCGATTGCGTGTTCATTTGGTGCTGCCGCCTTGCAAACGAATTCGCGGATCAAGTAGCGCCAGCGCCAAGTCGGAAATCAGGACGCCGATGACCGTCAGGAAGGCGAGGAACATCAGGAACGACCCTGCCAGATACATGTCCTGGCTTTGCAGCGCCTTGATCAGCATCGGCCCGGTCGTCTCCAAAGACAGCACGATTGCCGTGATTTCGGCGCCGGAGATGATGGCCGGCAGGATAGAGCCGATATCTGAAATGAAGAAATTGAGCGCCATGCGCAGCGGATATTTGACCAGCGCCCTGAAGGGATGAAGGCCTTTGGCGTGCGCGGTCACGACATATTGCTTATGTAGCTCATCGAGCAGATTGGCGCGCAGCCGCCGGATCATGCTTGCCGTGCCCCCGGTGCCGATGATCAAGACCGGAATCCAGAGATGGGCGAGGATCGATTTCGCCTTGGCCCAGCTCATCGGCTCGCCGAGATATTGCTGGTCCATGAGATGGCCGATAGACGTGCCGAACCAGATGTTGGCGAAATACATCAGGATCAGCGCCAGCATGAAGTTCGGAATCGCAAGGCCGAGAAGGCCGAAGAAAGTCAGGCCGTAGTCGCCCCAGCTGTATTGATGCGTGGCGGAGTACATGCCGATCGGAAAGGCGATGAGCCAGGTAAAGATGATCGTGACGAAGGAAACCAGCACCGTCAGCCACATTCGGTCCCCGACGACGTCGCGAACCGGCAGCTCATATTCGAAGGAATAGCCGAAATCGCCGTGCAGCATCCCGCCGACCCAGTAGAAGTAGCGAATGACCGGTGGCTTGTCGAAACCATATTCCTTGCGCATCATCTCGATGCGATCGGAATCCACCGCTTCGCCTTGAGCCCGAAGCTCGGCAACATAGCTGTCGAAATAGTCGCCTGGAGGAAGTTCGATGATCGTGAACACCAGTGCCGATATGACCAGCAGCGTTGGAACCATCACGGCGATACGCCAGACAAAATATCGAAGCACGCTCAGGACTCTCCAAGCCAGAATGTATCCGGCATATAGACACCGAAATAGGCGGTCGGGTCGTAGCCGTAGAGCGCCTTGTCAGGCAGATTGCGCAGCCGCGAGGATGCCAGAATCGGCTGATGCGTTCCGTTTACCGTGCCGATCGAAAACACCTGATCGGTATAGATCGACAGCATTGAATTCCAGATCTCGGCGCGCTCCGTGGCTTCGGTCGATGCGTTCCAGCGCTTGAGTAAAGCCATCAACTCGACCACGGGCGGAAGATCGGGCGCTTCGCCGACCTTGCCACGGGACAAGTAGTGAGCACCCCAGAGCGGCCATTGCAGCTGGTCATCGACGGTGGGGGCGAGTTGGTAGGGGTTCATGTCGGCGGTCGGCACGCCATTGTCGATGCCCGACCACATCGACATCATGATCTGGCCACCAAGCGCGCGGCTGCGGAAGATGTCGCGCTGCGAAGTCCGGATGAACAGGGCGATGCCGATCTTGCGCCAGTGATCGGTGATGAGCTCGAGCGCGTCGGTTTCCAGCGTGCTTTCGCCGGCCGTTTCCACTACGAGCTGCGCCGGGCGTCCGTCGGGGAGTATCCGCAGGCCGTCATCGTCACGCGCCTGAAGCCCGACCTCGTCGAGCAGGGCATTGGCCTGGTCGGGATCATGGGCGACCCAGGCTTTCGCGAATTCCGGCCGGTAGAGCGGGCTCTCCGGCAGGACCGTATCGGCACTTTCCTGCGCCAATCCGTAGAACACAGCCAAATTGATCTCGCGCCTGTCCACAGCGAGCGAAAGTGCGCGGCGCACGCGCACGTCACGAAAAAGGCCACGCCACACCTGGTCGGCACAATTCAGATTGGGCAGCAGCGCCAGCCGCGAACCTTGTGTGCGTTTCCAGAGATGCATCTTCACCGGGTAGCGCTTCTCCGCATCCTTCAGGAAGGAGTAATCGGTGAAGTCAATTCCCATGCCTTGCAGGTCGCTCTCGCCCGCACCGGTCTTGGCGGAAATGATCGCCGACGAGCTGACATTCATGACAATCCGGTCGACATAAGGCAGTTGCCGGCCATTCTCGTCTATTCGATGAAAGAACGGGTTCCGCTCGAAGACGAACTGCTCAGCCGGCGGCTTGGTCCGGTTCTGCCAGGGATCGAGCGTCGGCAGTTCCGGGTTCTCCGGGCGATACTGCCGCGACATGCGGATATGCAAGAGCGTCCATTTCTGGGCCCGGTTCTCCTTCATTAGGCCGGCGAGCCGGAATGGATCTTGGTATTTCTTGTGGAACTGCTTGAGATAGGCGGCCGGCAGAACAAGCGATAGGGGCGAAGCAGCGGCGAGCTTGGGCAGGAAGTCGGGATTGGGCGCATCCCAACTATAGCGGACCGTCAACGGATCGACGATCTCGAAGCGTGGCGGCTTGCCGTCCGCCAGCAGGGCCGGGGCGAGCCCGCCTTGCGAAAGCTCATCGTTCAGCCAGACATCTTCCCAGCAATAGCGAAAATCCTCCGACGTCAGCAGGCTACCGTCAGACCATTTATGTCCTTCTCGTATCTTGAAAGTGAAGACACGATCATCCGCTACATCGAAACTTTCGAGAATGTCGGCTTGCAGGTTAAGCTTTTCGTCATAGCCGACCAGGCGAGCGTACCCGTAGATTGTCATCATCCGGATGTCTTTCTGGCTGCCGATGATCGTGCGCAGCGTGCCGCCATATTGGCCGGGCTGCCGGCCCATCGCGGCGAGATTCAACGCGCGAGGGCGCTTGGGCAGGCGTTCGGCGAGTGCCGGCAGCGCTCTGGCCTTCAGCTGCGGCTCAAGAAATTCCGGCTCCAGGTCGCCGGCGCGCAACGTGCCCGGCAGAAATGCCGAAGCCATGAGTCCAAGGACGGTGCGCCGGCTGATCAATGGCGTAGCTCGCTGAAATCGGCCGAACGTCGGGCCAGCACGAGGTGGCCGCCGCCAAGATCGAGCGGCGACAGCATATCCTCGTCGCCCTCGTCGCGGAATTGCGGTCCCCATGCGCTGGTGTCGGAAGCGCCGCTGAGTTTCAGCGTCTTGAAATCCATCGGCCTGTCGAGATCGGGGAAAGGTACTGCGGCGACCAATGAGCGCGTGTAGGGGTGGACCGGTTTCCTAAGCAGAATTTCGCGCGGCGCGAGCTCGACGATACGCCCGCCGCACATCACCGCGATACGGTCTGCCATGTAGTCCACCACCGCGAGGTTGTGGGATATGAACAGGTAGGTCAGGCCCAGTTCCTTCTGCAGGTCCTTCAGAAGGTTCAGGATCTGCGCCTGGACAGAGACATCGAGTGCCGAAACCGGCTCGTCGCAGATCAGGAGTTCAGGCCCCAGCGCCAACGCGCGCGCGATGCCGATACGCTGACGCTGCCCGCCGGAGAAACTATGCGGATAACGCTTTATGAAGCGCGGGTCGAGCCCGATTGCCTGCATCAGGCTCTTGACCGTGGCGAGTCGGGACGCGGCACTGCCACGTCGATGGATTTCCAGCGGCTCGCTCAAAATGTTCTCCACCGTCATGCGGGGTGAAAGCGACGAAACCGGATCCTGGAATACCATCTGGATTTTCGCGCGCAGCATGCGCAGGGCGTCTCCCTCGGCTTCCAAGACGTCGATCGGACCATCGCGGCCATTGAAGATCACAGAGCCGCCGGTAGGGGTGACAGCCCGCATGAGGATCTTGCTGACGGTGGTTTTGCCGGAGCCGCTTTCGCCGACAAGACCCAGGCACTCACCCCGCCTGATATCAAAGCTCACGCCGTCCACGGCGCGAACAGAGGTTTGATGATCTCCGCCGAACCATCCGGACTTGCGGATCGTGAAGGTCTTTGTCAGATCCCTGACCGACAGCAGGATGTCGTCCGGCCCCTTCGATGCCGGCGCCGTCTGCTTGCCGAGCAGGTTCCCGACATTCACCGGCACCTCGCGGAGCGCCTTTAGCCTTTCGCCGGGCTTCAGGTCGAAATGCGGAACGGCTGCCATCAGGCCCTTCAGGTAAGGGTGGCCCGGCCGGCGGAATATCGCCTCCACAGGTCCCGCTTCCATGATCTCGCCATGGTACATGACCACCACCTCGTCGGCGACGTTGGCGACTACGCCAAGGTCGTGCGTGATCAGCAGCATCGCCATGTTCAGCTTCGTCTGAAGCTCGCGCAGCAATTGCAGGATTTGCGCCTGGATGGTGACGTCCAACGCCGTCGTCGGCTCGTCGGCGATCAACAGCGCGGGCCGGCAGATAAGCGCCATGGCGATCATGGCGCGTTGACGCAATCCTCCCGAAAGTTCAAAGGGATACATGTCATAGGCGCGCTTGGGGTTGGGAAAGCCGACAAGTCCGAGCATTTCCTTGGTCCGCGCCTTGCGCTCCACCCAAGCCATGGGCGTATGAATCTGCAGGGATTCGCTCACCTGATTGCCGATCGTATGCAGCGGCGACAGTGATGTCATCGGCTCCTGAAATATTTTGCCTATGCGGCTGCCTCTCAACGCCCGGATTTCGGGTCCGTCACGCGGCATCTGCAGGATATCCTGCGTCGTGCCGGGCTTTTCAGGATCGGAAAACAGGATACGCCCGCGAACATGGGCTGTGTTCGGCAAAATGCCCATCACTGCCTGGCTAAGAACCGATTTTCCGGAACCGGACTCGCCCACAAGCGCAGTAACCTTGCCGGGCAGGACGCGAAGATTTGCACGCCTGACGGCATGCAACGGTCCCCCTATAATGGCAAAAGAGATGCCAACATCCTCGATCCGCAGCAGATCAACGCCCAAATTCATTCTCACACCAGCCCCCACTCTGGCAGGTCCAGAAGGCGAGACTAGCGCATTGCCAGCCTAGAGCAACTTGGATTCGAACAGTCCCCAGTTCCCTGGCGGAACCGGCGACCGGACTGCATACCAAACGCGTTCGGATCAGATCGTGGCGGTTACTGGAGCTTCCTCGGGTCGCCCGCGGACGGCCGCGCGGCATTGCGATGAAGCAGCATGACCTGCTCGGCGTCCGATATTCGGTCGTAAATCGGCTCCAGCGCACCGTCTTCGTCGAGCGAGAGAGCACCCGACAAATCGGGTGAAAGCACCGTTAGCTTCTGCCTGATGCCCGCCAGTTCCTCCATGCCGAGCGCCAGCCAGTTGTTGGCGCCGCAATAGCCGGCGAAGTCTTTGCTGGCGAGAACGCTGTGCGGATATTTCTTGGTCAGGGTCTGGAGGCGCTGGACCTCGTTTACAGCCGAACCGAAGACAGAGAATGTGAGCCGGTCGGTAAGCCCGACATTGCCGAACATCACATTGCCGACATGCAGGCCGATACCATAGTTTATGTCGCTCAATCCCTGCTGCTTTCTGCGCAGATTGAGATCCATCATGCGCGCGGTGGCCTTGTGCGCTGCTGCAAGAGCAGCCTGGCAGGCGATCTCGGACTGTGAACGGTGCCTTGCGCAAGGGTAGACGGCAATGAAGCCATCACCTATGAAACTCATGATCTGCCCGCCCTTGCGATTGAAAGGTGCAGCAGCGGCGTCGAAAAACTGGTTCAGCGTATCGATATAGACTTCGCGGCCGGAGGTTTCGGCAAGTCTTGACGACCCGCGCATGTCGCCCATGACCAGTGCCGCCCGGATTGTATCACCCTCGCCGCGCTTGATCTGGCCGTCGAGCACGCGCCTGCCGGCGTCGCCGCCGAGATAAGTGGTCATCATGTTGTCGGCAAGCTTGGTGAGCACCGCCATCTTGGTTGCGATAGCGAGATGGTTCTGGATGCGCAGCAGCGCCGAAATCATGCTGTCGCTGAAGCCTGCAGCACTGTCGGTGGACCAAGACCCGATCATGCCCTGACTGGTGTTGCCGCTGAAGGGATGGACGAAAGCCATGTAATCGGTGACGCCCATCAGCTTGAGGTCATCGAAAACAGGAAATTCCGACGGCACCGACGGGTCGAGCCGGCGCCGCAGATGGTCGAGCTTGTGGCTGAGCAGATGGTAGTATGGGCTGGTCAGGAATCTGTCGGAATGAACGCCGTTCTCCTTGCGGAAGCCTTCCACTTCCAGGCCCTGGCCGCGGAGCCAGGTGAAGCCGAGCGCGTCATAAAGCGGATGAAGCATCGAAAAGCTCAAATGCACCCGCTTCAACGGCAGGCCGGCAGCAGCCAGCCGTTCACAAAAGCCCCTTACCAATGTTTCCAGGTCGTCGCCCGCCAACGCCGATTGGGTCAGCCAATCGGCAACCTTATCCATGAGAATGGCAGAAATTTCTGCTTGCGCTGTGCTCATGCTATCTCGAAATCTCCTTGCACAAATTCGCCGGCTCGGACGCCGTCAGGCCTTCACCACCGCCTCTCGGGCTAGCCCGAGGCGGCCAAAAATATTGCGTGTGTCGACGATCAGTAGAGCGTGATCCGCGATCGCCTGATAGTCGATCGCGTCGTGGTCGGTCGCAACGACGACAGCGTCGAAATCCTTCAAGGCCACCTCGGTCAATTCGACCGAGCGACGCCCCTTGATCGCCATATGCTCCCGTGTGCCCGGGATTTCGGCAACATGCGGATCGTGGAATTCCGCCTTGCCGCCCCATTCCTCGATGAGTTCAATGAGCCGCAATGAGGGGCTTTCGCGGATGTCGGGCACATTCTTCTTATAGGCGAGCCCGATGATGAGAATGCGCGAGCGGCTGAGCGCCTTGCCGCAGCGCCGGTCCAGCGCCTTCGCCAGTTCATCGACCACATGACGCGGCATGGCCGTGTTGATCTCTGCCGCCAGCTCGATGAAGCGGGTCGGCAGTTCGTATTCGCGAGCCTTCCACGTCAGGTAGAAGGGATCGATCGGAACGCAGTGCCCACCAAGTCCAGGGCCAGGATAGAAAGGCATGTAGCCGAAGGGCTTGGTCTTTGCCGCCTCGATCACCTCCCAGATGTCGATTCCCATCGCCCCGAGCACGACCTTCAACTCGTTGACGAGGGCTATGTTGACCGAGCGGAAGATGTTTTCCGTCAGCTTGACCGCCTCGGCGGTCGCCGTGGTGGAAACTGGAACGACGGTCTTGACCACGCCCTGGTAGAAAGCCTGCACGAGCGTTGCCGCTTCAATGCCGTCCCCTGCCACGACCTTGGGGATTGTCGCGACCTCAAAGCTGCGGTTGCCGGGATCCTCGCGTTCGGGCGAGAAGCCGAGGAAGAAGTCTGTCCTCGACTGCAAGCCGGTTTTTTCCAGGATGGGCTTGATCACGTCGTCGGTGGTGCCGGGATAGGTGGTCGATTCCAGCACGATCAGCTGGCCGAGACGCAGATGCTTCGCGATGTTGCCTGCCGTGTTCCTGACAAAGGAGAGATCCGGCTCGCGGTGTTTCGTCAGTGGCGTCGGAACGCAGATGATGATGACATCGCAGACGGCCAGTTCGGCAAAATCCGCAGTGGCGCGGAACCGTCCGCTTGCCACCTGGCCGGCAAGGGCTGTCGACGTCACCGCCTCGATGTAGGATTGGCCGTTGTTCAGGCTCTCGACCTTCTGGCCTTCGATGTCGAAGCCGGAAACCGGGAAGCCGGCGCGAGCGATCGCGACCGCCAGCGGCAACCCGACATAGCCCAGTCCGATCACGCCGACTTGCGCGGCGCGCGTCGAAATCCGGTTCAGAAGACGGTCATATGTCGATCGTGAGGCGTCCAAAAATCTGCTTCCCGTCAATTCGGACAGGCCGTCCGCTTCCATGGTGAGGCTCACCGCTCCCAAGAACCCCGAGGCATATTGCGGAAAATCGATGTCCGCAAGCCGTCAGATCGGCACCTTCGCCTTCAGGCTTGCGGCAGCCATCGCATAGCCGCCGGCGGCGCCATCGATGAAATGAACGTGATCGCGCTGCAGCGGCGATGCGACGAGGCATGTCATCAAGGCCGATTTCTGGCGGTGCAGGCCATAGTTGCAGATGCCCGCCTCTTCCGCCTGTTTCAGCCGGTTCTCGATCCGTTGCAACACATCCGCGTCAACGTCGATGGTCATCTTCAAGCCATCGTCGAACTTCCGGAAATCCGAATTGCTGGCCACTTCGCGTTTGTAGATCTTCGGATCGAATCTGCCGATCGTCCAGCCAAATCTATCCGCAACAGCCGTAAGCGTCATCAGGAACACTATCCACAGCTTCGACAGCCACCGCCGTCCTGCCGGCGCCGTGGCCCGCGCCTCGACATCGAGGCCGGCGGGCAGCAAACTATAGTCCGGCCCGTTCACCGGCACCGGGTGGCCATCGCGTTCCTGCCTGCCGGCAAGGGCGATGATGTCGGAAACCAGAAACTGAAAACCGCGCAAGTCGCGCGACGCCCCCGGTATGGCTATGATCGAGACGATTTCGCCATGCCGGGCTTCGATCGGGTTCCAGCGGCACGAGAGGCCAGTCAGATCCGGTCGCGTGCCGGCCGGCGCAGGATCGATGCGGTAGCGCCCCGCTTTCATCTCGGCTTCCGCCCAACTGCCGCCACCTCCGGCGAACATGGCATAGAAGACCGCATCAGAGGCCTGGAACCTCGCCACGCGAACATCGAGGCCTTGCGCTCTTATATCCTTTATCGGCACGATTGCGGCACGCAAGGTCAGATCCAGTTCGTCCGCCACCCATCTCTGGACAGCCGCCAGCGCGTTACGGGTGATCTCCAGCGCCGAGCCAGGAAACGCCACGAGCGCGCCGTCGCCGCCGAAGACAAAGGGAAGATCTTGCCTACCCAGCGCATTGAGCAGCGCCGAAATGACGCTGGCACCGGCCATATTGACGGTTTTATAGCGCCCCGCCTCGATCGCCTTGGTCGAGCCGACGATGTCTGCGGTGGCCAGCGCCCAGCCATCGGGGAGAGGCCGATAGTTATCGATATCGGCAACGCTTTCAAACTTTGCGAAGACCGGCAGAGAAGCAACAAACGGATCGGACGCGGCAGCTGTTTCCATGAGCATCAGATAGCACATTCCAGTGCTTGAGGGTGAAGTCGATCATGCTTCGAAATTGACTTGCGCAGGCTTTCCGATGATAGGGTCCGGGGATGCGAATTGCCTTCTATGCGCCGCTGAAGTCGCCCAATCATCCCGTTGCCTCCGGCGACCGCCAGATGGCACGGATGCTGGTCAAGGCGCTGGAGCATGGAGGACATAGCGTCGAACTGGCATCCGAATTGCGCTTCTATCTACGCGAACCGGATTCGAAAAGTTTCGATGCGCTCAAGATCGAGGCCCGGGAGGAAGCCGCGCGGCTGGCAAGGCTTTGGGATCGTGACGGCAAGCCCGATCTGTGGTTCACCTATCATCCCTATTACAAGGCGCCCGACCTGATCGGGCCCGAACTGGCGTTGGCCTTTGGTGTCCCCTATGTGACAGCGGAAGCCTCCTATTCGAGGCGGCGCAACACCGGTTTGTGGGCCGATACGCAAGCGTTGGTGGCGCGAGCCGTCGAACAGGCGGCGCTGAACATCTGCTTCACGCAAAGGGATCGTCAGGGACTGGCAGATGCGGTACCCGACGCCGCTTTCGGCATGCTTTCGCCCTTCATCGACACATCGCTATTCCGGGAAACGCCGGCACGCGGTTGTCCGACGCGCCTCGTTACCGTCGCCATGATGCGCCCGGGCGACAAAGTCGAAAGCTATCGCATGCTGGCGCAGGCGCTCGGTTCGATCGGTCACCTGCCCTGGACCATGTCGGTCGTCGGGGACGGACCTGCCCGCGAGGAGATCAAAGCGCAATTCGCCGGCTTGCCCGCCGAGCGTATCGAATGGCTTGGCGCGATTGAGCCAGCCGCCGTGCCGGATGTCCTCTACAGTGGGGGAATTTACGTCTGGCCGGGTTTCGGCGAGGCCTATGGCGTTGCCTATCTTGAAGCACAGGCCGCCGGCCTTCCGGTTGTGGCTCAGGACGTCGCCGGCGTGCCGGAGGTCGTCCGGAATGGCCAGGCCGGGTTTCTCACCCCGCCGGACGATGTGGCGGCGTTCGCTTCTGCCATTGAAAGGCTTCTGGCCCGTAACGACGAAAGATCCATCATGGCCGCAGAAGCCAGACGTTTCATCCTCGAAGAACGTTCTCTCGGTGCTGCAGCGGCGCGTCTGGCCGAACTTCTTGCGAAGATCCCGGTCTGATGACATCCGATCAAATCTGGCAACCCTTGGTGGAGGAACTGGCGAGCCGGCAACGGGCGGACCGTAAGGCAGAGTTCTGGCTGCGCGACGATGACGCCGTGGATCCGACGCCTGCGCTTGATCGGTTGCTCGACCTCACCGGTGAATTCGCGGTTCCGGTGACTCTGGCCGTCATTCCCGCCCTGACTGACGAGAAGCTTGTCGTTCGGCTTGACGAGGCGCCGCATGCCACGGTCGCCATCCATGGCTGGGCGCACCGAAATCATGCGCCCGAGGGCCAGAAGAAGCAGGAGCTCGGCGCGCATCGGCCACGCGAGGCGGTGCTCGATGATCTGGCTCGCGGGCTGGCGCACGTAACCGGCCTGCACGGCGCACGTGCCGTTCCGATGCTGGTGCCACCCTGGAACAGGATCGACGCCGGCTTGGTATCCGACCTTGGATCGATAGGATTTTCGGCATTGTCGGTCTATGGGCCGCCAAGGCCGGCTTCACTTGCGGTCATCAACAGCAATGTCGACATCATGGATTGGCATGGCACGCGCGGCTGCCGCGATCATGGCCTATTGGTTCAGACTATCATCGCGCAATTGCAGCATGCATTCGATGGGGGCGAACCGGTGGGCCTGCTCACCCACCATCTCGTACATGATGAATCGGCCTGGCTCTTCCTCGAACGGCTGTTCACAGTCACCGCACAGACTGAAGCCTGCGCATGGCTTCCGATCAGGACATTGATCGGGCGCAGCGCCGGTAGAACAATTCCAGGAAAGTATGAACGGTTTCCGTCCGGAATTGCGTCAAAACAAAGAGATAGAGGAAAATAGCTCAGCGCCTTTTGCGCAATGAGACTGGAAGTTTGAGCGTCTGGCCATCCCGCGCGGCAAAAGCGCCGGTAAACCTGTCCTTGGCCAGCTTCTGGATCTTGTCCAGTTCCTTGTCGGTGCGTGTCGGATCGTGGTGAAACAGCGCAAGCCTCCGCGCACCGGCCGCCTCACAGAGCTTGACGCCCTGTTGCCAAGTCGAGTGCCCGTAACCGCGGCGGCGTTCCATTTCCTCCTCGGTGTAGGTGCAATCGTAAATGACGAGGTCGGCATCTTCGATCAGGCCGAGCACCGCCTGATCGAGTTTGTCCGGCTCGTGCTCAGTGTCTGTGATCACCGCCACGACGCCGCCGCCCCATTCGACCCGGTAGCCTATGCAGCCGCCCGGATGCATAAGACTGCCGGTTCGGACCACCACCCCTTCGCGCGGGTGAAGCACGTCTCCAGATACGAAATCGCGATAGTCGAGGCTTGCCTTGCAGGCCTCCAGTTTCACCGGAAACCACGGCGGCCGCATGAACTCATCGACCATCTGCCGGGTCGTCATGTGTCCTGCAAGATGCCCGGACCAAAGCGTAACCTTGGCGCCCCGGTCATAGATCGGCGCAAAAGACGGCAGCCCGATGATGTGATCGTAATGGCAATGGGTGAAAAGCAGGTCGAAATCGGTCACGCCCAACGCCTGAAGCGCCGCGCCGGCAGGCCGTAGGCCAGAGCCTGCGTCGAACAGAAGCGTATGCTTACCGCATCGCATCTCGACGCAGATTGAGTTGCCACCATAGCGAGAGAATTCTGGCCCTGATACCGAAATGCTGCCGCGGACACCCCAAAACCTGACCAGGAAAACGTTGTCGTCCATGCTACCCCTTCGCCCATCATATCCAAACAACTGCTGCTAGGCGAGACAGGCTTTCTCCGGGTGATCTTCTCAGCGAGAGGACAGTGCCGTCACGACGGCGAGGATCGAGCGCACGTCCTTCGTTATTTGGCGCTTCGTGCGTCGATCAGATCCGCGGTCGTATGGCTTAGGCGATCGGCAAGAACCCGCAATATCTCGATGGTCATTTCCGGGAACTCCCTCATAAGCCTCAGGAAATGATCCTTGCGGATTCTCAGGGCTTCCAGCGGACTTGCCGCTCTGACGGTGGCAGTGCGGGAGCTGTTGCACAATATGGCGATCTCGCCAACGATCGAATTTGGCTCCAGTTCGGCAACTTTTATCGGTCCGCTGTCGGAATCGACAAGAATATCCGCCCTGCCTGAAAGGATGACATAGGCGGCGTCTCCCTCGTCGCCCTGCCGGAAAAGGATCTGGCCGGCGCTGTAGCTCACACGATCGGATGTGAACGCAAGCAGCTTGAGCTTTGTCGGCTCGATGGCAGAGAACAAGGGAACGCGTTGCAGCATTCCAACTTCATCCTTGAGCAGCATTGTCGCAAACCTTCCAAAATTCGCGTTTGCCAGACTAGAGCAATGGACGCCCAGATGGAATCAATTCTCTTTCCGGGATGGCGAGACAAACCACGCGAAAGGTGGCGAGCCCGATATCGTGCACCGGCAGAATGATCCCATCTGAATGTCCGTTGCTCTATGACAACAGTTCCTTGAAGATACCGTTCCCTGCCAAAAGTGTCTCGTGTGTTCCGTCTTCCGCCAATTGACCCGAGTCGAAGACGATAACGCGATCGAACATCATCGCCATTGCCGGATTCGTCACGACCCACACAATTGCCGGCGAATGGCCGTCGCGCCTGGCTTCCTCGAGCACATTTCGCAGCACCTTATCCTGCATGCGCTGGTCGAGCGCCGACAGCGGCCGGTTGAGAATGAGAAAATCGGGACGCTTGAGCAAGGCCCGGGCAACATCGAGCTTCTGTCGCTGTCCACCGGTCAGCCGCCTGCCGCCGGAGCCGACGTTGAAGTCCAGGCCGACATCCAGAAGTTCGCCATAAAGCCCCAGTTCGTCAAGAATGTCATAGACGATGGAGCGTATGCGGTCGGGCGCGTCGGGATGATTGTTGCCCACACGCCCGAACAGGACATTATCCATGACGGTGGCCGCGGCAATGTATTTGGCAGGATCATACCGTTCGACCGCATTGTGCATCTCGGGCGGCAGGTCTTCATAGAACCGGTTGCGTGCAGCGACGATCTTGCTCATCAGCTCGTCGCTCAGCAGGCCGAAGCGGTGCCGGGGCTCGATATAGGCAAAGCTCAAGGTGACGATCATGGCGCGATCGTTCTCCGAAACCGCCTCGTAGGGACGGTTCTTGAGCCGTTGCAGCAAGGTTTCGTAGGCGGGTATCTCCTCCGCGCTCATGAAGGCGAGCTGCTGGAAGAACTGGTGATCGGGCGGCAGGTCGGCAAACAGCTCGATCGCCTGTTTGGCGATCTCCAAGCCCATTTCGTAGAGCGTGCGGTCGAGGCCGGCTTGCCTCAGCACGGAAGCAAAATAGGGATTGGCCGCCAGGGCCCTGTCGGCCAGTTCGGGGCCGGCGGCAGCGCCGAAGAGCAGGTTTTGGCCGATCGTTGCTTCCTTGTTGTAGGCGCCCGGTTCGAAAGGAACCACCAATCCGCTCAGCCCCTCTTGTTCCAGCCGGGTCCGCAGCGCCGCACGCAGTTCGACGATCCGCCTGGCAAGCTCCGTGTGACGCGTGAGATCGGCCGAAGAGCGCAAGCCGAGATCCAGAATGTCACGCGACAGAACAACCGCGTCGAGCACCCGGCGCACGGCTTCAAAGAGGTCGTGCGGGCCGGTAGCGCCAGCGGAAGCATAGTTGATCCAGTCGCTGTGGATATCAAGATCCGGATTGCCCGACCGGCGCGCCTCGTGAATGTTCCAGCGGTGCTGATCTGCCGCAGCACCGTCATAAGGCACCGATGTCAGCGGCGCATGCTTCAACCCGTAGAGCAGGTTGTCGCGGAGGCTTGCCTGGAACAGGAAAACATCCGACGAGGCATACGACATGCGCCGGCCGGTTACTGCTTCGGGGAGTTCAAGCAGGTCGTCGGTGCCCGAAGCGACCCTTCCGCTGTCCGGCCAGTTCAGCCGCGCGAAGGCTTCTGCAAGCGCCTCCGCTCCACCTGTTGCGGTACTGACCAGTGCCACCGTCTCACCCGGCTTGACCTGGAGGGAGATACGGTTAAGGAGCATTGCACCGCCATCGTCTGCTACGGACAGATTGATCGCCGACAGCGGCTTGGTCATCGGATCGGGATCGTCGATCGTCAATACCCCGATTTTCGGCGCGATGAGACCTTCGACGGTGAACTGTTCAACGACCTGTTGATATTTGACCTGGACATCCTGCCGATCCTGATCCCAGTCGATCAGTTCCTTCATCGGTCCGGGCAGGTCCTTGTAGGCGCCGATCACGGCCACGAGCTGGCCGACGTCCAGCCGCCCCTGGAGGACCAGATACCCGCCGATCATGTAGAACAGAAAGGGCGTGAGCTGCGCGAGAAAATTGTTGAGGAACTTCACCATGAATTTCCATTGGTAAAGATCGAAGCGGATCTTGAAGATGAGCCCGAGCCGGGCAGCTATGTCGGCGCGCTCGTAGTTTGATGTATCGTGGACGTGAACCGCGCCGATGCCGTCGACGATTTCGCCAACCCGGCCCGAAAGCGCGCGCGCCGTCAACTGCCGTTGGCGCCCGAGCACGATCAGCCGCCGCCGCATTCGCGGGATGAGCACGATCTGGATCGCCACGATCACGACCGCTATCATTCCGAGCCAGACGTTCTGGATCATGATGAACAGCATGGCCGTCAGCGCTTGGCCGCCGAGCAGTACCGGCTGCAGGAAGGCGTCGCCGATGAAGCCGCCCAGCGGCTCCACCTCGTCCTTCACCATGGTCGCCACTTCGGCGGATTTCACCCGCTTGAAGTAAACTGGCGGAAAACGCAGCACACGGTCGACCAGATCGAAGCGGATACGCCGCAGCATGCGTTCGCCGAGGCGGCCCTTGTAGGTGTTGATGTAGAATTTGAACAGGCCGTTGATGACGACTAGCAAGAGGAACACAAGGCTCAGGGCAAACAGGGTCTCCTCGCGGTCGAGCTGAAAACCGGAGAAGAACTGGACCTCTCCAATGAACGGCAGGTTGTAGTGTAGCCTCATGAATGGCTGGGTCGCGCCCGGTTGCTCGAAGCCGCGACCTTGGATCGGTCCGTTGACGATCAGCTTCGGCAGGTCGAAGGACATGAAATACGGGATCATCGAAAGCACGACGATCATCAATATCCAGAGCTGCTGCTTCTTGGTGTGCGTCCAGATATAGCGGGCTAGGCTGGCTTCCATATGTGGCTGTGGACCCTTCAGTTGGAAGGATGCAGGATGTAAAAGCACCTGCTGGCGAATGGCGTATCGGCAATTTCTTCATCGCCAACGACAAGCTCGAAGCTGCTGTGCACGGACATTGTCCTGCGCTCAACGATGCAAGGAATCTGCGAGGCGGCGCGATCCAGTTCCGGCGCATGGTCGATGGCAACGACATGGGCATTGTTGATCGGCGAAGAAAGCAGCTGGCCAAACGGTCCGCGGCTTTCGTAGGGCTTTGGCGAACAGCCGAGCAGCACGAGGCCGCAGCTGCGCGGCTGGTGCTGGCGGATGGACGCCGATGATCCGGACAGATGCAACAGGCTCTCTCCGGCACCGGGCAATAGCCAAGCGGCTTGCAGCATGATCACGTCCGCGGAATCAAACAGTCTTGCGGGAGGCAAGATTGCGTTGTGTCGCCCAAAATCCCAACATACAAGACGAATTATGATGGATGTCACGCAACCACGCAATGCCATGGACTGGCACGAGCAAGCCTTGGACCTCACGCGGGGAATTGCTGCTTATGTCAACTGCCCTCTCGTGGCAGGGCTGGCGCGCGTCGTCGCCAAGCATCCGAAGGCCGATATCGCCAACGCCTTCAACCACAAGCAGGTCGCCTGCAAGATGTGGGCGCTCGATAGGCTGTTCGAAAGCGGCGGCGGCCGCTTCGGGCGCATATGGGTTCTGGGTGGATGGTACGGCGTATTGCCGGCAATGCTTTTCAACGACGCCCGCTTCGACATCGCGGCGGTCGATAGCATCGACATCGACCCCGAAGTCGCGCCGGTCGCCCGGACCCTCAACCGGGAAGCCGGCGACCGGTTCCGGGCGCTGACGGCAGACATGTACGCACTCGACTATGCGGCCGGGCGGCCCGATCTGATAGTCAATACGAGCTGCGAACACATAGCCGATCTGCGCGCCTGGCTTGCTCTGCTTCCGCCGGGCACGAATGTACTGCTGCAATCGAACGATTATTTCAGCGAGCCGACGCACATCAACTGCGTGGCTTCGCTTGCAGCCTTCGAGGAAATGGCGGCGCTACGGGAGGTGCGGTTCTCCGGCGAACTGCCGACAAAAAATTATACGCGCTTCATGCTGATTGGAACTGTTTAATGCATTTCGCCCAAAAGCGCGTAGCGGTTTTGGGACAACGACACGCATAAAACAGGACTTGAAGCGCGTCGCACGAATCTCACCAGACGCGACGCGCGTTAGAGCATTTGCAGGAAAGTGTGGAAACGGCTTTCCGTCCGGAATTGCGTCAAAACAAAGAGACAGAGCGGTTCTGCGTGAAACGATGAACCGCTCTAGGATCTATCGTCTGTTCAATCATGAACTTTTCCGAAACCGGGCCCCACATTTAGGGACCATGTTCGATGCCGCTCGCGCAGGATTTGCGCGGAGCGACGCGCGCCTTCCAGATCGAGACGATGCGCGGATGGCGTCGGTTCCACAAGCGCTTGTTCGATCGCTTGCGCCAAACCTTCAGGCGTCAGATCCTTTTCCATCAGCACCGTTGCAAGACCGAGTTCTTCGAGCATCAGGGCGCGAACCGTCTGTTCGGTTTCCCCGCCGGCTGCAAATGGGACGAGCAGGGAGCGACAACCCGCGCGCAGGACATCGCAGACCGTGTTGTAACCCGCCTGCGAGACTGACAGGCGGGCGCCGGTCAGCAGGCTGGCGAAATCCTCGCGGAACCGGAAGATGGACAGGCCCGGCGTGGCATCGCGTGCGATCGCGTCAAACTCGTCTTTCGGCAGGTTTGGGCCGGTGATCAAACACCATTTCCAAGCGTTGTTGGCATTCCGCGCCGCTGCGATGGTGGATCTGACAAGGCTCTTTCCGGCAGCCCCGCCGCCAACCGACACCAGAACGTCGAAGCGCTCGGAGGCCGCGGGCGATGGCGGCGCGGCAACGAGCCCCGTGTAGGTGACCTCGGCCCTGATCGCCCCAGCCAGTGGAAATGTCTTGTCGATGGTTGCGAAAGCCGGATCGCCATGGACCATAACAAGATCGAAATGCCTGTTGATGAGATCGACCGTTTCCTCGTTTCGGCCCAGCTTGACGCGCTCCTGGAGGATATCACGGACGGACGTCGCCAGCAGCGGTCTGGGCGACGTCGCGTCGATGGCCTCGATCAGCGGCAAGAGTTCGAAACGCATCTGCCGGCGTCCAAATGGAAACGCCTCGACAATGACGATATCAGGCCTGCAATCCCGGAATGCCTGCAGCAGCATCTCTGAACGCCATTTCTTGAAATCATCGTCGATCGGGTTGCCTTGCAGGTCGACAAGTCCCGAAAATCCTTCATCACCGGAGGTGACAGGTGGCAGGGTTACAGATTGTACACCCAGTCCCGGAAACCCGGCGATCGGCGCTCCGCCGGTCACGACGGTAACGTCAAACCCGTCATCGACCAGAGCCGCCGCAATGCGGCTGGCGCGCGCGAGATGGCCGATGCCGAGCAGGTGCTGGACATAGAAGAAAGCGCGCAGCCGCTTCATTCGGCGGCCCGCCACTCCCGCTCGAACAGTTCCTTGAGCTGTCCAATGCTTGCCATATGATCGAAATTGCCGCGCACGCGCCGCTCTGCGGCGTCGCCGAGGCGGTCGCGGAGCACGGGATCACGGATCAGGCGCTCCAGCGCCTGTGCCAGGGCAATCGGGTTTTCCGTCGGAACCAGCAACCCGGTTTCATCCGGCGATAAAAGCTCCGGCACGCCGGAAATATCGGTCGACACGCAGGCAAGCCGCTGGCTAGCCGCCTCCACCAGAACGTTCGGCAGACCGTCGCGGTCGCCATTTGCGGTGATCCTGCAGGCCAGGGCGAAGATGTCGGCGCGGCGGTAGCGCTCAAGCACCTCCTCCTGCGCAAGCGCGCCTTTCCAAGAGACGCGACCATCCAGGCCGAGCTTTTGCGCCAGCGCCTTGAACCGTTCCAGTTCTTCGCCGCCGCCGATATGCTCGAAACGCCACGCCAAATCGCCGGGCAACAGGGCAAGGGCCTCCAGCAACGTATCGTAACCTTTCTTTTCAACGGCGCGCCCGACACTCAGAACGACAACCGGTTCGTCCGGAGCCGAGCCGTCATGCTGCTTTCGCGCCTCGCCGAAACTGCCGAAGCGATCAAGGTCGAGCCCATGATAGCTCAGATGCACAGACGAGTTGCCGTTAGCGAGTTTTTTCAGACGATCGAAGCCGGTTTTCGTGCAAGTGACCGTCCAGCGCGCCGAGGAAAGCTTGCCGGCCAGATCCCAGTCCGCCGAAGTCCAGATGTCCTTGGCATGGGCCGAGCAGGTCCAGGGCAGGCCACGAAGCTGGCTGGCATAGCGCGTCACCGATGCAGGCGTGTGCGCGAAATGTGCATGCAGCCAGCCCGCGTTTTCCGGCCATTCGGCCGCCAGCACGAGCGCTTGCCCGAAGCGGCGCGCGCGATTGCGCGTAAAGTCGCGGGGCATATCGGCAGCCAGCGATCCGAGCGCGCGCCAGAAGCCCGGACGCAGCAGACAGGCAAACAGCGAGCGAAGCACGCGCAGCGGCTCTTCATGCAGATATTCCGGCAGATAATGGACGGGCGCTTTGATCTCGTCATGCACGGGGTGGCGTTTTTCGTCGGTCGGCCGCCTGAGCGCGACGAGTATCAGGTCGAACCCCGCACGCTCAAGACCGAGCAGTTCCTGCGCGATGAAGGTTTCGGACAGCCGCGGGTAACCCTTCAGAACCACGACGATCTTGCGATGTTGCAACTCAGGTCATTCCTTCAATGACCGAAAGGTGATGGCCGGCCCGCCGGTCGAGCAGTTCCGCGACGATTTCGGAAATATGAGGCAGCCCCTCCAGCGTCAGATGCGGATTGCTCTGCGATGGGCGGGGCCGGTCCGGCAGCACCTTCAGTGCATCAGCAAACCGCCGGGAATCCTCGGCTTCTTCCGGCAAAAGCATCTCGATGAGGCCGAGTTCGGCTGCGCGCCGTGCGCGGATCAGTTGTTCCTGGCGGGGCTCGACGCGCGGCACGATCAGCGCCGGCTTGTCGAAAGACAGTATCTCGCAATAGGTGTTGTAGCCGCCCATCGCCACTACCGCCTTGGCGCCGGCAATCAGGTCTTCCATGCGGTTGTCGAACTCGATGATCTTGATGTAGGGGATCTTGGACCCCTTCTTGAGCAGCTTGTTGCGCTTGCGCGCCGGCATGTAAGGCCCAAGCACGATCAGGGCTCTATGCTGCAATTGCGGATCCTGCTGATAGGCATCGATGACGTCGTGGATCAGATCGGCGCCGTCACCGCCGCCACCGGTAGTAACGAGGATATAGTCGCCCTCGGGCCGGTGGCCGGGCAACTCGTTCCGCTGCAGGCTCCGTTGCAGGAAACCGACGAACCTCATCTTTGCCCTGACAGCCGGGGGCACATCCAAGCCGGTCAACGGATCGTAGAAATCCGGCGGACCATAGGCCCAGACCTTGTCGTAGAAGACGCCTATCTTGCGCATCACGTCTCTGCGTGCCCACTCTGCTTCGAGCAGATGCGGCGCATCCATCACCTCGCGCAGGCCAAGCACCAGCGTGGTGCCCCGCGTCTTGAGGTAGGACAGCGTGTCCTCAATCTCACCGCGCAGGCCGAGCGGTTCCTTGTCGACGATGAAGATATCCGGCCGGAAGGTCTCAGCTGTATGGCGGATGATCGACTGGCGCATCCTTAGCGTCTCATGCAGATCGATGTCCTTTTCCAGCGAGGTGTATTCGCCGTTGCGCAGCTTGATGACGCTGGGGATCTTCACGAAGTCGACACGGGCGCGGTAGTCGAAGGCGCCAGCGATAGTCGCACCCGAAATGATAAGCACCTGAAGTCCGCGGAAATCCTCGACCAGCGAATGCGCGATAGTCCGGCAGCGCTGCAAATGGCCGAGCCCGAACGTGTCGTGGCTGTACATGAGAATTCGAGCGTTTTCTGCGTGCTGGGTCATTGTTGAACGTCTCTTAGAATTCTCGCCTTGAGGACCGTGAGCGACCCGCAGGATTCGAAACCATCCTCGCGGGTCTACCGACCTGTTCTGAAACATGAGGGCGCAATTTTCAATTCGTATTACAAAGAGGGTCCATATGCTGAAACCAGGAAGCTACGTCTGCTCAGCGGCCTGCTTGCCACGTGGTCCAGAAGAACCTGCATCATTTCACTGGTATTGACCATCTCGGATTCTCGGCGGCCTTGACCGCTGCGAAAAACGTGGAAACTCCAGAATGGAATAAGGTATGGGCTGGGTACTTCACTCCGAGCGTCTAAGCCAAGCTCCTAAACCATGATGTGCCTTGGCGGTGGGAAGCCGGAGCGTTGACGGAGTAGGGGACACGTTCGAACCGCCTAGATCTTGACTTCTCAGACCAGAATCTAGGGGTCAGGAGTTCGACTCTTTTCGGGCGAGCCAATTGAACTCACTAGCTTTTTGGACGCCATGGGCGCATGAACTCGCCGATTGCAGGCGTGTCAAAGCTGACCTGTTTGCCGCCAACGACAGCGCCGGCCTTCGGACCGGCATCCGAGTCTTCGATCCCTTTCCGGTTGTGCCGCGCAGGTAATATTCGGCTTCCATATATTCGAGATTGAGGGCGAACCGGAAAAAATGTCTTCGTCTTTGACCTCATCCTGCGCATAGGCCCGGGAAACCGGGGCAAGGCCGGTGGCCGAAGCGAGCGTTGCTCCCAGGCCAAACTGCAACGCGCGGCGGCGCGAAACACGAAATGCAGGCGTGACGCGGATCATGGCTTCCTCCCAAAAGCCCGCCGGCATCAAACATTTTGGCACCTCAAAAGCGCGCCTGCGCTCCCAACTTCACGAAATGTGGAATGTTCCTCAATCGCCTTGAATGATCTCACCGATGGCCGAGCAGCTAGGTTTCCTCGACCCTAGCCTGATGTCAGCCGACGCACACTGCGCTGTAGCGGCGCCGGATCTGCCGGCAGCAAAAATCCCGCCGCTGCGGTCGTCCGAAGTACGCTGTCGATAAAATCCAGGACTTTTGCGTATCGATTTCGGACCAAGGTCCGTCTTGTAGAATACTGTATTTGAACAAAGCTAGGTAACAGCCGACTTTCGGATTCGAAAGTCCTGACGTTTTTCATCTGAAACCCATCCTGGCGGGAGGGCGACTCGAAGGAGGAACTATGAAAACGCGCACCTGTCTATTCGCGACTGTAGCCGCTCTCACCCTTGTCGCATCTCCGGTACTCGCTGCTCCCGGCGGCAATGGCAATGGCAACGGCAATGGCGGCAGCAACGGTAACGGCGGAAACTCGGCCGGGGCCGGCTCGCAGGGACACGGAGCCGCCACTTCCGCCGCGGCCAAGGACAAGTCGACGACCGGCGTTGCTCATGCAATGGCGGTCGTTGCCACGACACCGGCCTCACCGCAGGCAACGCTGGCCTTGCAGGCAGCGCTGGATAGGAAGGCCGCGAAAGACGCGGCAGACACTGCCGACGACACCTCTGACGAAACCGAGTAAGCATTCGAAACAGACCACTTGTCGCGTTGAAAGCCGTGGTTCGCCGCGGCTTTTTTCGTTTCCCGACGACGAACTCTCAAGGTGAACAGCGCTTCCAGAAAAAAGCTGCTCCACGGCGGCACTGAAGCTACGCTAAGGCCAAACGCCGCCGCATCGGCGTCGGATTCGAGTGCATTCGAGGAGATCCCATGACCGGCTTTGTCGACCGCGAGCGCGCAACTGACCTGATGCAGCGCGCCGGCATCGAGGCGCTGGTGCTTTGCGAGCCCGAGGCGTTCCAATATGCCACCGGTGCCTGGATCGGCCCGGCCGGCCTGTTCCGGCGGGCCGGCGCCGGTTTCGTCGTTATTCCCAAGCGAGGCGACCTGCCGATCGGCGTCGTGGTGGCGGATTTCCAGGCTGCCCGGCTCCGGGCGGCGATGGCCGGCGCCGTGCTGCGCACGCATGCGATCTGGATCGAATCGGCGTCGCTCGAGCCGGCGACGGCCGACCGGCCTGTTGCGCAGCGCATCGAGGCCGGCCTGGTTGGCCGCGCTCCCGGTTTTTCACGTCCGGCGACCTTTGAGCTTGCCCGCTCCGTCCGCGAGCTGAAAACGATCCTCGCAGAATTCGGGCTGGAGCGTGCGACGCTCGGCATCGAGCTGGATTTCGTCTCGGCCAGCGATTTTTCCGCGATGCAGGCGATGTTGCCGGGCACTGCCCTGGTCAACGGCTCACCGGTTCTCGACAGGCTGCGGGCAATCAAATCGCAGAGCGAGATCGACCTTCTGCAGCAGGGCATCGCCCTGTCGGAAGCCGGCCTGTCGCGGCTGCAGCAGCATGCGACAAACGGCATGCGTCAGTCTGAGCTGGTCGCGCTTTACCGGCAAGGCGTCGCGGATGCAGCCGCCGGGTCGTCGCAGCAAATCTCGACGGCGGAATACGTCACGCTGGGCGCTCGCCCGAAAGGCGCCGACGCCGTCGCCGCCGCCGGCGATCCGCTGAAGGCCGACATGGTGTGCAGCGTGAACGGCTATGCCTCGGATATGTCGCGGAATTTCACCTTCGGGCCGCCGTCGCCCGAACAGGCCGAATTGCATGCGATAGCCGAACGCGCCTTCGCCGACGGGCTTGCCGCGCTTATGCCCGGAAAGCCGTTAGCCGCCGTGCATCGCGCCGCCAGCGAAAGCCTGGCGCGCCAGGGCCTGCGTTCCTATCGCCGCGGCCATTTCGGCCACGGCGTCGGCCATTCCGTGTTTTCCGAGCAATGGCCGTTCATCTCGGCCGACAGCAATGTCGTGATCGAGGCCGGCATGGTGCTGGCATTCGAGATCCCGCTCTACATCGACGGTCTCGCCAGCTTCAATCTCGAGGACCAGTTCCTGATCACCGCCAACGGGCCGTCGCCGATGAACCGCCTGCCGAGGCGCCTGGATATTATCGGCTGAATCCAGCCGTTATCTGGCGCCGGCCACGCCCCTGCGGAAATCCGACGGCGACATGCCGGAAAGCTTGCGGAACGACTTGTTGAAGGCACTGAGCGAGCCGAAGCCCGATTCCATGGCGACGCGCAGCACATTGGCATCCTGATGCATCAGCAGCGCCTGCGCGTAGCTGAGGCGCAGCAAATTCACATATTCATTGAGCGTCATGCCGGTCGATTTCTTGAAGATGCTCATGGCGTATTTGGGATGGATATCGGCCGCCGCGGCGATGTCGACGCAATCGATCTCGTAGAGGAAATTCTCGGCGATGAAGTCGCACATGCGCCCGACATTGCGCAGCGATTGCTGATCGAAGGGACTGCCTATCTCCTGTTCGACCGGGGTTTCGGGCACCAGCCGGTAAGGCTCGAAGCGCACCCGCTCCAGCCGCAGCAACAGCTCGTTGACGGCATGCTCGGCCTTGACCGGGTCGCCGGAGCGGGCATAGCGGTTCCAGCGCTCGAAATTGTGGTCGTCCGAACGGTCGGTGGCGTCGGTCACCAGCGTCGCCCCGGTCATCAGTCTGTTGCGGACCTCGACGGGCAAATGCAGCCGGAAGAAATGCACCAGCGGCAAATGCGCGCCGGCATAGATGGCATCGTCGGAGGCTTCGTCCATCTGGTGCGGCAGGCCGCCCCAGAACAGGCACATGTCGCCCGCAGAAAGCGAAAGCCCGTGCCCGTCCATGCGGTAATGCACGGCGCCACGCACGATGAAATTCACCTCGACCTGGGCGTGCCAATGCGGCTTGAGCATCACCAGGGGCTGGGTGTGGAACATCTGCAGCAGCAGCGGCAGGCCCTCCACGCTGCTGGCGCCAGGCTGGTAAAACGGCCTTTCCGGCATCTTACTTTCCGCTCATTTCTTATTCCCTTTGTCGCGGACAAGGCTTTCCCGAGGCCTAGTCTAGCCACGCTCGCAAACAGAGAGCAACTGAAATGGGAGGATTTCAATGCGCATAAAATTGACCTGCGCCGCGCTCGCGCTTGCCTTGGGCTCCAGCCCGGCCTTTGCGCAGTCCGGTGAAATCACGATCTGGAGCTGGAATATCGCCGCTTCGTCGCTGAAGGCGACCATAGCGGGCTTCAACAAGCAGTATCCCGACATCAAGGTGACGGTCGAGGACCTTGGCAACCAGCCGACCTACGACAAATCGATCGCCGGCTGTGCCGCCGGCGGCGAGGGGCTGCCTGACATCGTTACGATTGAGAACGGCGAAGCCGAAAACTACTGGAGCCAGTTCCCGGATTGCTTCGTCGACCTGCATACGCTCGGCTACACCGCGGAAGACCAGGCAAAATTCCCCGACTTCAAGCGTACCGAGCTCGAGGTTGACGACAAGGCCTATGCGATGCCCTGGGATTCCGGTCCAGTGGCGATGTTCTACCGCCGCGACTTCTACGAGAAGGCTGGCGTCGATCCGTCCTCGATCAAGACCTGGGACGATTTCATGGCCGCCGCCAAGAAAATCCAGGCCGCCAATCCCGGCGTCACGATGACCAACGCCGATTTCAACGGCGATTCCGAATTCTTCCGCATGATCTCCAACGAGCAGGGTTGCGCCTACTTCTCCGCCGACGGGCAATCGATCACGGTCAACCAGCCCAAATGCGTCGATGCCATGACCAAGATCAAGGAGATGAAGGACGCCGGCATCATTTCCTCTGCCGACTGGAGCACCAAGATCACCAACAATACCGCCGGCAAGGTCGCCACGCAGATGTATGGCGGCTGGTATGAAGGCACCGTGCGCACCGAATCGCCCGATGGGGCAGGCAAATGGGGCGTCTATCTGATGCCGAGCCTGACCGCCGACGGTCCGCGCGCCGCCAATCTCGGCGGCTCCTCGCTCGCCATCACCTCGGTGTCTAAGAACAAGGAAGCCGCCTACGCCTATCTGAAATACACGCTTGCGACGAATGAGGGCCAGATCACCATGCTGAAAGGCTTCGGCCTGGTGCCGTCGCTGATCTCGGCGCTCAACGACCCTTATGTCTCCGAAGGCCTGCCCTATTGGGGTGGCCAGGCCGTGTGGAAGGACATCCTCGGCACCTTGCCCAAGGTCGTCCCCAGCCGCGGCACGCCGTTCCAGAGCGACGCCGAAATCATCATCCGCGCGGTGCAGACCAAATATCTGGCCGGCGGCTATCCCGACGCCAAGGCAGCTCTCGACGATGCCGCAAGCCAGATCGCCGCGGCGACCGGCCTGCCGGTCAAGTCGTGATCTAGACGAGGCGGCTCCGAGCGCGCGGCTCCTTCTCCCCTTGTTGGAGAAGGTATCGCCGAAGGCGACGGATGAGGGGTGCTCCAGCTTGGCGCCGGCGGCACTCCGGCCATCACCCCTCAACCGTCTCGGCGCTACGCGCCGATCCACCTTCTCCCACAAGGGGAGAAGGCAAGAACTTGAAAGCAGAAAGGAGGAAAACGATGCGCTACCAGAACGCCACGGCGTATCGCTTCCTCGCGCCGTATCTGCTGATTTTTTCGATCTTCTGGCTGTGGCCGATCATCGATTCCTTCCTGATCTCGTTCCAGGCGACGCGCACTGTGCCGTGGCGCTTCGCGCCGACCTTCAACTGGGGCCGGTTGATCGGCGATCCGGCCTTCTTCAATGCCTTGAAGAACACATTGCTGATCCTTGTCATCCAGGTGCCGGTGATGATTTCCCTGGCGATTGTGATGGCGGTGCTTTTGAATTCGCCACTGCTCAAGGCCCGTGGCCTGTTCCGCTTTGCCTTCTTCGCGCCGGTCGTGGTCGGCGAGGTCGCCTATTCGGCGGTTTTCCGGCTGATGTTCAATCTCGACTACGGCATCATCAACAAATTGCTGAACGGCATCGGCCTGCCCAGTGTCGACTGGTTTACCAACGTCACCCCGGCGATGGCGGTGATCATGATGGCGGTGACGTGGCGCTGGGCCGGCTACAACGCCATCATCCTGCTCGCCGGCCTGCAGTCGATTCCCGAGGATGTCTACGAGGCGGCGACCCTGGACCGGGTCAGCAAGGTCAAACAGTTCTTCTACATCACGCTGCCGCTGCTCAAGCCGATCATCGTGTTCTGCGCCGTGCTGTCGATCATCGGCACCATGCAGCTGTTCACCGAGCCCTTCCTGATCACCGAGCGCGGCGGGCCGGGCGGCGGCACCGAAACGCTCGGGCTGCTGCTTTACCGCCAGGGCTTCCGGTCGCTCAATTTCGGCTACGCTTCGGCCGTCGCCTACACCATGGCCGGGCTGGCGATTTCCATTTCGCTG
This sequence comes from Mesorhizobium sp. M0408, assembly GCF_040321495.1. Taxonomy (NCBI): domain Bacteria; kingdom Pseudomonadati; phylum Pseudomonadota; class Alphaproteobacteria; order Hyphomicrobiales; family Phyllobacteriaceae; genus Mesorhizobium; species Mesorhizobium sp. M0408. Next base: position 132,546 of record NZ_JAMYRO010000005.1, on the reverse strand, counting down.
GTGCAGATATGGCTGACGAGGGAACCGAAATGACCTCGCACTCAAGAGTCAGCCGTTCCCAGGCCAGATTGGGACGCAGCATCGCGCTGCATCTGTTCCTGACGCCGCTGGCGCTGGTCTGGCTGTTTCCGCTGTGGATGATGGTGGTTTTTTCGACGATGCCCGACAACGGCATCTTCAGCCCCGACATCGAGCTTTTGCCGCATGGCAATTTCCTCGACAATGTCAGCAATCTGCAGCGCGGCACCAATTTCATCGGTGCCATCGGCATCTCCGTCTCGGTGGCGGTGACCTATACCTTCCTGTCGGTGATGCTGACCTCGATGGCCGGCTGGGCGCTGGCGCGTTACAACTTCTTCGGCAAGGGCATGGTCGTCGCCATCATCTTCGGCACCATCACGCTGCCCTATGCGGTCGTGCTGATCCCGCAATTCATCATGGTGGCGCGCGACTTCAAGCTCGCCAACACTTGGGTAGCGCTGATCGTGCCGCCGCTGTTCAATTCGCTGGGCGTGCTCTTCATGCGGCAGAGTTTTTCGATGATGCCGCACGAGCTGTTCGACGCCGCCAAGGTCGAGGGCGTCAAGGAATGGCGGATATTCCTGTTCGTCGCACTGCCTCTGGCGCGGCCGATGCTGGCGGCGCTCGCCATCATCCTCTTCCTTGCCTCCTGGAACAACTATCTCTGGCCGCTGCTGATCAATTCCAAGCCGGGCGCAATGACCGCGCCCGTGGCGCTCGGCACGCTGATCGGTCTCACCAAGGTGTCCTGGGGCGGCATCATGGCGGGCGCGGTGATGCTGACGGCGCCAATGCTCGTCGTGTTCGTGCTTCTGCAGCGCCATTTCGTTGCCGGCATCGCCGCCGGCGCCATCAAGTAAGGATCAGCATGGCGGCAGTCACACTCAAAAACGTCATCAAGCGCTTCGGCGTCTTCGAGATCGTCCACGGCGCCAATATCGACATCGATGACGGCGAATTCGTCGTCTTCGTCGGCCCTTCCGGCTGCGGCAAGTCCACGCTGCTCCGGATGATCGCCGGGCTCGAGGACATCAGCGACGGCGAGATCGCCATTGGCGGCAAGGTGGTGAACGACGTCGAGGCGGCCGATCGCGGCATCGCCATGGTGTTCCAGTCCTACGCGCTCTATCCGCACATGACGGTCGAGCAGAATCTGAGCTTCGGCCTGAGAATGACCGGCAACCCCAAGGCAGATACCGAGCGGCGGGTGAAGCGGGCTTCCGAAATCCTGCGCATCGCCGAGCTGATGAAGCGGCGGCCGCGGCAATTGTCGGGCGGCCAGCGCCAGCGCGTCGCCATCGGCCGCGCCATCGTGCGTGAGCCGCAAGTGTTCCTGTTCGACGAACCGCTCAGCAATCTCGATGCCGAGCTCCGGGTGCAGATGCGCGTCGAGATATCGCGCCTTCATAAGGAACTCGGCGTTACCATGGTCTATGTGACGCACGACCAGACCGAGGCGATGACGCTGGCCGACAGGATCGTCGTGCTCAACGCCGGCAATATCGAGCAGATCGGCGCGCCGCTCGATCTCTACGACGACCCCGCCAACCGCTTCGTTGCCGGCTTCGTCGGCTCGCCGAAAATGAACTTCCTGGCGGCAAAAATGGTCGGGGCCGACAACGGTGCGGCGGTCGTCGAACTGGTCAATCATCGCGGCGCGCGACTGCGCAAGCCGCTTTCGGATGCCTTGCCTGCAACAGGCGGCGATGTCGTGCTTGGCGTGCGGCCGGAGCATTTCTTCGACGCCGGCCAGGGCGACTGCGACCTTACCCTCAAGGCCGACGTCGCCGAGCACTTGGGATCGGTGAGCTATGTCTATGCCAATTCCGGTACCGGGGGCGGACGCGAGGAACTGATCATCGAGCGCGAGGCCTCGCGGCATCGCGCGAACGGCGACGACCTGGTGGTGTCGATCAAAGCCGACCGCTCGCTTCTCTTCGACGCCACCGGCGCACGCATTCGCTAACCCATCTTTCTTTTGTCCGATCGCGATTGCTCGCGGCCACCCCACGGAGATTTGACATGACGTCCAAACCAGAAAAAGTTCGCTGGGGCATTCTCGGGCCCGGCAACATCGCCAAGGCTTTTGCCGGGGGCGTCGCCCATTCGCGCACCGGCACATTGGTCGCCTTAGGGGCGCGCAATCCCGGCAAGGCGGGGCTCACCGAGGCTTTCCCCGGCGCTCGCATCCTGGACGGCTACGAGGCTTTGGTTGGCGATCCGGATGTCGACGCGATCTATATTTCGACGCCGCATCCGAGCCATGCCGAATGGGCGATCAAGGCGGCCGAGGCCGGAAAGCACGTGCTTTGCGAAAAGCCGCTTGGCCTGACCGCATTCGAAGCCGACGCCATGATCCATGCCGCGCGCAAGGCCGGCACCTTTCTCGGCGAAGCCTTCATGTACCGGCTGCATCCGCAGACGGCCAAGTTGGTCGAGCTGATCAGGGCCGGCGCGATCTGCGACATCAAGATGATCAAATCCAGCTTCGGCTTCGCCATGCCGGGCTTCATGCCGGAGCACCGTCTCTACGCCAAGGATCTCGCCGGCGGCGGCATTCTCGATGTCGGCGGTTATCCCGTCTCGATGGCGCGGCTGATTGCCGGCGCCGCGGCGGGAAAGCCCTTCGCCGAGCCGGACAAAGTCGTCGGCGCTGCGCATCTCGGCCAATCCGGCGTCGACGAATGGGCGTCGGCGCTGTTGCATTTTCCGGGCGGCATCGTCGCGGAAGTGTCCTGCAGCATCTCGCTCGCTCAGGACAATGTCTTGCGTATTGTCGGCAGCAAAGGCCGCATCGAGGTGGCGGATTTCTGGTATGCCGGCGGCCAGCAAGGCGGCACCGGCGAAATCCGCATCATCCGTCCGGGTGACACCGAGGTGGTCGAGGTCACGGAGGACGGCTGGCTGTACGCATTTGAGGTCGACGCCGCCGGCGAGGCCATTCTCGGCGGAAAGCAGGAGTTCGCCTGGCCCGGCATGGGCTGGGCCGACAGTCTCGGCAATCTGCGCGTGCTCGACAAATGGCGGGCCGCAATCGGGCTCGAATACGACATCGAGAAACCGGCAAAGCGCGTCAACACGATCTCCGGACGGAAGCTGCGCTCCGGCGGAACCGCCATCCCCAAGCGCAGCATTCCGGGCCTGCCGCGGCCGGCCTCGTGCCTGGCGCTCGGCTTCGAGGATTTCCGCACCTTTTCGTCGGGCGCCATCCTGCTCGATGCCTATTTCGAGGCCGGCGGCAATCTGTTCGACACCGCCTTCGTCTACGGTTCCGGCTATACCGAGACGCTGCTCGGCCAGTGGCTGAAGAACCGCGGCGTGCGCGAGCAGTCGGTGGTCATCGGCAAGGGCGCGCACTCGCCGCTCTGCTATCCCGACGTCATCGGCAAACAGCTTACCCAGTCGCTCGAACGGCTGCAGACCGACCATATCGACGTCTATTTCATGCACCGCGACAATCCGGATGTGCCGGTCGACGAGTTCGTCGATGCGATGGACCGCGAGGTCAAGGCCGGCCGCATTCGCGGTCCGTTCGGCGGCTCGAACTGGACGATGGAACGCATGGATGAGGCGATTGCCTATGCCGAGCGCACCGGCAAGCAGAAGCCCGGTGCGCTTTCCAACAATTTCTCGCTGGCCGAAATGCTGGAGCCGATCTGGGCAGGCTGCGTCACCTCCTCCAGCGACGAATGGAAGGCCTGGCTCGCCGCCCGGCAGATGCCGAATTTCGCCTGGTCGAGCCAAGGCCGCGGCTTCTTCACCGACCGCGCCGGCCGCGACCGGCGCGACAATGAGGAGCTGGTCCGGGTCTGGTATTCGGAGAGGAATTTCGGCCGTCGCGACCGCGCCATCGAGCTCGCCAGACGGCTGGGCAAAAGCCCGATCCACGTCGCGCTCGCCTATGTCCTGGCGCAGCCCTTTCCGTCCGTCCCGCTGATCGGGCCGCGCACGCTCGACGAATTGGAAGACAGCCTCCAGGCGCTCGACATTTCACTTTCGCCGGACGATCTTGCATGGCTGGATAGCGGTTCGGATCAGGCCCGCGCGCGGGCCTGACGGCAGCGGCGATCGCTTCGGCCTACGTTGGCCCCTTAGCTTCCGGACTGTTTGCGCTGCCCTCACCCTCTCCCGCAAAGAACCCGGAAAGGGTAAGAATGAGGGCAGCGCAAACGTCACTGGAAGTTAGGGAAGACAGATGCTCGACATCGCACCGACGAAACAGGCGGCCACCTGGCTTGGTTCTTTTGCGCGAGCACTCGAGGCCGGCGACGTCGAGGCCGCAATCAACCTGTTCGTCGAGGACTGCTACTGGCGCGATCTCTTGACCTTCACCTGGAACATCAAGACGATGGAAGGCCGCGCCGCGATCCGCGACATGCTGGCGGCGACGCTGGCAACGACAAAGCCTGCCCGATGGCAGCTCAGCGGCGAAGCGACTTCGGACGAGGGCATGATCGAAGCCTGGTTCAGCTTCGAGACGTCATCGGCGTGGGGTCAAGGCGTCATGCGCCTCAGGGACGGCAAATGCCGGACGCTGTTTACGGCGATGAGCGATCTCAAGGGGTTGGAGGAGCGCAAGGGCCCGGCGCGGCCGCTGGGTGTCCGCCACAAGGCAGACCCGGAACGCGAAACCTGGCTGGAGGCGAGGCGCCGCGAGGCGCGTGACCTCGGCGTTAGCCAACAGCCCTACTGCCTGGTTATCGGCGGCGGCCAGGGCGGCATCATGCTGGGGGCGCGGCTCAGGCAATTGGGCGTGCCGGCCATCGTCATCGAGAAGAACACCCAGGCCGGCGATTCCTGGCGCAATCGCTACCGCTCGCTCGTGCTGCACGACCCGGTCTGGTACGACCATCTGCCCTACATCCCGTTTCCCGAGAACTGGCCGGTGTTCACGCCCAAGGACAAGATGGGCGACTGGCTGGAGATGTATACGCGCGTCATGGAGCTCAACTACTGGACCTCCACGACATGCGTCAGCGCGTCCTATGACGAGACCGAAAAGGTCTGGACGGTCGAGCTCGACCGCGCCGGCGAGCGCATCACGCTAAAGCCGAAGCACATCGTCTTTGCAACCGGTGCTTATGGCCCGCCCAGGCGCATCGACCTGCCGGGCGCCGAGGTCTTCGACGGCGAAATCCTGCATTCCAGCCAGTATTCCAGCGGCGAAAAATTCCGCGGCAAGAAGGTCGCCGTCATCGGCGCGGCAAGTTCCGGCCATGACGTCAGCGTCGACCTCTGGGAGAGCGGCGCCGAGGTGACCATGGTCCAGCGCTCGCCGACGACGGTGGTCAAGTCGGACACGCTGATGGAGATCGGTTTCGAGATCTTTTCGGAAAAGGCGCTGGCCCGCGGCATCACCACCGAGAAAGCGGACATGATCGTCGCCTCGACGCCGTTCGCGCTGCTGCCGCAAGGCCAGCGGGCGCTTTACGACATCATCAAGGCGCGCGACGCGGCCTTCTACGATCGCTTGCGCGGCGCCGGCTTCGCCATCGATTTCGGCGACGACGAGACCGGGCTCCTGATGAAGGCCTACCGCACCGGCTCGGGCTTCTACATCGATGTCGGCGCTTGCGACCTGATCATCGACGGCGAGATCGGCATCCGCAGTGGCGTCGGGATCAAGTCGCTGACGCAGACAGGCATCCTCTTCGACGACGGCACCGAACTGGCGGCCGACGCAATCATCGCCTGCACCGGCTATCTCTCGATGAACGAAACCGTGGCGGCGATCGTCTCGCGCGAAGTCGCCGACAAGGTCGGCCCGTGCTGGGGGATTGGCTCGGGCGTGAAAGGCGACCCGGGTCCGTGGCAAGGCGAATTGCGCAACATGTGGAAGCCGACGGCACAGGAAGCGCTGTGGTTCCACGGCGGCAATCTGGCGCTGTCGCGCTTCTATTCGAAGTACGTCGCGCTGCAGATCAAGGCGCGCATGGAAGGCATTGCGACGCCGGTCTATGGAGCGCCGGGGCGGTGACGGCCGATCTCCCCCCTTGAGGGGGAGATGGCCGGCAGGCCAGAGGGGGGCGCCGCGCGTCGAGCGCCAACCTCCATCCGTTGCAGGAAGACGAGCCCGGTCGAACCGACCCCCTCTGTCGCCTTCGGCGACATCTCCCCCTCAAGGGGGGAGATCACCCACGCCCGAAATGCCGGCTCGCCACATCGACATGAGTGTCGTGCGCATGCGCTTCGAAGCGTTCGGTCTCGCCGAGATCGTCCACCGCCTCGTTCGGCCACCAGCTGCCGCCGACCACGATTCCGTCCGAGACCAGCCTTTGCTCGGCGACCAGCGAGGCGCCGACCGAATCGACAAAGGTGAAGCGGCCCGGACGCAGCCGCAACACCGCGATGTCGCCGACCGCACCCACCGCAAGCCTGCCGAGATCGGGCCTGGCGATCGCTTCGGCAGGGCGCTGCGTGGCGGCGCGCAGCACCTCGACCAGCGGCATGCCGAGCGCCAGCAGCTTCGACATGCAGACCAGGATGTCGAAGGCCGGCCCGTCGACGCAGTAGAGATGCACGTCGCTGCTGATCACGTCCGGCGCCAGCCCCTCGCTGAGCATCGCTTTCGCCACTTCGAAATCGAACGAGCCCATGCCGTGGCCGATGTCGAAGATGACGCCGCGCTCGCGCGCCAGCCGCATATCTGGCCGCACCGCCCCCGAGGCGAAGACCGGCGCGTTGGGAAACGGCCGGAAGCAGTGGGTGAGGATGTCGCCCTTGCGCAGCCGCGGCAGCACTTCCGAGCGGCCCGGCGGCGGCTCGTCTATGTGCGCCATCAGCGGCAGGCCGGCTTTGTCGGCGGCTTCGAGCGCGAGATCGACCGGCGCGATGCCGCTGGTGCCGCCGGCATGGCGACCCGAGCGGACCTTGACGCCGACAACCACGTCCGCGTGCTCGCGAGCCGCCGCTACCGTCTCGCGCGGTTCGCAGAGCCGGAGATCGCTACACTCGCCGACCGCCACGGTCTGCGAGAAGCCGAATATGCCGGCAAAGGAAATGTTGACATAGGCCAGGATGCGGACTTTCGAGCGCTCGATGACGTGGCGGCGAAAGCCGAGGAAATTGCCGGCGCCGGCACTTCCGGCATCGATGAAGGTGGTGGTGCCGCTCTTTGCGGCGAGCCGGTCGGCATCGACGCCGAGCGACGTGCCGCCCCAATAGACATGGCTGTGCAGGTCGATCAGGCCCGGCGCGACGATGGAGCCCGTGGCATCGATGACGCGGGCGGCACGTTCGAAGGGGATTTCGGTGTCGATCGCGGCGATACGGCCGTCGGCAATCGCCAGATCGCTCTGCGCGTCGAGGCCGGACGCCGGATCGATGAGGCGGCCGCCTTTTATCAGGAGATCGAATTGCATCGCGCCTGTCTCCACTTTCCCGTCAGGCCGGCCTGTAGGCAACGGCCTCGACCTCGATCTTGATGTCGATCATCAGCCGCGACTCCACTGTCGTGCGCGCCGGCGGGTCTTTCGGGAAATGCCTGGCATAGACGGTGTTGAAAATGCCGAAATCGCGGGCGTCTTCGAGCCAGACCGTCGTCTTGACTACGTCGTCGAGGGTACAGCCGGCCAGCGCCAGTGCCGCCTTGACGTTCGACAGCACCTGCTCGGTCTGTTCGGCGATGCCGCCCTTGACCACCAGCCCGTCTGTGCCGACCGGCACCTGGCCTGAGACATAGACGAAATCGCCGGCCCTGACCGCCGGCGACAACGGCACATGGGATTTTCCAAAACACTGCTTGGGCAAGGAGGCCTCCTGTCTAGGTTCTTTGGGTGAACGCGCGGTGCTGCGAGAGATAGGGGGCGGCTGCACGCCATCGATCCACATTTTGAAAGCCTATATCGCTTTGCTGCGGTAACGCCACAACGATCACCGCCCTTGGTGATCCTTCGCGACCCCCTCTGTCCTGCCCTCTTTGCGATCACTTGGCATCTCCCCCTCTAGTGGGGAGATCGGCAGCTTCGCCGATAGCATCCATTCAGCCACCTTGGAGATTGGCGAAAGCCGCGGTGACATCCAATCTCCCCCTGGAGGGGGAGATGCCCGGCAGGGCAGAGAGGGGGGCGCTGTCCCGACAGCGTCTGGACCCGCGACACCAGCCGGCTCAGCGGTCGATCCGCGTCGACAGGATGATCGACGACGACGTGCGCTCGACTCCGTCCATGGCGCCGATCTGGTCGAGAAGCGTGTCGAGATCCCTGATCGACGGCGCCTCGACGATGACGATCATATCGAAATTGCCGCTGACCGAGTGCAGCGTGCGAACCGGTGCCAGCGCCTGCAGGCTGCGCACCACCTTGTCGGCAAGCTTGGGGGTGACGGTGAGCAGGACATGCGCCCTGACCAGCCCCTGCTCGTAATCCGGCAACAGCCTGACCCCGTAGCCGGCGATGATGCCGCGCTGTTCCAGCCGCTCGATCCGGCTTTGCACCGTTGTTCGTGAGACGCCGAGCCGCCGCGCCAGTTCGGCGGTCGAGGCGCGCGCATTGGTGCGCAGCAGGGAAAGCAGAGCCTGGTCGGCATCGCTGAGCATTTCGACGAACCTTACCGGCACATTGCCCAAAGAGAGGCTGCGTTTCGTACAATCTCACGCTTCCTTTCGACAGGCAAGCTGCGATTCTAACCGTGAATTTAGCATTGGTGCGAGGGACCGGTCATGAAGGAAATCATCGTCGTCGGCGCCGGCAAGATCGGCTCGACCATTGCCGAGATGCTGGCTTCCACGGGCGACTACCATGTCACGCTCATCGACCGCTCGGCGGCGCAGCTCGGCGCGGCCGAACTGTCTGAAACGGTCGAGACGCTGGAACTCGATATCGAAGCCGCCGGCACGCTCGAAGCCGCCTTGGCCGGCAAGTTCGCGGTGCTCAGCGCCGCGCCCTTCCATCTGACCACGCGCATCGCCGAGGCGGCGGCCAGTGCCGGCGTGCATTATCTCGATCTGACCGAGGACGTCGTCAGCACCAGGCGCGTCAAGGAACTGGCGCGTTCCGGCAACAGCGCCTTCATTCCGCAATGCGGGCTGGCGCCGGGCTTCATCTCGATCGTTGCCAACGATCTCGCCAGCCGCTTCGACACGCTGGAAAGCGTGCGCATGCGGGTCGGCGCGCTGCCGCAATACCCGTCGAATGCGCTGAACTACAATCTGACCTGGAGCACCGACGGCGTCATCAACGAATATTGCGAGCCGTGCGAGGCGATCGTCGAAGGCGAGCTTGTCGAAGTGCCGCCGCTGGAGGAGCGTGAAGAATTCTCGCTCGACGGCGTCACCTACGAGGCGTTCAACACCTCGGGCGGGCTGGGCACGCTGGCCGAAACGCTGAAAGGCAGAGTGCGGACGCTGAACTACCGCACCATCCGCTATCCCGGCCATGCCGCGATCATGAAGGCGCTGCTCAACGACCTCGGCCTGCGCCACCGCCGCGACGTGCTGAAGGACATTTTCGAAAGCGCCCTGCCGGCGACGCTGCAGGACGTGGTCATCGTCTTCGTCACCGTCAGCGGCCGCAAGAACGGCCGCCTGCTGCAAGAGACCTACGCCAACAAGATCTACGCCAAGCGCGTCGGCGAAACGGTGCGCAGCGCCATCCAGATCACCACCGCCTCCGCCATCTGCGCGGTGCTCGACATGCTGGCCGACGGCAGCTTGCCGGCCAGGGGCTTCATCAAGCAGGAGGACATCGCCCTCGACGCCTTCCTAGCCAACCGCTTCGGCCGCGCCTATGCGCAGCACGAAATGGTTAGCCGGCTTGCAGGGTGAGCTGCGTAATCTCCCCCCTCGAGGGGGAGATGTCGCCGAAGGCGACAGAGGGGGTCGCCTCGCGTAGAGCGCCAACCTCCATCTGTCGCAAGGGAGGTCGCATCCAGTCGAACCGACCCCCTCTGGCCTGCCGGCCATCTCCCCCTCAAGGGGGGAGAGCACGAGCCCTCAGACATGCACCGCCCGCCCCAGCGCCTTCAGCGCCGCTTCCGGAAAACCCTCGCCCTGTGTCGGATGGGCATGGATCGTCCCGGCGATATCCTCCAGCGTCGCACCCATCTCCAGCGCCAGCCCAAACGCAGTGGACAGCTCCGACACGCCCTGGCCGACGGCTTGAATGCCAAGCACCAGATGGTTGTCCGCCCGCGCCACTACCCGGACGAATCCGTCCTCGCCCAACTTCGTCATCGCCCGGCCATTGGCGATGAAGGGAAACAGTCCGACCTTGATCTCGCCACGGGTCTTGGCCTCCTCCGGCGACAGGCCTGCGGTGACCAGCTCCGGATCGGTGAAACAGACAGCCGGGATCGCTCGTCTGTCCCAGCTGCGCTTGTGGCCGGCGACGATCTCGGCGACCATTTCGCCTTGCGCCATGGCCCGGTGCGCCAGCATCGGCTCGCCGGTGACGTCGCCAATGGCAAAGATACCACGCATCGAGCTGCGGCACTGGTCGTCGATGCGGATGAAGGATCCGGCCATGTCGAGGTCGATCTGCTCCAACCCCCAGCCTTCGGTCACCGGCTTGCGACCGACCGTGACCAGCACCATGTCGCCGGCAATCTTGCCGTTCTTGCCGCCATTCGTCTCGACCAGCAGCGCGTCGCGCTTAGTGGACAGCCCCTTGGCCTTGGCGTTCACGAGCACCTCGATGCCGAGTTCGGCCAGCCGCTTCACCACCGGCCGGGTCAGTTCCGCATCATATTGCGCCAGCACGCGCGGCAACGCCTCGACTACGGTCACCTTGGCGCCCAGCTTGGCAAAGGCGATGCCGAGTTCCAGCCCGATATAGCCGCCGCCGACCACCGCCAGCCTCTCCGGAACTTCGCTCAGCGCCAGCGCCTCGGTCGACGAAATGACCGGCCCGCCGAACGGCAGCGATGGCAGATCTACCGGCGCCGAGCCGGTCGCTATCACCACAGTTTCGGCTCGGATCACCTGCATGCCGATCTCGGTCTCGACGGCAACGGTCTTGCCGTCGCGAAATGTCGCCCAGCCATGCACCGTCTTCACGCCAGCTTTCTTCAGCAGGCCGGCGACGCCGTTGTTCAGCCGGCTAACGATGCCGTCTTTCCAGGCAATGGTCGCCGCGAGATCAAGCGACGGTGCCGCGACCGTTATGCCGAGTGGACTTTTGCCGCCGGCCATGTGCGAGAGCTTTTCGAACTCTTCGGCTGCATGGATCAGCGCCTTTGACGGGATGCAGCCGACATTGAGGCAAGTGCCGCCCGGTTTGCCTGCCTCGACGATCACTGTGTCGATGCCAAGCTGCCCGGCGCGGATGGCACAGACATAGCCGCCCGGACCGGCGCCGATGACCAGCAGCTTGCAGGAGATTTCCTTCATCATTGCACCTTAGTTCGACGAGCCGGCGGGGCAGCACCCCCCTCTGTCCTGCCGGACATCTCCCCCTCAAGGGGGGAGATTGGCAGCTTTCGCGTTCGGCTTAGTCCTGCAAAGCTGGAGATTGGCGAAAGGCGGGATGACGGCCGATCTCCCCCCTTGAGGGGGAGATGCCCGGTAGGGCAGAGGGGGGCGCGAAGGATCGCTACTGCTCTCATCTCGCGCCCCTGCGATCCTCTGTTCATCTCATCAATCCACAAAAATCAGCGCCGGCGTTTCCAGCAGCGTCTTTATCCGCTGGATGAACACCGCCGCGTCCCAGCCGTCGATGACGCGGTGGTCGAAGCTGGAGGACAGGTTCATCATCTTGCGCGGGATGAACTGGGTACCGTCCCATACCGGCCGCACCATCATCTTGTTGACGCCGACGATCGCCACTTCCGGATGATTGATCACCGGCGTCGTCGCCACGCCGCCCATGGCGCCCAGCGAAGTGATGGTGATGGTCGATCCCGAGAGTTCGTCGCGCGTCGCCGTGCCGGATTTTGCTGCCTCGGCCAGCCTGACAACCTCGGCTGCACAGTCCCAGATGTCGCGCGCCTCGGCGTGCTTGACCACGGGCACCATCAGCCCGGAAGCCGTCTGCGCGGCGATGCCGATATGGACGCCGCCATGCTGGTGGACGATGCCGGCTTCGTCGTCGAACAGTGCGTTGACATTGGGCTGGTCGGCGATTGCCTTGACCATCGCCCGCATCAAGAACGGCAGCAGCGTCAGCTTCGGCCTGTTCCCGCCCGGCCGCTTCTCCTTGTTGAGCGCGGCGCGCAAATCCTCGAGCGCGGTGACGTCGATCTCCTCGACATAGGTGATATGCGGGATGCGCGACTTGGCCAGCGTCATCTTCTCGGCGATCTTTCGCCTGAGCCCGACTATCTTGATGTCCTCGACCGCCTCGTTGCGGGCAAGGCCGGAAACCTTGGCGAGCAGAGGTCCGCGCGCCAGGAAAGCCTCGATGTCCTCATGCTGGATGCGGCCGGCCGGGCCGGTTCCCGGGACCTGCCGAAGGTCGATGCCGGCCTCTTTCGCCCTCAAGCGGACGGCCGGTGAGGCCAGTGGCTTTTCGCCCTCCGGACGCGGCGCGCCGGAGGTCCGCGCAGTACCCCCACCGGCGGCAGTACCCCCACCCCTAACCCCTCCCCACAAGGGAGAGGGGGATTCGCCACCCGCCGCACTTAGTCCCTTATGCGTTGGTGTTTTTTCAGATGATCGTGGAGCGGTCTCGGGTTCGGCCTTGGAGGTTGCGGCACGTCCCCCTCCCCCTTGTGGGGAGGGGTTAGGGGTGGGGGTACTGCGCTCGGTGGGGGTATTCTTGGCGCCCGCCTCAGTGGCCTGCGACGCAGCATCCCTGACATTGCCCTCGCCCGCCACCTTCAACCTGACAATCGGCGAGCCGATCGCCACCGTGTCGCCGATCTCGGCGCCCAACCAGACGATTTCGCCATCGACGGGCGAAGGAATTTCGACCGTCGCCTTGTCGGTCATGACAGCGGCCAGCACGGCATCCTCGCGCACGAGATCGCCGACCTTGACCTGCCATTCGACGAGCTCGGCCTCGGCTACGCCTTCGCCGACATCGGGCAGCTTGATGACATATTCGCCCATCGTTCCCCCTTCAGGCTTCCACCGTTTCGACGAGCGCGCGGCCTAGCCGGGCAGGACCAGGAAAATAGTCCCACTCCTGCGCATGCGGATAGGGCGTGTCCCAGCCGGTGACCCGCGCCACCGGCGCTTCCAGATGGTAGAAGCAGCTCTCCTGAACCAGCGCCGAAAGTTCGGCGCCGAACCCCGATGTCAGCGTCGCCTCGTGCACGATGACGCAGCGCCCCGTCTTGTTGACCGAGGCGACGATCGTCTCGAGATCGAGCGGCAGCAGTGTCCTCAGATCTATGATCTCGGCATCGATGCCGGTCTCCTCGGCTGCCGCCTGGGCGACATAGACCATCGTGCCATAGGCAAGCACGGTGACTGCCGCACCCGGCCGTCGGATCACCGCCTTGCCGAGCGGCACCGTGTAATGGCCGTCGGCGACTTCGCCGAGCTCATGTTTCGACCATGGCGTTACCGGCCGCTCGTGATGACCGTCGAAAGGGCCATTATAAAGCCGCTTCGGTTCCAGGAAGATCACCGGGTCCGGATCCTCTATCGACGCGATCAAAAGGCCCTTGGCGTCATGCGGGTTCGAGGGCACCACGACTTTCAGGCCGGAGACGTGGGTGAACAGCGCCTCCGGGCTCTGGCTGTGGGTCTGGCCACCAAAAATGCCGCCGCCGGTCGGCATCCTGACCACGATCGGGCAGGTGAAATCACCGTTCGACCGGTAGCGCAGCCGCGCCGCTTCCGAGACGATCTGATCGTAGGCCGGATAAACATAGTCGGCAAACTGCACCTCGACGCAAGGCTTCAGCCCGTAGGCGGCCATGCCGATAGCCGCGCCGACAATGCCGGATTCGCTGATCGGCGCATCGAAGCAGCGGCTCTTGCCGTATTTCGCCTGCAGGCCCTGGGTGCAGCGGAAGACGCCGCCGAAGAAGCCGACATCCTCGCCGAACACGATGACGCGCTCGTCGCGCGCCATCGACACGTCCATGGCGTCGCGGATCGCCTCGATCATGGTCCGCCGCGGCATGGTCAGACCCCTGCGTGTTGGCGCTGGCGCCTGAGATGCGGCGGCATCTCGGCATAGACGCCCTCGAACATGTCGCGCGCCGAGGGCTTGCCGCCGGCATGCAGCGTGCCATGGCGCTCGGCCTCCCGCTGCGCCGAAATCACCGTGTCGAGGATTTCGGCCTCGGCCTGGGCGTGGCGTTCGTCCGACCAGACGCCGCGCTGGATGAGATGGTTCTTCAGCCTGACGATCGGGTCGCCGAGCGGCCAGGCATCGGACTCGGCCTTCGGCCGGTAGGCCGACGGGTCGTCGGAGCTCGAATGGGCGCCGACGCGGTAAGTGACGTATTCGACCAGCGTCGGCCCGAGATTGCTGCGCGCCCGTTCCGCCGCCCATTTGGCCACCGCATGGACGGCGAGATAGTCGTTGCCGTCGACGCGCAGCGACGGAATACCGAAGCCGAGCCCACGGGCGGCAAACGTGCCGGAACCGCCGCGGGCGATGCCCTGGAAGGTCGAGATCGCCCACTGGTTGTTGACGACGTTGAGCACGACCGGCGCCTTGTAGGTCGAGGCGAACACCAGCGCCGAATGGAAGTCGGACTCGGCAGTCGAGCCGTCGCCGATCCAGGCGGCGGCGATCTTCTGGTCATTGCTGATCGCCGAGGCCATCGCCCAGCCGACCGCCTGGATGTACTGCGTCGCCAGATTGCCGGAGATCGAGAAGAAGCCGTGCTCCTTCGACGAATACATGATCGGCAATTGCCGCCCTTTCAGCGGATCGGCCTCGTTCGAATAGATCTGGTTCATCATCGTGACCATCGGGTAGCCGTCGGCGATGAGCAGGCCTGCCTGCCGATAGGTCGGAAAATTCATGTCGCCCCGCGACAGCGCCTTGCGGAAGGCGCAGCTCACCGCCTCTTCGCCGAGATGCTGCATGTAGAAAGAGGTCTTGCCCTGGCGCTGCGCCATCTGCATGCGCGCATCGAAGCTGCGCAGCGTCATCATATGGCGCAGCCCCTCCAGCAGTTCCTCGTCGGAAAGCAGGCCGGCCCACGGCCCGACAGCCTCGCCGGCGCGGTTGAGCACGCGAATGATCGAGAACGCCAGATCGCGGATGTCGCGCGGGTCGACGTCGATCTTCGGGCGCGGCACCGAGCCAGCTTTTGGAATGCTCACATTGGAGAAATCCGGCGTCCCGCCCGGCCGCACTTCCGGTTCCGGAACATGGAAGCGCAGCATTCCGGCATCGGCCATGATCTCGGTCCTCCACTGTTGCCCGGCTAGGATATTTGCACACCGCCAGACCAGTGCCAATTCGTCGGGCGAGGCTTCGCTGCCGCTGGCTGCTGCCCGCGGCAGACAGGATGGAGATATGTCGGCGAAATTTCTTGTCGATCTTCCGGATCGGCGCGCAATTTGGGAGATGATTGCGCCGGGTTTCCCGCCAGATAAGGCAATGCGTCGGGTTGGTCGGCGCGGGCACCTCCTTCTCCCCTTGTGGGAGAAGGTGGCCGAGCGAAGCTCGGTCGGATGAGGGGTGTTCCAGCTTGGCATCGACAGCACTCCGGCCGGCACCCCTCAACCGTCTTGGAGCTACGCGCCAATTCACCTTCTCCCACAAGGGGGAGAAGGAAAGGAGGGCGGCGCCGTTCACCCCGCGCCCGCGTCATGCTAATCAGCGCCTATGGCACAAAAGAAAGCATACGAGGTCGATGCATGGCTCGCGAAGCCGGATCCGCGCGTCTCGATCGTGCTGCTTTACGGTCCCGATCGCGGGCTGGTTGCCGAGCGGGCAAAGGCCTTTGCCGGCAAGACCGGCCTGCCGCTTGACGATCCGTTCTCGGTCGTCAGGCTGGACGGATCGGAAGTCGATCGCGACGAGGGCCGCCTGCTCGACGAGGCCCGCACCGTGCCGATGTTTTCGGAGCGGCGCCTGCTATGGGTGCGCAATGCCGGCGCTCAGAAGGCGCTTGCCGATGACGTCAAGGCGCTGACGTCGGAGCCCGCGCGGGACGCGATCATTCTCATCGAGGCCGGCGACTTGAAGAAGGGTGTCGGCCTGCGCGCCGTGGTGGAGGCGGCGGACAATGCCATGGCATTGCCTTGCTATGCCGATGAGGCCAGGGATATCGATACGGTCATCGACGACGAACTGCGCAAGGCCGGCATGTCGATGACACTGGAGGCGCGGCAGGCGCTGCGCCGCAATCTCGGCGGCGACCGGCTGGCCTCGCGCGGCGAGATCGAAAAGCTGGTGCTTTACGCGCATGGCCAGGCCGAAATCGGCCTCGACGACGTCAAGGCGACGTCTGGCGATGTCTCGGGCCTCTCCTTCGATGCGGCGGTCGACGCCCTGCTCGAAGGCAGGATCGCCGACTTCGATACCGCCTTCACCCGCCATTGCCAGTCCGGCGGCCAGCCCTTTCTGGTACTTTCATCGGCGATGCGGCAGTTGCAGGCGATCCAGGCGATGCGCGGCCAGATGGACGCCGGCGGCCGCAATGCCGCTTCGGTCGTAGCCGCGGCGCGCCCGCCGGTTTTTTTTTCGCGGCGCAAGCTGGTCGAGAAAGCCCTCGAACGGTGGAGCAGCGAAGCGCTCGGCCGCGCCCTCAACCGCCTGCAGACGGCGATCCTGCAGACACGCCGGCGGCCGGATCTGTCGGTCGCGCTGGCACGCCAGGCCCTGCTCGGCATTACCGTGGAGAGTGCCAGGCTGGCGCAGCGCACCTAATCTCCCCCCTTGAGGGGGAGATGTCGCCAAAGGCGACAGAGGGGGTCACAGCGCGTAGAACACCAGCCCCTTCCGCGAAGACAGAGGACGTGGGCGCTTGAAATTTGACGACCCCTTCTGGCCTGCCGGCCATCTCCCCCTCAAGGGGGGAGATTAACTACTTCGACGATTTCGCCAATCACCGCGCGGCAGCAAAACGTTATTTGCCGGCTAATTTTAGCAACCTACCTACTCCCGCTTCAGCCTTCGGCAAAGCTCGTCGAGCTGCTCCAGTGTCCGGTAGGCGACGCTGATCACGCCGCCGCGCTGGTTGTGCTCGATCGTGACGATCATGCCGATCGTGCTGGTCATCAGCCGCTCCAGCGCCAGCGTGTCGGCATCCTTTTGCGGCGGTGCGGCGGGCTGGCGTTTTGCCGCCGGCGCGCCGACCGGCAGCTGCGCCAAGGCCTCGGCCTGGCGCACCGAAAGCCCCTCGTCGATGATCCGCTTGGCAAGCCCGGCCGGGTCGTCGGCCGTCACCAGGGTGCGGGCGTGGCCGGCCGAGAGCGCGCCGTCGACCAGCATGTCGCGAATGACGTCGGGCAGCTTCAGCAGCCTCAGCGTATTGGCGACATGGCTGCGGCTCTTGCCGATCACCTGGCCGAGATCGGCTTGGGTATAGCCGTGGTCGTCGATCAGCTGCTGGTAGCCCAGCGCCTCCTCGACCGGGTTGAGGTCGGTGCGCTGGACGTTTTCGATGATCGCCAGTTCGAGCGCCGTGCGATCGTTGACGTCACGTACGATGATCGGGATTTCGGTCAGCCCGGCGCGTTGCGCCGCGCGCCAACGACGCTCGCCGGCGATGATCTCGTAGCGGCCCGTTTGGGTTTTCGACGGCCGCGCCACCACCGGCTGCACCACGCCATGTTCGCGGATCGACTGGGCGAGGTCGGTCAGGTCGGCGTCGCCAAAATGCCGGCGCGGGTTCTTCGGGTTGGGGCTGAGGAACTCGATCGGCACCTTGCCGTCGGCCGCCAGCCCGGGCTTTTCCGGAGCCGCCGGGCGATCGATTTCGCCGATCAGCGCCGCCAGTCCCCGTCCCAGTCTTTTTCTCGAAGGGTCTTCGTTCATCGTCCGTCCAAATCGTTTCGGTATCGAATCGCTTGTTGGTTACTGCTAGGCGACACGCAATTTGCGCTCGCGGCGGATGACTTCCGAAGCAAGCTGCAGATAGGCCTGGCTGCCCGAGCATTTTAGGTCGTAGAGAATCGCCGGCTTGCCATAGGACGGCGCCTCGGAAACGCGGACATTGCGCGGGATGACGGTTTCATAGACCTTGTCGCCCATATGCGCCCGCACATCCTGCACCACCTGGTTGGCGAGATTGTTGCGCCCGTCGAACATGGTCAGCACGATGCCCTGGATCGTCAGGTCGGGGTTGATCGAGCGGCGCACCTGCTCGACCGTCTCCAAAAGCTGGCTCAGGCCCTCCAGCGCGAAGAACTCGCACTGCAGCGGCACCAGCACCGAATCGGCCGCAGCCATCGAATTCAGTGTCAGCAGGTTGAGCGACGGCGGGCAGTCGATCAGCACATAGCCGAAGTTGGCCGAGCGCTCGGCCGAAGCCCGCAGCGCGTTGCGCAGCCGCAGCACCCGATCCGGCGCCGAGGCGATTTCCATCTCGATGCCGAGCAGGTCGAGCGTCGACGGTACGATCGACAGGCCAGGCACCGCCGTCGGGATCGCCGCCGCTTCGAGATCCAGCTCGCCGGTCAGCACATCATAGGACGAGACGCTGCGGTCGCGCCGGTCGATGCCAAGCCCGGTGCTGGCATTGCCCTGCGGGTCGAGATCGACGATCAGCACCTGTTCGCCTATGGCCGCCAGCGCGGTGGCCAGATTGATGGCCGTCGTCGTCTTGCCGACGCCGCCCTTCTGGTTGGCGACTGTGATGATTCGGGGGCCGTTCTTCATCATGGGTCTATGCCAGAAATTCATTTGGGTCGCCGGTCACAAGCCAGGGTGCTGTCGCAAGTCGGATACTTCGAGAATGACGCCCTGCGCGTCGGTTGCACTGGCATGTTCTACCAGATCGAAAGACCATCGTTGAGCGCTTTCTGCCAATTCGGCGCGGTAATCCCGGCCTTTGTGAAACAGGCCGCGCGACCCCTTGGTCAGCCACGGTGCCGCCAGGTTGAGCAAAGCCGGCAGCGAGGCGAGTGCCCTGGCTGTGACGATTTGCGGTGCTGGAACAAGAGGATAGCTGTCGTCGATGCGGCGCGCGATAACCTTGGCGGGCAGGCTGAACTGTCCGATGACCGCTTGCAGGAACGATGCTTTTTTCCGGTTGCTTTCAACCAGGTCGATACCGGCGCCGTCCCGCTCGGCAAGCAAAAAGGCCAGCACAAGGCCCGGAAACCCACCGCCGGAGCCGAGATCGACCCAGCGCTTCGCCTCTGGTTTGATTCGCGCCAGCTGCGCGCTGTCGAGGATGTGGCGGCGCCAGACATCGTCCTGCGTCGATTGCGCGGCCAGATTGATCCGGCGGTTCCATTTCTGGAAGACGGCCTCGAACTCGACCAGGCGATCGAATGTTTCACGTGAAACCGGGCCCGCTGCCGTCTGCAGGTTTGCCCAGGACGCAGCGCTCACGCGACCTGCTTTCGCGCGGCCGCCTCGGCATTGCGGACATGGGCGACAATAATCGCCAGCGCCGCCGGCGTCATGCCTTCCATGCGTTGCGCATCGGCAATCGAGCGCGGCTGGCGTGCCAGCATCTTCTGCTTCAACTCGTTCGACAGGCCGGGAACAGAAGCAAAGTCGAGCGACTCGGGAATAAGCCTGCTCTCCTCATGCCTGATCTGCGAAACATCGGCCTGCTGGCGGTCGAGATAGACAGAATATTTGGCTTCCGTTTCAAGACGTTCGGCCGTTTTGCTGTCGATCGCCGCGAAAGCCGGCTCGACCCGCGCCAGCCAAGCGATGTCGACGCCGGGATAGGCCAGCAACTCATAGGCCGAGCGACGGACGCCGTCCCGGTTGATTTCGAGCCCATGGCGCGCTGCCTCATTGGGGGTCATGGTGGTGCCGAGGGCGAGCTGTCGCGCCTTCTCAAGGTCTTGCATACCATTGTTGAACCGCTGCATCCGCTCCGGCGAGGCAATCCCCAGCCTTATCGCCAGTGGCGTCAGCCGCTCATCGGCGTTGTCGGCTCGCAGCGAAAGCCGGAACTCGGCCCGCGAGGTGAACATGCGGTACGGCTCGGCGATGCCGCGGCTGGTCAAATCGTCGACCATCACGCCGATATAGGCTTCGGTGCGGCTCAGCACGATTTCCTCGCTCGCCGACGCCTTGCGCGCTGCATTCAAGCCGGCAAGCAGCCCTTGCGCGCCGGCCTCCTCGTAGCCGGTGGTACCGTTGATCTGGCCGGCGAGGAAAAGGCCGGCGATCCGCCTGGTTTCCAGCGTCGGCTTGAGCTCGCGTGGATCGACATGGTCATACTCGATGGCATAGCCCGGCTGCAGCATGGTTGCCCGCTCCAGCCCCGGAATGGTCTTCAGGATGTCGAGTTGCACGTCCTCGGGCAGCGAGGTCGAAATGCCGTTCGGGTACACCGTGTCGTCGTCCAGCCCTTCCGGCTCCAGAAAGATCTGGTGGCCTTCGCGGTCACCGAACTTGACGATCTTGTCTTCGATCGACGGGCAATAACGCGGCCCGACGCCTTCGATCGACCCCGAATACATGGCCGAGCGGCCGAGATTGGTGCGAATCAGCTCGTGCGTCGCATTGGTCGTTCGGGTGATGCCGCAATGGATCTGCGGATTTTCGATGCGATCGGTCAGCAGCGAGAACGGCACGGGGTCCTCGTCCGCCGCCTGGCTCTCCAGTGACGCCCAATCGATCGTCCTGCCGTCCAGCCGCGGCGGCGTGCCGGTCTTCAGCCGCCCGAGCCTGAAGCCGGCGCGGCTCATCGTCGCCGACAGGCCGACGCTCGCCTGCTCGTTCATGCGGCCGGCGACGATCTTCTTCTCGCCGATATGGATCAGCCCGCGCAGAAAAGTGCCGGTCGTCAGCACCACGGCGCCGCAGGCGAGCCGGCTTCCATCCGCCAATAGCACCGCCGCGATGCGTCCGTCGTCGATTTCCCCGTTGTTGATTTCGAAATCCAGCACCTCGCCTTCGATGACATCGAGGCCAGCCTGCTGGCGGATTGCCGCCTGCATGGCGAGGCGATAGAGTTTTCGGTCGGCCTGCGTTCGTGGACCACGCACCGCTGGCCCCTTGCGGCGGTTGAGCAGGCGGAACTGGATGCCGGCGGCATCGGCGACGCGCCCCATCAGCCCGTCCATGGCGTCGATCTCGCGAACCAGATGGCCCTTGCCGAGGCCGCCGATCGCCGGATTGCAGGACATCACGCCGATCGTGTCGAAGCGCAGCGTCACCAGCGCCGTCCTGGCGCCAGCCCGCGCAGCGGCACTGGCTGCCTCGCAACCAGCATGACCGCCACCCACCACAACCACATCATAGTGATTGGTCATTTGTATATTCCGATTCAAATCTGCCGACACATGTGCCCGTGAGCCTGCACTGTCAAGGACACCAACTAGTCGTTTCACGTGAAACAATTCCGTCTGCGTTCATCGCTACGTGTTTCACGTGAATCATCACCGGCTTCCCGCCACTATGCGAGCACGCTAGCGACACGCCCGCATCTCGGCACTTGGCAATGTTTCACGTGAGTCATTTGCCGATACAGAACTGCGAAAAGATAACGTCGAGCATATCCTCTACATCGACCGACCCAACGATTCGTCCGAGCCGATCCGCCGCCAGGCGCAGCTCCTCGGCCTGCAGTTCCTGGCCGCGATCACAACTGGCCACTGCTGCGAGCAGGAAGCGTTTCGTCTCGTTGAGCAGCTCGACATGCCGCAGCCGCGACGGCAGGATATCGCCGGCCTTGCCGATCTGGACTGCGGCACGACGCCCGATCTCGTCCAGCAGTTCGGTCAGACCCGTGCCGTCCCGCGTCGAGATAGCGAAATCATAGTGCGCCGCGGGCGAGGGCGATTTGCCCCCCAACAGGTCAATTTTTGTTCCGACCCTCAGCGCCTGAATGTCGCTCGTCAGCACACCGATCGCGATTGGGTCTGCCAGATCCTCCAGCAGCAACAGCAGATCAGCGCTGTGCGCCTTGGTCCTGGCTTTCTCGATGCCGATCGCCTCGATCATGCCAGGCGCCTCGCGCAGGCCGGCGGTGTCGGTTACCCTTACCCGCATCCCCTCAAGGTCCAGTACCACCTCGAGCAGGTCGCGGGTCGTGCCCGGCTCGTCGGTGACGATGGCCGCTTCGCGCTGCGCCAAGGCGTTGAACAGGCTGGACTTGCCGGCATTCGGCGCGCCGAGGATTACCACTTCGAACCCATCGCGAATGATTTCGGCAGCTCGGAAGCCGGCGACGTGGCGCTCTATTTCCCCGATCATCGCCCGGACATCGGACCAGACTGTATCGGCGACCGAGCCCGGCACGTCATCCTCGTCGGCAAAGTCGATCTCGGCCTCGATCATCGCGCGGGCGTGGATCAGCCGTCGGCGCCAGCCCAGATAGAGTTCGCTCTGCACGCCTTGGGCGTTGTGAACGGCAAAGCGCCGCTGCGCCTCGGTTTCGGCGTTGATGAGATCGGCCAGCGCCTCGGTTTCGACCAGATCGAGCTTGCCGTTGAGAAAGGCGCGGCGGGTGAATTCGCCAGCCTCGGCATGCCTGACGCCGTCGAAGGAGGTGATCGTTTCCAGCATCCTCGCCACAACGGCGCGCCCGCCATGCACATGGAACTCTGCAACGTCCTCGCCGGTAAAACTGTCGGGGCCGGCAAAGAAGACGACCAGGCCGCTGTCCAGCACCGATCCGTCGGGCGCCCGGAACTTGCGATAGGTGGCAACGCGGTTTGGCACCTTCGATCCCGCAGTCGTTTCGACAGCAAATCGACTCTGCGGCCCCGAAATCCGGATCACTGCCATGCCGGCCGGCAGGCGCCCGCTCGACAGCGCCACGATGGAGTCTTTTGAAATCATTTGCCCGCTCTGCCGAAGCGCCCTAGCTATGCTTGTTCAATCCGCCATCGAGTAGCGCCGTGACATTGCCTGCACAAAACCTGCTTGCCGAAGAGGCCAGCCCCTATCTGCAGCAGCACAGCGGCAATCCAGTGCACTGGCGGCCATGGTCGCGCGCCGCTCTGGCCGAAGCAAAGGTGCTGCAGCGTCCGATCCTGCTCTCTGTCGGCTACGCCGCGTGCCATTGGTGCCACGTCATGGCGCATGAGAGCTTCGAGAACGACGACGTCGCCGCCGTCATGAACCGTCTCTTCGTCAATATCAAGGTCGACCGCGAGGAGCGCCCCGACATCGACCAGATATACATGGCGGCGCTGTCGTCGATGGGCGAGCAAGGCGGCTGGCCGCTGACCATGTTCCTGACCCCGGACGGCAAGCCGTTCTGGGGCGGCACTTACTTTCCGCGCGAAGCCCGCTACGGCCGGCCGGGCTTCGTCCAGGTGCTGGAGGCGGTTGACAAGGCTTGGCGGGAGAAGAAAGAAAGCCTCAACCAGAGTGCCGACGGCCTGACCACGCATGTCGAGACGCGGCTGGCGGGCAGCCATGGCAAGGCCGTGCTCGACCGCGGCATGCTGGCGAACCTCGCCAATGGCATTGACGGCATGATCGACCGCGATTTGGGCGGTCTGCGCGGCGCGCCGAAATTCCCCAACGCGCCGTTCATGCAGAGCCTCTGGCTGTCCTGGCTGCGCGACGGCACCGCATCCCACCGCGACACTGTTCTCCTAAGCCTCGAAAAGATGGTGGCCGGCGGCATCTATGACCATATTGGCGGCGGACTCAGCCGCTACTCGACCGACGCCGAATGGCTGGTCCCGCATTTCGAAAAAATGCTCTACGACAATGCCCAGCTCATCCGCTTGTGCAATTGGGCCTGTGCGTCAACCGGCAAGGAATTGTTCCGGCTGCGAATCGAAGAGACGATTGCCTGGCTGTTGCGCGAAATGCGAGTCGAGGGCGATGCCTTTGCCGCCAGCCTTGATGCCGATAGCGAGGGCGAGGAGGGGTTGTTCTACACCTGGAGCAGGGATGAGCTCGAAGCAGCCCTTGGCGACGATTCAGCATTGTTTTTCAAATACTTCACGCTTGCCGGTACGCATGGTTGGGAAGGCAAGCCGATCATTTGCCAGACTGATGCTCAACAGGCGCAGAGCGTCGTCGATCGTGACCTTCTCGTTCCGCTCAAGCAAAGGCTGCTGGCAGCGAGGGAACAGCGCGTGCGGCCCGGGCGTGACGGCAAGGCCCTGACCGACTGGAACGGCTTTATGATCGCAGCCCTTGCCGAGGCCGGACGGTCGCTTGGCCGATCCGACTGGATCGAAGCGGCGGCAGCGGCCTTTGCCGCAATTGCGGCTGCCGGACGTGACGGCCGCCTGCCGCATTCGATGCTCGGCGCAAAGAAGCTGTTTCCGGCTCTGTCGAGCGACTATGCCGCCATGGCCAACGCCGCCATCTCACTGTTCGAGGCGACCGGCAATCCCGACTATATCGATCGCGCCGGGAACTTCATTGAGCAACTCGATCTTTGGCACTGGGACAGCGACAAGACCGGCTACTATCTGACCGCGTCCGACAGCGCGGATGTGCCGATCCGCATCCGCGGCGATGTCGACGAAGCCATTCCTTCCGCTACCGGCCAGATCATCGAAGCCCTGGTCCGATTGTCGTCGCTTTCGGGCGATCTCGATCTCTGGGAAAAAGCCTGGACAGTCGCAGAGCACGCGGGCGGGCGGGCGGAGCACCAGGGCTATGGCCAGGCGGGTATAGTCAATGCCTGTGCCTTGTCGCTTGAACCGCTGAAGCTGGTGATCGTGGATAGACCGGAGAATCCAAGGCTTGTTCCGGTTGCGAATCGAAATCCAGACCCGCGCCGGGTGGACATCGTCGTGCCTGTTGGCTCGGCGACAAATCTGCCGGCCTTGCCAGGCGGCGTCATGCCGCCAACGGCCGAGCCCGGCGCCTGGCTCTGCACGGGGCAGGTCTGCCTGCCGGTGGTGACTAGTGCCGAGGAGCTTGAGCGGCTGTTGCACCGGCAATGAGTCCAACGCGGCTCCACCTTCTCCCCTTGTGGGAGAAGGTGGCCGAGCGAAGCTCGGTCGGATGAGGGGTGTTCCAGCTTGGCGCCGACGGAGTTCCGTCCGGCACCCCTCAACCGGCTTGGCGCTGCGCGCCAATCCACCTTCTCCCACAAGGGAGAAGGGAAGGCCCGCAACCCTTACGTATTCATCGAATCGAAGAAATCCGCGTTGGTCTTGGTCTGCTTGAGCTTGTCGATAAGGAACTCGATGGCGTCGGTCGTTCCCATCGGCGCCAGGATGCGGCGCAGCACGAAGATCTTCTGCAGGTCCTGGCGTGGGACCAGCAGGTCCTCCTTGCGGGTGCCGGATTTGAGGATGTCCATGGCCGGGTAGATGCGCTTGTCCGCCACCTTGCGGTCGAGCACGATTTCCGAATTGCCGGTGCCCTTGAACTCTTCGAAGATGACCTCGTCCATGCGGCTGCCGGTATCGATCAGCGCTGTCGCGATGATGGTCAGCGAGCCGCCTTCCTCGATATTGCGGGCAGCACCGAAGAAGCGCTTCGGCCGTTGCAGCGCATTGGCGTCGACACCGCCGGTCAGCACCTTGCCGGACGACGGCACCACGGTGTTGTAGGCGCGGCCGAGGCGGGTGATCGAGTCCAGCAGGATGACCACGTCACGGCCGTGCTCCACCAGGCGCTTGGCCTTTTCGATGACCATTTCGGCGACCTGGACGTGGCGCACCGCCGGCTCGTCGAAGGTCGAGGACACCACCTCGCCCTTCACCGAGCGCTGCATGTCGGTGACTTCCTCCGGCCGCTCGTCGATCAGAAGCACGATCAAATAGCATTCCGGATGGTTGGTGGTGATCGAATGGGCGATGTTCTGCAGCAGCACCGTCTTGCCGGTGCGCGGCTGCGCCACGATCAACGCGCGCTGGCCCTTGCCGAGCGGCGCCACCAGGTCGATGACGCGCGCCGAAATATCCTTGGAGGTCGGAACCTCCATCTCCATCTTCAGCCGCGAGGTCGGATAAAGCGGCGTCAGATTGTCGAAATGGATCTTGTGGCGGATTTTTTCCGGGTCGTCGAAATTGATCGTGTTGACCTTGAGCAGCGCGAAATAGCGCTCGCCCTCTTTCGGGCTGCGGATCGGCCCTTCGACCGTATCGCCGGTCTTCAGCGAGAACCGCCGGATCTGCGACGGTGAAATATAGATGTCGTCGGGACCTGGCAGATAGTTGGCATTGGCGGAGCGCAGGAAGCCAAAGCCGTCCTGCAGCACTTCGACGACGCCGTCGCCGATGATCTCGATATCCTGGGTCGCCAGCCTCTTCAGGATCGCGAACATCAGCTCCTGCTTGCGCATGACGCTGGCATTCTCGACTTCGAGCGATTCCGCATAAGCGATCAGCTCTGGCGGTTTCTTGTTCTTGAACTCTGTGAGTTTCATTTCTTGCATCATTAGACGGACTCTGAGTAAGCTTTGGGAAAAATATCGGCGGGATGCGACAAATGCCGGGCGCGGCCGAAGCGATAAATGGGCGGCGCATGACGGGAAGGAAGACCCGTCTTTTATCGTCGGTCGGTTGAAAGAGCAAGCCGCCTTTTGCGGGCAACCGAAGACGTCAGAACGGTTTCACGATAACCAGGACGACGATGACGATCATCAGCAATGTAGGGATCTCATTGACGATCCGCCAGTGCCTTGCCGATTTTTCATTGCGGTCTTCGGCAAATTTCCGGACGGCGCCGGCGAGATAGCCATGCACGGCCGACAGGCCAACCACCGCGGCGATCTTGGCATGCAGCCAGCCGCCTTGAAAACCAAAGCCTTTCCAGGCAAGCCACAGGCCGAATGCCCAGGTGATCACCATTGCCGGATTGATGATGCCGCGCAGCAGGCGGCGCTCCATCACCTTGAAAGTCTCCGACTGGACGGAGCCTTTTTCGGCATCGGCATGATAGACCAGCAAGCGCGGCAAATAGAGCATGCCAGCCATCCAGGAGATGACGGCAATCACATGGATCGCCTTTGCCCAGGGATAGAAATCATCGGGCCCGAACAGCAACAGCAGGCCGGCCAGCACCAGGAAAATGGCGATCGCGATTGCCGCGCGGCGCATCGCGCCCTTACCGGTGTTGGTGCCGTTCGCATTGTCCGCGCCCATCATCGTCACGATGCGCTCCGCACCAGCTTGACCATCCGCTCGACATGAGCGAGCGGCGTCTCCGGCGTGATGCCATGGCCGAGATTGAAGATCAGCGGCCCGTCGCCCAGCGCCTTCAGGATCGCCCCCACGCCGTCGTCAAGCGCCTTGCCGCCGGCTACAAGCCTCAGCGGATCGAGATTGCCCTGCACGGCGCCGTCACGCTGCAATTCCTTCGCCGTCGACAATGGCACGGTCCAGTCGAGGCCCAGCCCGGTCACGCCGGTCTTCTGGCGATAGCTTCGATAGTGATCTCCCGCGCCCTTGGGAAAGCCGATGATCGGAACATTGGGATGGGCAGCCTTCACTTGCCGGACGATCGAGGCCACCGGCTCGACGCAGAACAACTCGAAAGACGCTTCGTCGAGTACGCCTGACCACGAATCGAAGATCTGCACCACGTCGGCGCCGGCCTCGATCTGGCGGATCAGATAGGCAGCCGAATGATCGGCGAGCACCTTCAGCAGCCTAAGAAAGGCCGCCGGCTCGCGATAGGCGAACAGCCTGGCCGGCGCCTGGTCGGGCGTACCGTGGCCGGCAATCATGTAGGTCGCCACCGTCCAGGGCGCACCGCAGAAGCCGATCAGCGTCGTTTCATCAGGCAGTCTGGCGCGCAACCGCCGCACCGTCTCGTAGACCGGCTCGAGATTCACGTGAAACGTTTCGCCGTCGAGAGCCGCAATTTCCGCAGCCGTGATCGGCGTCAGCAGCGGGCCGCGTCCTTCCTCGAAGCGCACGTCGCGGCCAAGCGCATGCGGCACGACAAGAATATCGGAAAACAGGATCGATGCATCGAAGCCGAAGCGTTCGATCGGCTGCAGCGTCACTTCGACGGCGAGATCCGGGTCGTAGCAAAGATCGAGGAAGGATCCGGCCCGTCTCCTCGTCTCCCGGTATTCCGGCAGATAGCGGCCGGCCTGGCGCATCATCCAGAGCGGCGGCGGAAACGCCGCTTTGCCTCTCAACACGTCCAGCACGATCCGGTCTTGAGGCATTGAGCGCTCGCCTTTCCAGGCTTCCCTATAATTAAATATTCTATTTTTAGGAATCTTATGATTCTAAGAGTCTGTTGGTTGTGGTGGTTGTCTCCTGTCCCGCTTTGCCCTCGAAAAGACCAGCCAGCATATTGTCGCGCGCTTCTCCAACGGGATTGCAGGACTTTGTGGAAAACCGCGAATTTACGACTGAAGTCAATGCGTTGCCGCCAGGCCAGGGAAATTGCCCCTGTGGATGAAGCGAAGGCAAAAAGCTCCGTCCCCGGACTTGTCCCCAACCGCCCGGAGAAGCCGACAGCACATCGAATTGTGGACAAACCGGCATCTGATACAGTCGCTTTGCGGTGGCCGAGTTTTCCGCCCGGCTTATCCACATCGGCCCACAGCCTGGAATGTATCCTGTGAACAAACCGCAGAGCTTCTTTCATCTTCACCTGATTTCCGACGCCACCGGCGAAACGCTGCTGGCCGCCGGCCGCGCGGCTTCCGCGCAATACAAGGATGCGCGCGCCATCGAACATATCTACCCGCTCATCCGCACCGAAAAGCAGGTGACGAAGGTGTTCGAGGACATCGAGGAGGAGCCGGGCATCATCCTCTACACGGTGGTCGACCAGAAGCTTGCCCGCGGCATCGACGAACGCTGTGCGGCCATGGGCCTGCCTTGCGTCTCGGTGCTGGAGCCGGTGCTGACGGTGTTCCAGTCCTATCTCGGCACGCCTGCCGGCCGACGCGTCGGCGCCCAGCATGTGCTGAACGCCGAATATTTCCGCCGCATCGACGCGCTCAACTTCACCATGGAGCATGACGATGGTCAGCTGCCGGCCAATATGGACGATGCCGACATCGTGCTCGTCGGCATCTCCCGCACCTCGAAGACGCCGACCAGCATCTATCTCGCCAATCGCGGCATCAAGACCGCCAACATCCCGATCGTGCTCGGCGTGCCGGTGCCCGAAATCCTGGTCAATGCCAGGAGGCCGCTGATCGTCGGCCTGGTCGCCACCGCCGAACGCATATCGCAAGTCCGGCAGAACCGCATTCTCGGCACCAGCGCCTATGAGCCGACCGACTATGTCGACCGTGCCGCGATCGCCGAAGAGCTCACCTATGCCCGCCAGATATGCACGCGGCACGGCTGGCCGATGATCGACGTCAGCCGCCGTTCGATCGAGGAGACGGCGGCGGCCATCGTTGCCCTGCGCGGCAAGACGCGCTAGGGTTTGGGCGCTTGTGCTGTGGGTGGTCCTTACCTTCTCCCCTTGTGGGAGAAGGTGGCCGAGCGAAGCTTGGTCGGATGAGGGGTGTTCCAGCTTGGCATCACCTGCACTCCGTCCAGCACCCCTCAACCATCTTGGCGCTGCGCGCCAATCCACCTTCTCCCACAAGGGGAGAAGGAAAGATCAGGCGAAAAAAATGGCTGAAAAAATCATCCTTGCCTCGGGCAGCCCGTTCCGCAAGGCGCTGCTCGTCAATGCCGGCGTCACTGTCGAAGCGGTTCCGGCTTCTGTCGATGAGCGCGCGCTCGAGGCGCCGCTGCAGAATAGTGGCGTGTCGCCGGAGGACGTCGCCCTGGTGCTCGCCGAAGCCAAGGCCACCGACGTCAGCGAGCGCAAGCCCGGCGCCCTAGTGCTCGGCTGCGACCAGACGCTGTCGCTCGGCGACGAGCTGTTCCATAAGCCGGCCGACATGGAAGGAGCGCGCCGTCATCTGCTGGCGCTGTCGGACAAGACGCATCATCTCAACAGCGCCGTCGTGCTCGGCCGTGACGGCCAGGTTCTGTGGCGGCATGTCGGCATCGCCAGCCTGACCATGCGCAAGCTCGATCCGGCCTTCATCGGCCGCCATCTTGCGCGCGTCGGCGCCAAGGCGTTGTCCAGCGTCGGCGCTTACCAGATCGAAGGCGAAGGCATCCAGCTGTTCGAAAAAATCGAAGGCGACTATTTTACTATTGTCGGCCTGCCACTTTTGCCGGTGCTGGCCAAGCTGCGTGAGTTCGGGGCGATCGATGGCTGAGGCCACGAAAAAGGCGTTTGTCACGGGCCACCCGATCGCGCATTCCAGGTCTCCGAAGATCCACGGCTACTGGCTGGCGAAATACGGCATCGGCGGCGTCTACGAGGCCATCGACGTTGCACCAGAGGCGTTTGCCGAATTCCTGCAGACGCTGCAGGCACAAGGCTATCGCGGCGGCAACGTCACCATCCCGCACAAGGAAGCCGCCTTCGCTTTGGCCAAGCGGCGTGACGCCGACGCCGAACAGATCGGTGCGGTCAACACGCTGTGGTTCGAGGATGGCGAATTGTGCGGCGGCAACACCGACGCCCATGGCTTTGCCGCCAATCTGGACGAATATGCACCGGGCTGGGCGGCCAACGGCCGCGCCGTGGTGCTCGGCGCCGGTGGCGCCGCTCGCGCGGTTATTCATGCGCTGAAGCAGCGCGGCATCAGCGACATCCGCATCGTCAATCGGACGCTTGCGAGGGCGCAGGAGCTGCGCGACCGCTTCGGTGCCGGCGTCTCCGCCCATGGCATGGCGGCGACCGGCGAATTGCTCGAAGATGCCGGCCTGCTGGTCAACACGTCAGCGCTCGGCATGCATGGCAATGAAGGCCTGTCCGCCGATCCCCGCAGACTGCCGGACGGCGCCATCGTCACCGACATCGTCTACGTGCCGCTGGAGACGCCGCTGCTTGCCGCGGCCAAAGCGCGCGGCCTGAGAACCGTCGATGGGCTCGGCATGCTGCTGCACCAGGCGGTGCCCGGCTTCGAGCGCTGGTTCGGCATCAGGCCAGAAGTCACCGCCGAACTGCGGCAAATGATCATCGCCGATATCGGCGCGATAAAATGATCGTGCTCGGCCTCACCGGATCGATCGGCATGGGCAAATCGACCACGGCCAAGATGTTTGCCGAAGCCGGCGTGCCGGTCCATGATTCCGACGAGGCTGTGCATCGCCTTTATGCCGGCAAGGCCGCGCCCTTGGTCGAGGCGGCCTTTCCCGGCACCACCAGATCCGGTGCGGTCGACCGCGCGGCACTGGCGGAGCGGGTGCTCGGCGACGCCCCCGCGCTGAAACGGCTGGAAGCGATCATCCACCCGCTGGTCCGTGCCGATGCCGATGCGTTCCTGGCTGAACATCGTGCCGCCGGCGCGCCGCTTGCCGTGCTCGATATACCGCTGCTGTTCGAGACCGGCGGCCGCGATCGCGTCGACAAGGTCGTGGTCGTCACCGCGCCGCCTGAAGTCCAGCGCGCCCGCGTGCTGGCGCGGCCGGGCATGAATGAGGAGAAACTGGCGTCGATCCTGGCCAGGCAGGTTCCCGACGCCGAAAAGCGCCGGCGCGCCGACTTCGTCATCGACACCGGTCAGGGTTTTGACGCCGCTCGCGCGGCCGTCAAGGCCATCATCGCCGAACTAGTCGTGGATAAGGCAGCCAGGCCTGGTTAAGAGGCTTGCAGACTCACATTACTTGTTGCCATTTTGTTCCTGGTGTGATTCGGCTAGAATGATGCCGGAACCAGTGGACTGATTCGATGCGTGAGATCATCTTCGATACGGAAACCACCGGCCTCGACGCGCGCGAGGACCGCGTCATCGAGCTTGGCGGCGTCGAGTTGGTCAACCGCTTCCCGACCGGCCGAACCTTCCACAAATATATCAACCCGCAAGGCCGCCAGATCCATCACGAGGCGCAGGCCGTGCACGGCATCAGCGCCGCCGATCTTCAGGGCAAGCCGACTTTCATGGAGATCGCCGAGGAGTTTCTGGCCTTCATCGACGGCGCCAAGCTGGTCGCGCACAATGCCGGCTTCGACATCGGCTTCCTCAATCTCGAATTCGGCCGGCTTGGTCATCCGGCCATCGATCCGGGACGGATCGTCGACACGCTGGCGCTGGCGCGCCGCAAGCATCCGATGGGCCCCAATTCGCTCGACGCGCTCTGCCGCCGCTACGGCATCGACAACGGCCGCCGCACCAAGCACGGCGCGCTGCTCGATTCGGAATTGCTGGCCGAGGTCTATATCGAGCTCATCGGCGGCAAGCAGGCAAGCCTCATCCTCGACAGCATCCTGACTCCGGCGGGCGGCAGGCAGAATGTCGACGACATCGATATTTCGATCGGCGTGCGGCCGATCGCCTTGCCCGCGCGCCTGACCGACGCCGAGCGCACAGCACACGCAGGCATGGTTGGCACATTGGGCGAAAAGGCGCTGTGGCTGCGGGTCGTCCCGGAAGCGAGTTCCGCGGCATAGTGATTTTGACCGGAGTGATCCTTCGCGCCCCCCTCTGTCCTGCCGGACATCTCCCCCTCAAGGGGGGAGATTGGCAGACCCAGCGCCTCGCTCATTCCTGCGGCGATGAAGGATGGCGAAGGCTGACGTGAAGTCCGATCTCCCCACTTGAGGGGGAGATGGCCGGCAGGCCAGAGGGGGGTACTTGTCCCGCCGGCGTCTCAAACAAAAAACCCGGCGCAAGGCCGGGTTTTCCACACTCAAGCGAGACAACCGCTTTAGCTCACCTTGACCTTGGCGGCAGCCTGGTCCTCGGCCAACTTCTGCTGGAACATCTGCGCGAAATCGATCGGGTCTAGCATCAGCGGCGGGAAGCCGCCATTGCGTGTTGCCTCGGCGATGATCTGCCGGGCGAACGGGAACAGCAGCCGCGGGCATTCGATGAACAGGATCGGCAGCATGTGCTCCTGCGGGAAGCCGCTGATGGAGAAGACGCCGCCATAGACCAGTTCGACATTGAACAGCACTTCCTGGTCGAACGACGCTTTGGCGTTCAGCGTCAAATTGACGTCGAACTGCTTGTCGGAAAGCGGATTGGCGTTGACGTTGACATTGATGGCGATGCCCGGAGCCTTGTCGCGGCCGCGCAGCGAGTTCGGTGCGCCCGGGCTTTCGAAGGACAGGTCCTTCACATATTGCGCAAGCACGTTGAGCGAAGGCTGCGCCGCATTTCCATTACCGTTGGCTGCGCCGGTCGGCGCGTCGTCGTTGCTGGCCATAAGCTGTGGTCCTTTTGCCTGGGCAGCGTTGCTGACCGGATTGAAATTCGGGCGTTCGCTATCATGGCCGGCCCGACAAGACAAGTTTGCAAAAGACGCCGGTTGCCTTGCAGCTACTCGTCCTTGAGGCGGCGCCAGGGAGAACCCGGTCCGCGCGTATGGTCGTCGGCCCGCGAATAGTCGCCGTCGTCGAGATCGATGGTCTTGCCGCGTTGCCTTGCCCGCAAACCACTGCTGAAATCGGTTGCCAGCACGATGCGGCCTTTCAGCATCCGCCAGGCAAGATCGCGCACCGGCGGCAGGAACAGCAGAAGGCCGAAAATATCCGAGATGAAGCCGGGGATGATCAAAAGGATCGCTGCCAGCACGATCATGGCGCCATGCGCAAGCTGGCCGCTCGGATCACGCCCGGCATCCATTTCGGCACGGACCCTGGCCATGACGCCAAAACCCTGGTGTCGAAGGAGCAAGGCGCCGGCGACACTCGAGGCCAGCACCAAGCCGACTGTCGCCAGCGCGCCGACCTGGCGGCCGACAATAACGAAACCGGCTATCTCCAGCAGCGGAAGCGCCAGAATGAACAGGGGAAGCAGCGAGATACGCAAATCTTGACCGATCGTTTTCGATGTTTTGCCGGCCGGCGAGCAATCGCCGCTGGCACCAGAGCTGTTAGATAGGTATGGCTGCCTTTGATTTGAATGATTGCGCCATGCGTTCTATATGCTTTGGATACTGAACGCTATGTGATCGCGGCCCTTGCTTGGCCGCTGGTCCGGCCAAAGCAGGGATTGATCGGCGCAAGATATGGGCTTCTTCGACTTCGGCACGATTTTCTTTCTGATTGCGGCGGTGGTGATCTTCTTCCAGCTGCGCAACGTGCTTGGCCGACGCACGGGCAACGAGCGCCCACCCTTCGATCCATATACGGCAGCGCGCAAAAACGACAAGGATGCCGCCCAGAAACCCGAGAACGTGGTTTCGCTGCCGCGCAAGCGGCTGGCGGGAGAGCCGGCGGCCGACACCTATGCGGCGATCGACGCCTTTGCCAAGCCCGACACCGATCTCAACCGGGGCCTGCGGGCGATCAAGGACAATGATCCGACCTTCGACCCGAAGACCTTCGTCGACGGCGCCAAGATGGCCTACTAGATGATCGTCATGGCCTACGCCGATGGCGACCGTAAAACGCTGAAGAACCTTTTGTCGCGCGAGGTCTATGACGGCTTCGTCGCGGCCATCGGCGACCGTGAGGCGAAAGCCGAAAAGATCCAGTCCTCCTTCGTCGGCATCGACAAGGCCGACATCGTTTCGGCCGAGATGAAGGGCAGCGAGGCGCACATCACGCTGCGCATCGTCAGCGAACTGATTTCGGCGACCCGCGACAAGGCCGGCGCCGTCATCGACGGCGATCCCGAAACCGTCGCCGAGGTCAAGGATGTCTGGACCTTCGCTCGTGACGCGCGCTCGCGCGATCCGAACTGGAAGCTCGTCGCCACCGAAGAAGAAGACTGAACTGGACGGCGGCGGAGGCTGTCGTGTCGCTTTCTCGAGCCTTCAGCGAAAAATCCTTTGGCGAATTGCCGGGCTGGGGCGAGGACGACCATCTCCCTGCCTTTGAGGCCTTTCGCCGCTCGGCCTTTCATGTCCTGACCAAACCCTACCGCTCCGGCGCGCTCGGCGTCGATTACAATGGCTTTGCCGATGCCTATGCCGAAGCGCGCACCGTTTCGCCGGCGAATCGGTTGCAGGCCCGAAGCTTTTTCGAGCGCCATTTCGTGCCGGCCCGTATCGATGCCGAAGATGGTGCTCCCGGCCTGGTCACCGGCTTTTATGAGCCGGAGGTCGAAGCCTCGCCGGTACGCACGCAACGGTTTTCGGTGCCGTTGCTGTCGCGCCCGGCCGATCTTGTCGACGTCGACGACGGCAATCGTCCTTCAGGCTTGGATCCTTATCTCGCCTTTGCTCGTGCGACGCCGAACGGCCCGGTCGAATATTTCGACCGCGGCGAGATCGAGTGCGGCGTGCTTGCCGGAAAAAGGCTGGAAATTGCCTGGCTCGCCGACAAGGTCGACGCCTTCTTCATTCACGTGCAGGGCGCGGCGCGGCTCAAGATGACCGACGGCAGGCTTCGCCGCATCACCTATGCCGCCAAATCCGGCCAGCGCTTTACCGGACCGGGCCAGATCCTGAGCGAGGAAGGCGAGATCCCGCTGGAGAAAGTGACGATGCAGTCGATCCGTGCCTGGTTCAAGGCGCATCCGGAACGCGTCGACGAGATCCTTTGGCGCAACCGCTCCTACATCTTCTTCCGCGAGATGGGCGTCGACGACCCAGAGCTCGGCCCGATCGCTGCCGCCAAGGTGGCGCTGACACCCGGCCGCTCGATCGCCGTCGACCGGCTGCTGCACACGTTCGGCACGCCCTTCCATATCGATGCGCCGTCGCTGACCGCTTTCGACGGAAAACCGTTCCGGCGGCTGATGATCGCGCAGGACACCGGCTCGGCGATCACCGGGCCGGCCCGCGGCGATCTGTTTGCCGGGTCGGGCGATGCGGCCGGCGAGATCGCCGGCGTTATCCGCAACGCCGCCGATTTTTATGCGCTGATCCCCCGGGCGCTGGTTTCAGGAGCAGGCCGATGACCCGGCGCATCGACAGGCTGAGCGAGGACGACCGGGTGCTGTGGAACCTGGTGGCGCGCACGGCAAAGCCGCTGAAGGGCAAAACCGCCGTCGAAATTCCAGACGTCGGGCCGGAGATCGACGAGACCAGGCAGGCGCCGCCGCCGGCACAGGTCGCGGGCAATGCTGCCACGGCCGCAAAGCCGAAGGCGCAGCATGTCTCCCACGCACTCGACGAACCGACGCTGGACAAGCTGTCGAAGGGCCGGCTGCCGATCGAGGGCCGCGTCGACCTGCATGGCCTGACCCAGGACGAAGCCTATTCGCTGCTGTTTTCCTTCCTGTGCCGGGCGCATGCCGGCGGCATCCGCTACGTCCTTGTGATCACCGGCAAGGGTTCCTCGTCGGGCGGTGATGGCGTCTTGCGGCGCGCCGTACCGTCATGGCTGTCGACACCCGCCTTCCGGCCCCTCGTCTCCAGCCACGACCATGCCGCCCGCAAACATGGCGGCTCGGGTGCGCTCTATATCCGCTTGCGGCGGGCGCGCTCATGAGGACACGCCCATGAGGGACGCACCTATGAGGATGCACCCATGAAGGTGCGCTTGTGACCCCGTTCGGCGAAAAGCTTCGCGTGCTGCGAAACGAGCGCGGCGTCAGCCAGAAGGACATGGCCAAGGCGATCGGCGTCAGCGCAGCCTATCTCTCGGCGCTGGAACACGGCCGCCGCGGTGCGCCGAGCTGGACGCTGATCCAGAAGATCATCGGCTATTTCAACATCATTTGGGATGACGCCGAGGAACTGGCGCGGCTGGCCGAAACCTCGCATCCGCGCGTCAAGCTCGACACGTCGGGCCTTAGCCCGGCGGCGACCGAGCTTGCCAATCTCCTGGCCGACAACATTGAAAAGCTCGACGAAGCCGAGCTTCGCCGCATCATTGCGTCGATCCGCGCCGCGCTGGCACGGCCGAAATGAGCTGCCTTGTTACTGGACCGAGCCGACCAGAACCTGCTGGCCGCCGCGGATCGAGACCCAGCGGCCGGTATTGTCAATCGCCTGCCGCTTGAGGAAACGATAGCCGGTCTGGTCCCAGGAACGGACCTGGTCGGTCAGATTGTCAAGGATGTAGTCGCCCTTGTCGGTGCGCACCGTCAGCACGGCGTGGCCTTCGCCATCCGGCTTGCGCACGACGGTCATAAGCAGATCGGAAAACGAGACGCCCAGCCGGTTCAGCTCACGGCGCTTTTCCAGGACATAGTCCTCGCAATCGCCGACGCCCTTGTCGGGATAGGCCCAGACCTCGTCCTTGCCGTAGATGTCGAAGTCGCTCTCCGGCTTGACGGCGGCGTTAACCCTTGCCGTGACGCTGAGCAGCTTGCGCCACAGCGAGCCGGTCAGGCTGGCGGGCGACAGATCCTTCGGGCGGATCGTGCATTCGGACGCGTAGCTCTTGCAGAAATCATAATGGCCGATCGGCTGCGAGGTCGGGCCACCTGTTATCATCGGGCTGGCTGCCGAGGCCGAACCGGCCCAACCTGCCGCCACAGTAAGTCCGGCCAGCGCGCACAGGCGCAGCGTTCTCGCCATTGGTGAGGAAATCATTGTCCCCGCTTGTCCCTTGTTATTAACGAAACGTTAAGGGGTATTTACAGTCCGTGTCAATTATGAGGATGGATTGATTTTGCGGCATGGTTACCCGCGTGGCGCCAACGCGACTATTGTGCAACAGCTCGGATGGACTACACCGGTTCCAACCGGTAATTTTAGCGTTGGCCGACCTGATGCGAGGTCGCGGGCGCGGCATCATCGCTGGTCGCCTATTTCTTGCCGGTCCGGACCAGTTTCGGCTTCACCGCAACGCGGTTCTGACGGCCATAGCTGGTAATGAAATCAACGATGCGCGGCACGATTTCGGAGCGGAAGCGCGAGCCGTTGAACACACCATAATGGCCGACCGCCGGCTGCATGTAATGGGCGTGCCTGTCGGCCGGGATGTTGATGCACAGGTCGTGCGCCGCCTTGGTCTGGCCGAGTCCGGAGATGTCGTCGTTCTCGCCCTCGACCGTGAACAGGGCGACATTGCGGATCGCCGAAGGGTCGACCGCCACGCCGCGATGCGTCATTTTGCCCTTGGGCAAGGCCTGGCGGACAAACACGGTGTCGACGGTCTGCAGGTAGAATTCCGCCGTCAGATCCATCACCGCCAGATATTCGTCGTAGAACTCGCGGTGCTTCTCGGCATTGTCGCCGTCATGCTTCACCAGATGCATGAAGAAGTCCTTGTGGGCGATGATGTGGCGGTCGAGGTTCATGCTCATGAACCCCGAAAGCTGCAGGAAGCCAGGATAGACCTCGCGGCCGAAGCCCGGCACCGGCCAGGGCGCGCGCATAATGACGTTGTCGCGGAACCAGTCGATGCCCTTTTCCTGCGCCAGCAGATTGACCGCCGTCGGATTGCGGCGCGTGTCGATCGGCCCGCCCATCAGCGTCATCGTCGAGGGCACGAACGGATCGCCCTTGGCTTCCATCAGTGCCGCCGCCGCCAGCACCGGCACCGAAGGCTGGCACACCGCCATCACATGGGTGTCGGGGCCCAGCGCATGCAGCATGTCGACGATGTAGTCGATATAGTCGTCAAGATCGAAGCTGCCGTCGGCCAGCGGCACCATGCGGGCGTCGACCCAGTCGGTGATATGCACGTCGGCATAGGGCAGCATCGCCTCCACCGTGCCGCGCAGCAGCGTCGCGTAGTGGCCCGACATCGGCGCGACGATCAACAGCTTCGGATCCGGCCGGCGCCCAGCCGGAACCGCGCGCTCGAAACGGACCAGGTTGCAGAACGGCCGCGACCAGACGGTGCGTTCGCTGACCTCGACGGTTTTCCAGTCGACCACGGTTTTGGTCAGGCCGAATTGCGGCTTGCCGTAGCGGCGCGTCGTGCGCTCGAACAGTTCGGCCGTTGCCGCAACCGAGCGGCCCCAGGACGTGTGTGAGACCGGATTGAGCGGATTGGAGTAGAACAGGCGCACCGCATCGGCATAGAGGCGCGCCGGCTGCAAGGCGGCGTGGTTCAGTTCGTAGAGCTGGTAGAACATCGAGAACCCCGCTGCCGACTGCGATCGAAGGGCCGACGAGCAGCGCCGAGCCTTGAATGCCTTGCGGGGAAGTTAGCAACAATCTGCTGCGATGCAATACGTCAACTTGCGTGATTTATCCTCGTTCTTTCGTCCAAGGCGTTGAGAATCCGCCTGGAACGGCAACAGCCGGCTCAATGTGCACCTGCGAAGGCCTGGCAAGCAGCACGGCTATTGGGGACGAGCGTCGGAGGCGGTGTCCGGCCGTGGCGGCCGTTAGACCCGTGCCATGCAGACAGCGGTGTGGCCCGAGCTGATGAAGCCAAGCTGGCTGGCGGCGCCCTTCGACAGATCGAGCATCCGGCCCCTGATAAACGGGCCGCGGTCGTTGATACGCACGACGACGCTGCGGCCATTGTTGCGGTTGGTCACCTTCAGCTTGGTGCCGAACGGCAGGCTGCGATGCGCTGCGGTCAGCGCCGACGGGTTCATGCGTTCACCGGAAGCGGTTCTGGAATGCAGTGAGTACCAGGAGGCACGGCCGCACTGCGCGGCGGCGCTGGCAGTGGATGCGCCGACCATCAGGCCAGCCGCGATCATGGCCGCGACGAGCGCGGTCCGGTTGCTTTTGTTCATGTGTTGGGGACTGGCTCCGTTGACAGACCCGCGGCGGTTAGGGGCGAATGAGGCAGCAAATGCGGCAATGATCTGTCGGTTCCATGGCAATGTTACACGTTTGGAGTCGGCGCGAAACAATTTGTCAGAGATTTGCCGCAGAGCGGCACAGCTTCCTTGATGATCTTTGCACCGATCTCCGCATGTCTTGCGCAGGATCAGAGGTTAGCATCTAAGTAGAAGTTGGCGTGACCGAACCGCTTCTTTTCGCTCTTCCACCG
Organism: Mesorhizobium sp. M0408; assembly: GCF_040321495.1. Classification (NCBI taxonomy): domain Bacteria; kingdom Pseudomonadati; phylum Pseudomonadota; class Alphaproteobacteria; order Hyphomicrobiales; family Phyllobacteriaceae; genus Mesorhizobium; species Mesorhizobium sp. M0408. The sequence goes on along the minus strand of NZ_JAMYRO010000005.1, from coordinate 92,887 downwards.
GTACGAGGGCACGGCTGGCGATCGACTTTGAAAAGGAGTTTGCAACGATGAGATTGATCAAAAATCTGCTGGCCTTGATTGTGCTCGCCATCGGCGTGCTGTGGTCATTGCAAGGCATCGGTTGGGTCCAGGGCAGCTTCATGACCGGCCAGTCGCAATGGCTGTATGCCGGCATCGTCACCGCGCTGGTTGGCTTGGCGGGGCTGGCCTGGGCGAACCGCTCGCGCGTTTGAGCAGGGGTCGATCCTCAGGCATTCGCCGGAGCAGCACACAGCGGACCCGTGGCGGCCGCTCACCGCGACCAGTATTGCCAGCCCCAGTAGAAACTTTCGTCGCGCGGTGGCAGGCGGTTGCGCTCCGCGTCCAGATGCACCGGCGTCGGCGTTTTGCGTTCGCCGTCAGGCGGCTGTTTGTCTCCGGCCTTGATCAGGCGGAGCCAATGGCCGAAATGCGCAAACAGTACAGCGGTGGAATGGGGCATCGTCACGTCTCCGGTCCGGTTACTCCCGCCCCGCCCACGGGACGAGCACCCGCTCGATCCTGCGGATGATGAATTCGAGCACGAAGGCAATGGCCGCGATCACCAGGATGCCCATCACCGCCACGTCGGTGACGAGGAACTGGGCAGCGGACTGGATCATGAAGCCAAGCCCACGCGTCGCGGCCACCAGCTCGGCGGCGACAAGCGTCGACCAGCCGGCGCCAAGCGCGATGCGCAGACCGGTCAGGATCGAGGGCAGCGCGCTGGGTAGGATCACCTGCCTGATCACTTGGCGCCGCGTGGCGCCAAGTGAGCGCGCTGCATTGATGCGGTCCTTCGATACGCCGCGAACACCCGATGCCGTCGACAGCGCAACTGGCGCCAGCATGGCAATGGCAATCACCAGGATCTTGGACGGCTCGCCAATGCCGAACCAGATAATGATCAGCGGCAGATAGGCGAGCGGCGGGATCGGCCGCAGGAATTCGAGCAGCGGATCGAAGATGCCGCGCCCGATCGTGCTGACGCCGATCGCCAGCCCGATGGGAACGCCGACGAAAACGGCCGCGATCAGCGCTGCAAACACCCGCCACAGGCTGGCGGCAATATGCTGGGCGAGCGTCGCGTCGACAAAGCCGTCACGGGCGACGACGACAAATTTGTTCCAGACTGCCACGGGCGACGGCAGGAAAACCGGCGACACCAATTGCAGGCGGGCCGATACCGTCCACGCCGCCAGCACCACCAGAATGGTGATTGCGCTGACCATGCGGGCCGAAACGCGGCTGCGTCTCGGCGGCGGCCGCGACCATGGCACCGACAGTGCGTCGGCTCCGTCGTCGATATTGGAGCGCTGCGGCCGCTCGGTGTAGGAGGAAATGGTCACGCCGCCTCTCCTTCGAAGATCGCGTCGGTCAGTTCGCTGCGCGCCGCCACAAACGCGGGATCGGCCTTGATGCTGCGAATGGCCTCGCCGGCTGCATAGCGCCGGCTGAAGCCGGTCTCGAAGCTCCACACCACCCGGCCAGGGCCGGGAGCGAGCACAATGATACGGGTGGCAAGAACCAGCGCTTCGTCGATGCCGTGCGTGACCATCAGCACGCCGACCTGGCTTGCCGTCCACAGATCGAGCAGCGTCGTCTGCATGCGTTCCCGGGTCAGCGCATCGAGTGCGCCCAGCGGCTCGTCGAGCAGCAGGAATTGCGGTTCGGCCGCCAGCGCCCGGGCCAGGCCGACGCGCTGGCGCATGCCGCCGGAAAGCTCCCAGATGCGCTTGTCGCCGGCGCCGTCGAGTTTCACCAGCGCCAGAAGGTCGTCGGCAGTCCGCGCCCGTTCGGCGGCCCTGACACCGCGCAGCCTGAGCGCAAAGGCGACATTTTCCCGCGCGGTCAGCCACGGAAACAGCGCGTCGTTCTGGAACACGACGGCGCGGTCAGAACCTGGCGCCGTGATCGGCCTGCCGCCAATCGTGGCGCGTCCGCGCACAGGCTCGACCAGGCCCGCAGCGACGTTGAGCAACGAGGTCTTGCCGCAGCCTGAGCGGCCGACCAGGACAACGAAGTCATCCTTGGCGATCTCAATCGACACATTTTCGACCGCCGGCGCCGGCTGACCGTCATAGTGGACCGAGACCTTGTCGAGCACGAGATGCGTCATGGGAACCTCGCCGATATTCCGAATCTGTCTGCCCCGAAGCCGCTCCTCGCAAGCGGTTCGGGGCAGGGAGCACGCGGCGTCAGGGAAGGAGAACCGCGCGCGTTGGCGTCAGTTCGAGGCAAGCGCTTCGCTGACATATTTCGACGACACGTATTTCGAATAATCCGGCAGCACGGCGTCAATCTTGCCCTGCTCCTTGAGGAAGGCCGATGTCGCCTCGACCGCCTTGACCGTGCCGCCACCGAGGAACTTGTCCGAGGCTTGCTCCTCGAGCGTCGGGAAGACATAGCCCCTCAATAGTTGCGGCACGTCCTCCAGCTTGGCCCCGGTGATCGTGGCGATCTTCGCCGCTTGCGGCGACGTCACCGACCAGACGTCCGGCTTGGCCAGGAACTCGGCATAGGCCGCGCCCGTCACTTTGACGAAGTCGCGCACCGCTTCCGGGTTCCTTTCGGCGAAGTCGGTGCGCACGATCCAGGCGTCGAAGGTCGGCGCGCCCCAGGCGGCGACCTGCGAGGAATCCAGCACGACCTTGCCCGAAGTCTTGATCTGGCCGAGTGCCGGATCCCAGACATAGGCGGCGTCGATGTCGCCGCGCGCCCATGCCGCCGCGATCTCCGGCGGCCGCAGATTGAGAATATCGACCGACTTCGGGTCGACACCCTCATGCTTCAGCGCGGCAAGCAGGCTGTAATGCGTCGTCGAAACGAAGGGCACCGCCACCTTCTTGCCGGCAAGGTCGGCGGCCTTCTCGATGCCGGCGCCGTTGCGGGCGACAAGGGCTTCGGATTCGCCGATCAGCCCGACAATGAAGATTGTCTGGATGGGAAGCTCGTGGCTCGCCGCCGCCGCCAGCGGGCTCGAGCCGACATAACCGATGTCGACCGAACCGGAAGCGATCGCCGCGATCACGTCGGCGCCGGAATCGAATTTCCGCCAGTCGATTGTCGCCTTGGTCGCGCTCTCATAGGCGCCGTCGGCCTGCGGCACCTTCGAGGGTTCGACGACCGTCTGGTAGCCGATAGTGATCTTGAGGTCCTGCGCATCGGCTGGGCCGAGAAAGGCCGCACCAGCCAAGGCCGCCGAGGACAAGAGAACGATACGTCGCGAAATGGTGGACATGAAAGGCTCCTTGAAAAACGAGAAAAACCCGGATTGCGTTTCATAGTCACCTAACTCTATCGTCCTTGTAGAGTTAAATCCTTCCAATCGGTTCGGTCTTGTTAGAAAAAGTCATCTGGCTATGGCAGTTCGCGCGCTTCTGGGTGACGGCCCGGGTGAGAACCATCATCCTTGCCCGGGAACCGCTTCCACGTCGTCCATGCGCGCAACAAGGATTTCCCGTTTTCGCCCCTGCATCGGCAAACCCGTGCTGTGAATAGCCAAGAAATTGGAAACAAGTTCCCTGTGTTCGCGGTTAAGTCTAGTATCCTTATCGACATTGAAGGATTGGAGAGGACGATGAGCGACGCCACCCTCCTTGTTGCCGCGCGCGGCATGCTTTGGCCTTCAAATTCAGGGGCAGAAGCTGCTGTCGGTATTCTCGCCAATGGGGACATTCCTGCCGCCGGCCAGTTTGGCGGTGCGCCATTGGCGGCGGCTTCTGTGCTTCCAAGAGCACAAGCCCCGGCCAAAATGGCCATTGCGGCGTGAAAACGAAGCAAAATCAACGTTTCTCGGCTTGTATATCATGTCACTAGAATTTATCTGTAGTGACAGCTTGGACGCGGCGGGGAGGCACGCCAGGCGTTTCGCAACCGGTGGCCTTGCGCCATCGCATGACAGAGAAACGTTCGGGTTATGCTCACGAAAAAAGGTAAATACGGCCTCAAGGCGCTCGTCCATCTGGCGCGCCTGCCGGTTGGACAGCTCGCCTTCGTCAACGACATCGCCACAGGAAACAATATTCCGAAGAAGTTCCTCGATGCCATCCTTGGCGAATTGCGCAATGCCGGTTTCGTTCAGAGCCGCAAGGGCAAGGAGGGCGGCTACCGGCTGGCACGCCCGGCGGACGAGATCAAGGTCGGCCACGTCGTGCGCGTGCTCGACGGACCGCTTGCCCCCATTCCTTGCGCCAGCCGCACCCAGTATCAGCGCTGCGAAGACTGCAACGAGGCGACATGCCAAGTCCGACACCTGATGCTGGAGGTCCGGCAGGCCATCGCCGAGGTGCTGGACCAGCGCAGCCTCGCCGAAATGCGCGACATCGCCGGCGACGAGGATTTTTCGGCGGCGTTGAAAATCCAAGCCTGAACCAATCTCTCCTGAGCCGGCGACGATCGCCAGGACAGCTGGTGTGCGCATGACCGTGCGCGCTACGCCAAGTTCGATCATCATTGTCGGTGGCGGCGCCAGCGGCGTCGTGCTTGCCGCGCATCTGCTGAAGTCGCCCAATCCCGATCTACGTGTCAGCTTGATCGAAAAACGCCCTCATTTTGGGCAAGGCATGGCCTATTCAACGCTGCTGTCGGCACATGTGCTGAATGTCAGCGCGTCGGGCATGAGCGCCTATGCCGACGATCCCGGCAATTTCTCGCGCTGGCTGCTTGAACGCGGCCTGGCAACGCCGGAACAGGCGCCGGTCTATGCGCCGCGCAGCGTCTACGCCCGCTATCTCAAGGAGCTGCTCGACGAGCTCGAGGCGCGTGAGCAGCAGACGGGCCGGCTGCGCCTGATCCGCGAGGAGAGCCTGTCGATCTCGCCGACCGCGTCAGGCGTCGAAGTGGCGCTGGCCAATGGCACCAGCGTGGTCGCGCATCTTGCCGTGCTCGCCACCGGGCATGACGAAGAGCCGGGGGCGGGGCAGGGGCATGCGATCAGGATGGGATCCGAGGCGGACACTGCGCTCGACCCCGAAGCCCGAGTCCTGGTGCTGGGCACGGGCTTGAGCATGGTCGATGCCTTCCTGTCGCTCGAGCAGCGCGGCCACCGCGGCGCGATCGTCGCGGTGTCTCGGCGCGGCCTGCTGCCTTCGCCGCATCGCAAGGGCAATCCGATCAAGCTCGACGTTGCCGACATTCCGCTCGGCACCCAGCTTTCCTATTTCGTCGGCTGGTTCCGCGACCTGATCCGGGAAAACCAGAAGGCCGGCATCGACTGGCGCGACGTCGTCGACGGTCTGAGACCCTTCAACCAGAAGATCTGGCAGAACTGGCCGTCCTCGGCCAAGCGCCGCTTCGTCGAGCACACCAAAGCCTGGTGGGACATCCACCGCCACCGCATGGCGCCTGAAGTCTACGCCCGCGTTGCCGAGGCGGTGCAAGCGGGCCGCATCCGCCTTGTCGCCGGGCGCGTCGTCGAGATCGCCGCCGGCGACGGCTTCAGCGTACAGGTCCAGTCGCGCCACACGCAGCAGCTCGAAAGCTTCGACGTCACCCGCATCTATGATTGCACAGGCATCGCCAGGGACATCTCGACCACCTCGAACAGCGTGGTGCGGTCGCTGGTCGAGCGTGGGCTGGCACGGCCGGATCCGCTGCGCCTCGGCCTCGACGTGACCGCGAACTGCGAGGTCATCGCCGGCGACGGCACGGTATCCGCCAAGATCCTCGCCGTCGGGCCACTGACGCGCGGCACCTTCTTCGAAATCGACGCCATTCCCGATATTCGCGTGCAGTGTGCGCGGCTAAGCAAGCGCTTACTCGGATGAGGCCCTTTGTCTTGACGCAATTCCGGACGCAGGACACCTGCCGCCGGGTGAAAAGATCTCGGCCACATAGCCGCGTTCGGTGAAGGCGAACCAAGGGTGCGGGAGCTCGCTCCACCAGAAGCCGACCGGCCAGCCCGTGGTGGTCGAGACAGCCGGGTTGGCGATGACGCCACACGTTTCGGCCGTCTCGCATTGACCGGATTGGTGTCGCGGGCGCTCATCTTCGTTCTCCTCCATGGATTTTGTAGCCGGCCAGGCCGTGAGCCGCGACCCTGGCCAGATGACCGGGCAAATTCTGCTTCCGTTGTCACCGTGCCTTGCCTAGCATTGGCGCATGACCCAACGCGGAAGACTGTACGGCTGTCCGGTCGAGTTCGCGCTCGACGCGCTCGGCGGCAAATGGAAGACGGTGATCCTGGCGCGGATCAAGGAACAGCCGATGCGCTATTCCGACCTGCGCCGGCTGATCCCCTCACTCTCGGACAAGATGCTGACGCAGCGCCTGGCCGAGCTTGTCGAGATCGGCTTCGTCACGCTCGAGACGTCGCCCGACGGCAAGGGGCGCTATGCCTTGACCGGGCGCGGTGAAGATCTCGCCGCCGCGCTCCAGGCGCTCTACGACTGGGGCAGCGTGCACGGCCGCGCCGAGGGCGTGCGTTTTCGCACCGACAGCGCAGCCACCACCTAGATCAATTCCGGGAAAAGCGCGGAGCGGTTTTCCGTCCGCAATTGCGTGAAGACAAAGCGATGGAGCGGTTCGGCGTTGCCGTGAAACGGTGGGTCGCGCGGCAAGCCGATTGCCCTCAACCCGCGCCGGCAAGCGCGCTGCAGAAGCTTGCGACGTCGGTGACGACGGCTTCGCCGAGGAAGCGTAGCGTCGCCATCGAGCGGTCGCGCGCTTCGCGGTTGCCGAAGCCACAGGCGTCGTCGATTACCACGGCGACAAAGCCATTGTCGGTCGCCTGGCGAACGGTCGGCTCGATGCCGATCTCCATGGCGATGCCAGCGAGCGCTATCGTGCGCACGCCGCAATCGCGCAAGGCAAAGCCGAGCGCGGTGGAATCGAAGGCCGACATCGTGAGCTTGTCGAACACCGCCTCGTCATCGCGGGGTTCCAGCTCGGGCACGATCCGCGTCGCTTCGGCGTCGCGCGGGAACCACGGCTCAACCGTGTCGGGGCTGTCGCGCCGCTGCCAGTTCATGGCGGTGCGCAGCTGCGTCGCGCCCATCCATTTGCGCGGCAGCGACAGATGGCGCGTGAACGCCACCCGCATTCCGGCCATGCGCGCCGCTTCCAGCACCGTGCCGGTGCGCTCGACGATGGTGGCGGCGCCGGCCACCTGCCGGCAGATGCCGACCTGCATGTCGTAGACCACCAGCGCCGTGCGGCGCGGATCGCACCACTCAGCCAGGCTGGCCGGGATTTCGATCCCGTCGCTCGCCCGGATCATGCCGCAGTCCGGTCCCATGGCTTGGCGATATCGACCGTCGGATCGAACAGGAATTCCAGCGGCAATGGCGCGTCGAAGGCGATGAAGTGCCATTCCAGCAGCCCGGCCTTGGACAGCGGGAAGTCCTCGGTGTATCGCCTCGCTTCCGCGACGCTGTCGAGCTCGAAGACGATGATGACGCCGCCAATATCGCCGCGCGCATAGTTCTCGCGCACGATCCCCGCCTTCCAGAGCCGCCAGACATTCGACACTTCGTCGCGCAGATAAGGCCGCAAATCGTCGAGCGTGACGCCGGGCCTGAAATTGTCATAGGCAAGAATCTTCATCGGCCGTTCCTTGCATTGCTGTTCGCCCAGCGCCGGGTAGCATGGCGGAATCGGCAGCCGCAACGAACGAGATGGTGCGTTGAAACGGCCGCACGATTGCCGTTCTGTGCCGCGCGATCCCTATGGGCGGCCGGGCGGCCGCGGGATAATTTTCGCTGAGGAGGAAAAGCGCGGTGACATCGAAAGGCTGAACCCCGAGGGCATGCACAGCAATCCGGCCTATTCGCAAGGCGTGTCGCTGCCGGCATCCGCGCGCATCGTGCTGGTCGGCGGCCAGAATGGCGTCGACGCGCAAGGCCGGATCGTCGCCAGGGACGATCTCCCTGCACAGGCCGCTCAGGCGCTTTCCAACCTGGCAAAGGTGCTCGAAGCCGGTGGGGCAGAGCCTGAAGACCTCGTCAGCCTCTCGGTCTATATCGCCGGCGACCTGGACATAGGGCCGGCCTTCGGCGCCTGGATGGCCTTCTGGGCAAACCGTGGCGCGCCGCCGATCATCAAGGTGCTGCGCGTCGCCGGCCTCGGTAATCCGGATTTTCTGATCGAGACCGAAGCCCAGGCGGCGATCGCCTGAACCCTAAGCGGGTTCTGCAAATCTTTTGCCTGCCTGCAGGCCGGCGAAGCTTTCGCGAAATTCCATTCCCCTGCTGGCGGCCGGATTGGCACGATCTATCTTCTTTCCAACTGCAAACGGCTGGAAAAGACGGTAGGTTGCCGTCTTCCAGGGCGGTTGCTCATTCTGGCAACGGAGCATCTGACATGAGCAAGCACAAGATCGTGGCACCAGACGATGCATCGTCCCGCCTGCGCCCGCCCTATGCCTCGGTTCTCGACCTGATCGGGCAGACACCGGTCGTCGAGCTGACCAAATTCGACATCGGCAAGTGCCGGCTGTTCATCAAGCTCGAAAGCCAGAATCCCGGTGGCTCGATCAAGGACCGCATCGCGCTGTCGATGATTGCCGCCGCCGAAAAACAGGGCAAACTGAAACGCGGCGGGACGATCGTGGAGGCGACCGCCGGCAATACCGGTCTTGGTCTCGCCCAGGTCGGCATCCCCAAGGGCTACCGCATCATCCTCGTCGTGCCCGACAAGATGTCGCGCGAAAAAATCCAGCATCTGAGGGCGCTCGGCGCGGAAGTGCGCATGACGCGTTCCGATGTCGGCAAGGGCCATGCCGAATATTATCAGGACATGGCCGAAAAGATCGCCGCCGAGTTGCCCGGCGCCTTCTACGCCAACCAGTTTGCCAACCCGGCCAATCCGCTGGCCCACGAAACCACGACCGGGCCGGAAATCTTTCAACAGCTCGGAGGCGATGTCGATGCGGTGGTCGTCGGCGTCGGCTCCGGCGGCACGCTGACCGGGCTTGGCCGCTATTTTGCGAAAGTCTCGCCGAAGACCGAGATGATTTTGGCCGATCCGGTCGGCTCGGTGCTGGCACCGTTGATCAAGACCGGCAAGATGGTAGAGGCCGGAAGCTGGACCGTCGAAGGCATCGGCGAGGATTTCGTGCCGCCCAATGCCGATCTGTCGCTGGTCAGGAAGGCCTATTCCATCCCCGACAAGCAGAGCATGCTTGCGGTGCGCGACCTGCTTTCGAAGGAAGGCATTCTCGCCGGCTCGTCGTCCGGTACGCTGCTTTCGGCAGCGCTTCGCTATTGCCGCGAGCAGACCGTGCCGAAGCGCGTCGGTACCTTCGTCTGCGACAGCGGCAACAAGTACCTGTCGAAAGTCTTCGACGATTTCTGGCTGGTCGAGCAGGGCCTGGCCGAGCAGGAGCAGCATGGCGATCTGCGGGACCTGGTCATGCGCACGCTCCGCACCGGCGATGTCGTGTCCGTCGGCCCGGACGAAAGCCTGCTCAACGCCTATGGCCGCATGCGCCGATCGGATGTCTCGCAGCTGCCGGTGCTGGACGAGGGCAAGCTCGTCGGCATCATCGACGAAAGCGATATCCTCGCCAAGGTCGAAGGCCCCTATGACAGCCGCTGGGACCGCTTCAAGGCCCCGGTCAGTACGGCTATGACCTCTACCCTGCACACGCTGGAAGCCAGCCAGACGCTGGACGCGTTGCTGCCGGTCTTCGATCGCAACGAGGTCGCCATCGTCTTCGATGGCGACGAATTCATCGGCCTGATAACACGCATCGACCTGATCAACCATCTGAGGCGCGCCCGATGACCGTCAAAGCCACCGTATCGGGCAAAAACCGCCTCGCCTTTTCGACGCGCACCATCCATGGCGGCCAGAGCCACGACCCGACGACGGGCGCGGTGATGGTACCGATCTATGCCACTTCGACCTACGGTCAGCAGAGCCCGGGCGTGCACAAGGGCTTTGAATATGCCCGCAGCCAGAACCCGACCCGCTTCGCCTTCGAGCGCGCGGTGGCCGACCTCGAAAGCGGCACAGCCGCCTTCGCCTTCGCTTCGGGGCTGGCGGCGATCGCAACCATTTTCGAATTGCTCGATTCAGGCGCGCATATCGTCGCCACCGACGACATCTATGGCGGCACGTTCCGGCTGCTGGAACGGGTGCGCAAGCGCTCGGCCAATTTGCAGGTCGACTTCGTCGACTTCACCGACCTTGCCGCGGTCGAGGCGGCGATCCGCCCGGAAACCAAACTGCTCTGGGTCGAGACGCCGACCAACCCGCTGCTGCGTGTCGTCGACCTCGAAGGCGTCGCGGCACTTGCCAGGCGCAAAGGCGTGCTCTCAGTCGCCGACAACACTTTCTGCAGCCCCTATCTGCAGCGGCCGCTGGAGCTCGGCATCGACATCGTGGTCCATTCGACGACGAAATACCTCAACGGCCATTCCGACATGGTCGGCGGCGTCGCCGTGGTCGGCGACAACAAGGATCTCGCCGACCGGCTGAAATTCCTGCAGAACGCCATCGGCGCCATTTCAGGGCCGTTCGACAGTTTCCTGGCGCTGCGCGGACTGAAGACGCTGGCGCTGAGGATGGAGCGTCATTCGTCGAACGGGCAGAAGATCGCGCACTGGCTGGAAAGCCGTCCCGACATCCGCCGTGTCATCTATCCCGGCCTGCCCAGCCACCCGCAGCACGCCATCGCCAGGCGGCAGATGCACGCCTTCGGCGGCATGATCACGGTCGAGCTCGACCGCGACCTCGCCGGCACCAAACGCTTCCTCGAACATACGCAACTGTTCACGCTGGCCGAAAGCCTCGGCGGCGTCGAAAGCCTGATCGAGCACCCGGCGCTGATGACGCACGGCTCGATCCCGGCGAAAAAACGCGCCGAGATCGGGATTTCGGATTCGCTGGTGCGGTTGTCGGCCGGGATCGAGGACGGCGACGATCTGATCGCGGATCTGGATCAGGCGCTGGCCAGTTGAGCCGGATAGCGAGACGTCGGCGGGACGGCGCCCCCTCTGCCCTACCGGGAATCTCCCCACGAGGGGGGAGATTGGCCATTATCTTGCGCTTTCGCCAATCTCCAACGCTGAAACGGACGGGACGGCGAAGGGGAGACGTCCGGCAGGACAGAGGGGGGCGTGAGGGATCGCCGACAAGCGGCAATTGTTCTGCGTCGCACCCCCAAGCTTGCACGCTATTCCGTTGACCCAGGGCGCATCTGCCTGAATTGTAGCGTCCCGATCCTTTTGGCTCCATAAGCTATGAACAACCGACAACGCAACCAACCGACGGCAAGCGACACCCCCCTAACCTTTGCCATCCTGGTCTTCCCAGGCTTTCCGATGATGGCGTTCAGCTCGGTGATCGAGCCGCTCCGCGCCGCCAACGTGCTGGCCAAGCGGGACTGCTATCGCTGGATCATCGTCGGCGCCGCCGAAGGCCCGGTGGAGGCCTCGAACGGCGTCGTCATCCAGCCCGGCTTTGCCGCCCATGACGCGCCGAAGGTCGATCGCGTCGTCGTCTGCTCGGGCGGCGATGCCGATCATCTCGTCGCGCACGATGCGGTGAGCTGGATCCGCAGGAGCCTGCGCGACGGCGCCCATATCGGTGCGGTGGCGGATGCCGCCTTCTTCCTGGCTCGGGCCGGCCTGCTCGACGGTCATGCCTGCACCTTGCACTGGACCAGCCAGGCTGCCTTCACCGAAGCGTTTCCGGATATCGAGCTGAGGCGCGATCTCTATGTCATCGACCGCAAGCTCTTCACTTCGGCCGGTGGCGTCGGCAGCCTCGACATGATGCTGGAGATCATCACCAGCGATTATGGCGCCGAACTGGCCGCCGGCGTCGCCGAATGGTTTGTGCACAGCCCGCTACGCTCCAGCGTCGACCGCAAGCTGATGCCGCTCAGGCTGCGGACCGGCGTGCAGAACGAACTGGTGCTGTCGGCCATCGCCATCATGGAGGATGCGGTGGAGGAGCGGCTCGGCATGGCGGAACTGGCGGGGCGACTTGGTGTCTCCTCCGATAAGCTCGAACGCAATTTCCGCTCCGAACTCAGTATCTCGCCCAACAGCTATTACCGCCGCCTGCGGCTGAAGCGTGCCGCCGACCTCTTGGCGCATTCGACGCTGATGGTGCGCGACGTCGCGCTGGCCTGCGGCTTTGCCTCGATGTCGAGCTTTGCGCGGGCGTTTCGGGAGGAGCATGGCCATGCGCCGAAGGTGATGCGGCGGTCTTAGGTGTTTTAACTGCGCCGAGTTCCCGCCCACTCTCCCCCACAAAGGGGGGAGATTGGCCGTCGCCTCCGCTTTCGCCAATTGCCAACATCGCGAGAGTAGCGCCATCGGCGAAGCTGCCGATCTCCCCCCTCGTGGGGGGAGATGTCCGGCAGGACAGAGAGGGGCGCGAAGGATCGCCGGCGCGTCGGGGCTGCGGCATCCGGCACAACATATGCGGCATCTCGCACAGCCTCTACGCGGCGCATAGCCCATCCTCGCCGCTTCCAGGAGGCACCCATGAGCATCGTCGTTTTTGACCCCGACAGCACCGAGGATGTCGACTTCAAGGACCGCATGCGCCATCCGGCGGCGGCGGATCCGGCCGGCGGCATGTGGCTGTCGGACACCGAGCCGTCCTTCATCGACGCCGACGCGCTGCGCAAGGGCCGGCTGGCCAGGCTGCGCGCCTGGATGCGCGAGGCCGGCTATGGCGGCGTCGTTTTGTTCGACCCCAACAACCAGCGCTACGCCACCGGCTCGCGCAACATGTTCGGCTATTTCCTGCGCAACTCGACGCGCTACTTCTTCATCCCCACCGAAGGGCCGATCGTGTTGTTCGAATATCCGCAGAGCTACCATGTCTCGATGGTGCTCGACACGATCGACGAGGCGCGTCCGTCCAAGCTGGTCTGGTCATCGGTGTCAGGCCGCGACGACGAGACCGCCGGCCCGTTCGCCGATGAGATCGCCGAATTGCTCAAGGCGCATGGCGGCGGCTCGATGAAGCTCGGCCTTGACCGCTGCAGCCATCTGCAGGCACTGGCGCTGGAAAAGCGCGGCTGCGAGGTGCGGGATTGCCAGGGCGAGATTTTGGCGGTGCGCGCGGTCAAGACGCCCGAGGAAGTAAAATGCCTGCAGGTGTCGATGGCTGGTGCCGAGGCTGCGGTCTATGCGGTGCGCGAGGCGATCAAGCCTGGCGTTTCCGAAAACGAGCTGTTCGCCATCATGTATGGTGAGGTGATCCGGCAAGGCGGCGAGTTCATCGAGACCCGGCTGCTGACCTCGGGCCAGCGCACCAATCCGTGGTTCAACGAGGCGAGCGGCCGCAAGATCAGGCCGGGCGAACTCTTGGCGCTCGATACCGATACGATCGGCTGCTACGGCTATTATTCGGACTTTTCGCGCACCTTCCGTTGCGGACCGGGCAAGCCGACGGACTATCAGAAGTCGCTCTACCGCATGGCGCACGACCAGGTTCAGCACAATATCGGGGTCGTCAAGCCGGGCATGGCGTTTCGCGCGATTGCCGAAAGGGCCTGGAAGATACCGGACCGCTTCGTCGACCAGCGTTATACCTCGGTCATGCACGGCGTCGGCATGCATGGCGAAACGCCGTTCATAGCGCACGCCATGGACTACGAGACCTATGGCCGCGACGGTGACATCGTGCCCGGCATGGTGGTCAGCGTCGAAAGCTATATCGGCGAGAAGGGCGGCCGCGAGGGCGTCAAGCTGGAAGACGAGATCCTGATCACCGAGACCGGCACCGAGCTCCTGTCGCGCTTCCCCTATGAGGATGATTTCCTTGACAGGCATGTTTGAGTGTTGACAGGCAGTTTTGCATGAAAAGCCCGATCTCGATCAAGCGCGGCAAGGTGGCGGCGGTGTTCATCGATCTCCAGGAGGAGCATCGGCGGGACAAGCGCTATCTGGTCGAAGGCTATGGCGACATCCTCGCCAACGTCCAGCGGCTGCAGGAGGCGGCGCGGGCCAACAATGTGCCCCTTTACCACTGGGCCTATATCGTCGATCTCGCCACGGCGCGGCCGTTCCACCCGGTCGAGGCCAGCGGCAAGTCGGCGTTTTCCGACAAGGACGATCCGCTGACTGCGATCTGCGCGGAAGTGGGCCCGGCGACAGGCGAGATGATGCTGGTCAAGACCGATGCCAGCGCCTTCCGCGCGGGGCCTGCCGCCGAGCGGCTGAAGGCCGACGGCATCGAGTGGCTGGTCGTTGCCGGCGTCTGGACCGAGGCCTGCATCGATGCCACCGTCAAGGATGCGGTGGCGCTTGGGTTTCGAGTGCTGCTGGTCAAGGATGCCTGCGGCAGCGGCAGCACGGCGATGCACCAGACGGCCATCCTCAACCTTGCCAACCGGCTCTATGGCGGTGCCGTCACCACCACCGACGGCGCCTGCCTGCTGCTGGCAGGCGAGACGGTCGAAGCCTGGCAGGTCGAGGGCTCGGTGCCGCTGCGCTTCAGCTATGAAAATGCTGCCCGGCTCTACGCCGAGCTCTGAGCGGGATCGCGCAGCGATGATCACCGAGGCCGAGCGACCCGGAACGAGAGGGCGCGGAAAATACCAAACGCTGCTCGATCCGGAGCTGTGGGCCTATATCGATCGGGTCAACGAGTGGTATCCGCCCGAAATCGTCTACATGCCGATCGACAGGCAGCGGGCGGTCTATGATGCCACGTGCCGGGCGTTTCGCGAGCCCTATCCACCCGGCGTCAAGGCCAGCGACAGCGCGGTTCCTGCCGGCGACCGTGCGATCTCGGTCCGGCGTTACCAGATGGCGGGCACGGCGCCGCAAGCGATGGTTGTCTATTATCACGGCGGCGGCTTCGTCCTTGGCGGGCTCGACAGCCATGACGACATCTGCGCCGAGATATGCGCCGGCACCGGCTTTGCCGTGCTGTCCGCCGATTACCGGCTGGCGCCCGAGCATCTGCATCCGGCCGCCTTCGACGATGCGCTGGCCGTATTCGAATGGGCGACGGCGACGGCCGGCCTGCCGATAGTGCTCTGCGGCGAAAGCGCCGGCGGCAATCTGGCCGCTGCGGTGGCACAGGCGACACGCCGCCATCCTCGCCATGCGATCGGCCAGGTGCTGATCTATCCCGAGCTCGGCGGCCCGGAACCAGTTGGCAAAGAGAGCGCCGGGTCCTGTGTCGAGCACGCCGAAGCGCCGCTGCTGACGTTGCGCGACATCGAGTTCTATCGCCAGATCCGGTCGGCGAAGGGACAGTCGCAGGACGACCCGACCTTTTCGCCGCTCAGCGACACCGACTTCTCCGGGCTGCCGCCGACGGTCATCGTCACCGCGCAATGCGACCCGCTGTCCTCGGAAGGCGAGGCCTATCGCGACCGCATCCTCGCCGCCGCCGGTCGCGCCTGGTGGCATGAGGAGCCGCGCCTCGTGCATAGCTTTCTACGCGCCCGCAAGACCGTGCCGCGAGCCGGCGAAGCCTTCGGGCGCATCATTGCGGCCATCGCCGCGCTCGGCAAAGGCGACTGGCCTTACTGAGGTTGCGAAGGCCCCCTCATCCGGCCGCTTCGCGTCCACCTTCTCCCCGCTGGGGAGAAGAGGCTGGCATCAACGCTGGCGACCTCGTCTCCCCCCGGGGGAGAGGTCGGATTGCCCCGAATTGCCCTTCGCAATTCGGTTGGCAATCCGGGTGAGGGGGACCTTCCGTTTGCGGAACAGCGCACAAGAACTGCGGAAGTCCGAACACTCCCCCACGGGAGCTCGCCCTATCATCCCCGAGGCAATGGCGCTCCGGCGATCGCATCCGTCCCCCGCGTTTGGCGATCGGCAGAGGTGCCCAACAACAGGGGAATGACGACAATGAAGTTCATGCTGACCGATCGAAAACTGCATCCGCAGGCCGAGCCCGTCGCCGATGGCTTCAAGAAAGGCCAGATGAACCGGCGCGAATATCTCGCCACCATGGCTGCGCTCGGCGTCAGCGCTACCGGCGCGCTGGCGCTCGGCGGGCTTGCGCCGTCACCGGCCAGGGCCGAGGAGCCGAAGCGCGGCGGCATCTTGCGCGTCGCCATGAACGTCAAGGGCTGGAAGGATCCGCGCACCTTCGACGGCGTCGAGATGTCCAACGTCGCCCGCCAGTGCAACGAATATTTGGTGCGCTGGAAGCGCGACTTCACCTTCGAGCCATGGCTGCTCGAGAGCTGGGAAACCAGCGACGACGCCCGCGTGCTGACGCTGCATGTCCGCAAGGGCATCACCTGGTCGAACGGCGACACCTTCAACGCCGACGACGTGATCCACAATCTGACGCGCTGGTGCGATGCGTCCGTCGCCGGCAATTCGGTGGCCGCGCGCATGGGCGCACTGGTCAACGCCGATACCAAGAAGGCCGTCGACGGCGGCATCGAGCGCGTCGACGATTTCACCGTCCGGCTCAATTTGCCCAAGCCCGACATTTCGCTGATCGCCGGCATGGCCGACTATCCGGCGCTGATCATGCACCGCAGCTATGAAGGCGACGGCGATCCGCTGAAGGCATTGGCGATCACCACCGGGCCTTGCGAACTCGTGGCATGGGACGCCGAGGTCGGCGCCGAAGTCCGCCGCAAGGACAAGCCATGGTGGAAGGGCGAGTTCTACCTCGACGGCATCAAATGGGTCGACTACGGCTCCGACCCCAACGCCATGCTGTCGGCCTTCGAATCGGGCGAGATCGACACCGACCACGAAACCGCCTCCGATACGGTTGCGCAGACCGAGTCCATGGGCCTGAGCAATTCCGAGATCGCCACCGGTTCGACCATCGTGGCGCGTTTCAACGTCGGCAACCCGCCCTATGACGACATCAAGGTGCGGCGCGCCGCCCAACTTGCCGTCGACAATGCCGCCGTGCTGAAGATCGGCATGGACAACCGCGGCAAGCCTGCCGAGAACCATCATGTCGGGCCGATGCATCCCGAATATGCCGATATCGGCCCGGCCCTCCGCAACATTGATCAAGCCAAGGCCCTGCTCGCCGAGGCCAGCAAGGCCGACCACGAATACGAACTCATCTCGGTCGACGTCGACTGGCAGAAGAGCACCGGCGACGCCATCGCCGCGCAGATGCGCGAGGCCGGGCTGAAGATCAAGCGCACCGTGCTGCCGGCCGCGACCTTCTGGAACGACTGGAGCAAATATCCTTTCTCCTGCACGGAATGGCTCGGCCGGCCGCTCGGCGTCCAGGTGCTGGCGCTCGCTTATAAGTCTGGCGCCGCGTGGAACGAGAGCGCCTACGCCGATCCGGAATTCGACAGTCTGCTCGACAAGGCGCTGGCGATGCCCGATCCCGGCGCCCGCAAGGAGCTCATGGCCAAGATCGAACAGAATCTGCGCGATTCCGGCGTCATCATCCAGCCCTACTGGCGCTCGGTCTACCGCACCTACCGCAAGGGCGTGCATGGCTGCGAGCAGCACCAGTCGCTCGAGCAGCATTTCGAGAAGGTTTGGCTCGAGGCGTAGCCTTGCAGACGACCAATTGTCGGGGCCAGCGCCGCTCCTTCCACCTTCTCCCCTTGTGGGAGAAGGTGGATTGGCGCGCAGCGCCAAGACGGTTGAGGGGTGCGGACGGAGTGCCGTCAGTATCAAGCTGGAACACCCCTCATCCGGCCGCTTCGCGTCCACCTTCTCCCACAAGGCGAGAAGGAAGAGCCACGCCAGGCCTTGAAATCTCCAGTCCAAGCCGCACGGTCTCCCGCACCAGCAGGTCCAGATCGTCGCGCCGGGTGCGGTGGTTGTTGATCGCCACCCTGAGGCTATGCTGGCCATGCACCGTCGTGTCGGAAATGGCGGCGATGCCTTCTTCCTGCAGCCTCAGCATGATCTCGGTATTGAGCGCTTTCAGGCGCTCCCCGCCCAGTCCGTCCGCGCGGTAGCGAAAGCAGACGATGTTGATGCTCACCGGCGCTACCAGTTCGAGTGCCGGTTCGGCCGCGATCAGCGCGCCGAGATAATGCCCTTGCGCGATGTTCTGGTCGATCAGCCGGCCGAACTTTTCGATGCCGTGCTCTCGCAACGCCATCCACACCTTCAGAGCGCGAAAGCCGCGCGTCGTCTGCAGGCCGTAATCGTGCAGCCATTGGCCGGAGGCCAGGCCGCGCGGCGTCGATTCCAGATATTCCGGCGTCACCGCGAACGTGCCGCGATGCACGGAGGCATCCCGGATCAGCGCGCAGCCGACCTCGAATGGCGCGTGCAGCCATTTATGCGGATCGAGCGCGATCGAGTGGGCGTGCTCGATGCCGGCAACGCGATGCGAATTGTCTGGCGCAATCGCAAGCAAGGCGCCGATGCAGCCATCGACGTGAAACCACAGATCCTCTTTTGCCGCCAGGTCAGCCAGCGCTTGCAGATCGTCGATTGCGCCGGTGTTCACCGTGCCGGCCGTACCGATTACGCAGGCCGGCTTGAAGCCGGCGTCGCGGTCCTCGGCGATCGCCGCCCGCAACGCAGCGATGTCGATCCGCAGCCCGGCATCGCTCGGGATGCGACGCAGCGCCCGGTTGCCGAGGCCGAGCACTTCCATCGCCTTGCGGTGACAGGAGTGAAGCTGGTCGGAGCCGTAGAAACGCAGCGGCTTGTCGATGCCGGCAACGCCGTGCTCGCGTATGTCGATGCCGGCCTTGGCGTTGCGCGCCACGGTCAGCCCGATGATGTTGGCCATCGAGCCGCCGCTGACCAGCGTGCCGCTGGCCGATTGCGGAAAGCCCAGCATCTGCTTCAGCCAATCGACGACCTGGCCGTCCATCAAGGCGGCGGCGTGGTTGCCGCCGCCGAGGTTGGAGCCCTGGATCGCCGCCAGGAAATCACCGAGCGCCCCGGTGAAATTGCTCGACCCCATGTACCAGGCCCAGAAGCGCGGATGGATATTGCCCATTGGATAGGCCATCAGCTTCTTGACAACGTCGCCATAGACATCGGCCAGCGGCGTTGGCGATTGCGGCAGGGACGCGGTGAAGAACTCCCTCACATCTCCAGGCATCTCCTGCCACACCGGCCGCTCTCTGACATCGCGCAGGTAGGCGACGGCATCGTCGACGACCCGATGCGACAGGACCTGCACATCTCCCCAGTCCGAGGGGTCAAGCGTTTCCTCGGCGGTCGTGGCGGGCAATCCAGACGGCGTGTCCATGCAGGTCGCTCCCGATATGCCGCCGTCACGCCGGAAACTGGCAGCCGGGCGTCGACTGCGAAAGCGCAGTCTCCTCGGCGTCCATCTCCGCCTCGATGCCGTCGAACAGCGGTGTCGTCATGTAGCGTTCGCCAGTATCGGGCAGCATGCACAGGATCACCGAGCCGGGCGCCGCCTTTTCCGCGATCTGCCGCGCCACCGCGAAGGTCGCTCCGCCGGAGATGCCGGTGAAAATCCCTTCCTTCTGCGCCAGCGCCTTGGCCCATTTCATGCCCTCGGGCCCGGCAATCGGCACCACCTCGTCATAGAGGCTTGCGTCTATCGCCTCCTGCAGCACGTCCGGAATGAAGTCGGGCGTCCAGCCCTGGATCGGATGCGGCTCGAACGCCGGATGGCTGGCGGCAGGCGCGCCGCCGGTGCCGCGCTGCTGCGGCTTGCCGCTGCCGATAAGCTGCGCATTGGCCGGTTCGGCGAGCACGATCCGGGTCTCCGGCCGCTCGCGGCGCAGCACGCGTCCGACGCCGGCGACGGTGCCGCCCGTGCCGTAGCCGGTGACGAAGCAGTCGAGCCGCGAGCCGGCGAAATCGTTGATGATCTCGCGCGCCGTCGTCGCTTCGTGAATGGCGGCGTTGGCCTTGGTTTCGAACTGGCGGGCCAGGAACCAGCCATTGGCTTCGGCGAGCTCCACCGCCTTCTTGTACATGCCGAAACCCTTCTGGGCGCGCGGCGTCAGCACCACCTTGGCGCCCAGCATGCGCATCAGCTTGCGGCGTTCGATGGAAAAACTGTCGGCCATCGTCACCACCAGCGGATAGCCCTTCTGGGCGCAGACCATGGCAAGGCCGATGCCGGTGTTGCCGCTGGTCGCCTCGACCACGGTCTGGCCAGGCTTTAGAGCGCCGCTGAGCTCGCCTTCCTCGATGATGTTGAGCGCCAGCCGGTCCTTCACCGAGGCGGCGGGATTGAAGAACTCGGCCTTCACATAGATCGTGGCATGGTCCGGTCCGAGATTATTGATGCGGATCACCGGCGTATCGCCGACCGTGTCGAGAATGCTGTCGAACAGACGGCCGCGCCCGGCGGTGGTTCTGATTTTCTGTTGATGCAACATGTCGATCTCCTCGCCTTGTCGTTGTCTCTTGTCGTCACGGGCCGGTTACAGACCGGTGGCTTGGGCGGCGAGGTTTCGAGACCTTGCCGCGCTACATTTGCCTCCGGCAATGCCAGCATCCGGAGCGGGAATTCGTTGCCGGATGCACCGTGTCGCGTTTGGTGATAAAACAAAGGCCGACTGGCCAGCGTGGGAGCAGGCGTGGAAACGCTCGTGGAATCCGCCCGATCGAGCCTCCACGGCGAGGTGGCCGGCTTTTCCGTGCGTCTGCTCGGACCGCTGACGATCGCACGCAACGGCATCATCATCCAGCTCCCAAAATCGCGCAAGCTGTGTGCGCTGCTCGCCTATCTGGCGCTGGCGCCGCATCCGGTCGGCCGCAGCCGCCTCTGCGAGCTTTTGTGGGATGTGCCGAACGACCCGCGCGGCGAGCTTCGCTGGTGCCTGAGCAAGCTTAGAGGCATCCTCGATGAACCGCATCATCGCAGGGTCGAGACACCAGGCGACACGATCGCGCTTGATCTGAGAGGTGCTTCCGTCGACGCTGTCGACATAGCCTCGGCCGCCGCCAAGGGCGTTGAGACGCTCGGTCTAGAGCGGCTGCAGGCTCTTTCCGGAATGTTCGCCGGCGACTTTCTCGATGGGCTGGAGATCGACCGCAGCCCGCATTTCAACAGCTGGCTGATCGCCCAGCGCCGCCGCTTCGGCTCTTGGCACGCCGCAATCCTGGAACATCTCGTCAACAAGCTTCCGGTGGATGCCGACAGATTGTCTTCGCATCTGGACAAATGGCTGGAACTCGCTCCGTTCGACGGGCGCGCGCATGTGGCTCTTCTGAAAGGGCTGGCGCAGCGCGGCCAGTTTGACGCCTGCGAGGAACATCTCGCTTCCGCAGCGCAGCTGTTTGCTTCGGAGGATCTGGATTTCGGACCCGTTCGTGAGGCATGGCGCACGATCCGCAACGAACGACCTGCCGCTACGCTCTGGGCGCGACCGTCACTCGTACCCGCGGCCCCTCACGCGTCAATTGTGCTTCCCAATTCCGACACTGCTGCATCGCAGAAGGCTTCGCTTGCGGTGATGCCGTTTGCCGAAGAGACGGCTGACGGCGGCCCACGCGGAGGCATCGCCGATGGCCTGACCCACGATATCATCACCCGCCTGGCCAAGCTCAGGGATTTCTTCGTCATCGCGCGCGGTTCGGTGTTTGCGCTCGCCGAAAAAAACATTGGGCCGGAGGATGCCGGCCGTCGGCTCAATGTCGATTATGTCGCCACCGGCACGGTACGCAGCCAGGCCGGCCGCGTCACCGTCGCGGTCGAGCTGGTCGAAGTGCGCACGGCCAGGATCGTCTGGGCCGAGACGTTCGAGCGCAAGCCGAACGACATCTTTGCCGTGCTCGACGACATCGGCAACAGCATCGTCTCGTCGATCTCGGCCGAGATCGAGACGGTCGAGCGCAACCGCGCCATGTTGAAGGCGCCCAATTCGCTCAACGCCTGGGAAGCCTACCACCGCGGTCTCTGGCACATGTATCGCTTCACCCGCGCGGAAAACGAGCAGGCCCGGCATTTCTTCGACATAGCCTTGAAGCTCGATCCGACGTTCGCCCGCACCTATGCCGGCCTCTCCTTCACCCATTGGCAAAATGCCTTCCAGCGCTGGGGCGACCGCGACCACGAAAGCGCCCTGGCCTTCGAGGCAGCCGGCCAGAGCCTGCTCGTCGACGATCACAATCCGGCCGCTCACTGGGCCATGGGGCGGGCGCTGTGGCTGCGCGGCGAGCAGGACGGCTCCCTCATCGAGCTGGAACGCGCCGTAGACCTCAGCCCGAATTTCGCGCTCGGCCACTATGCGCTATCTTTCGTCCATTCGCAGTCCGGCGACCCGCAGGCTGCGATCGGCTCATCCGACCATTCCAGGCATCTGAGCCCCTTCGATCCGCTGCTGTTCGGTATGCTGGGCGCCAGGGCGATGTCGCATGTCCGGCTCGGCCAGTTCGACGAAGCCGCCGAATGGGCGCTGAAAGCAGCCGCGCGTCCCAACGCCCACGCCATCATCCTCGCGATTGCCGCGCATTGCCTTGCGCTGGCGGGGCGGCTGGACGAGGCACGAAGTTTCGCCGCTGCGCTGCGCAAGATGCTGCCGAACTACTGCGCCGACGATTTCATCGGCACGTTCCGCTTCGAGCCGGACGCCGAGGCGCTGTTCCGGCAAGGCGCCAAGCGGATCGGGCTGGGGTGAGGCAGGCGCGCGGTTTGCCAGGCTCTCCAAACCGCTCATCGCGGCTGGCCGCCCCAAACATCGTCATGTCTGCAGCCAGGGCGCATCGTCAGGTTGGTTGCGAATTCGTCAACCAGAGCGGATCAGACGGGCTCAACCGATTTGACGTTGCCGTCGGTATCCACGAGGCAGCTTGTCTTCTTGCCACTGGCATCGAGTTCGACCTGATAGGTCTTGGAATCGAGCTTGCTCGATGAAACCGGAAGTATCTTCGTGCTGTCGACACCGCTCGCCTTGGCGACCGCATTGGCGCAAAGCAGTTGAAGGTCCGCCGGGGCCGTCTCGACCTTGGTCCTGGACATCTGGTCCTGAGGCGGCGGCGGTGGCGTGCTGACACAAGCGCTAACGGCTCCAGCCAGGAATCCGATTGCTGTCCCCCGGATCGAAGTTCTCACTGCATTTTTTCCCGACATTGCTTGTCCCTCTCCGAATGCCGCTTCATACACCTTTGTAGAGGGCGGCCCCCTGCATGAGAACGATGACCTTGGCCCCAACCTTGACGCGGGATGCGAGATCGACGATGTCGTCGTTCCTCATACGGATGCACCCCGATGACACGTCGAGCCCGATCGTCCAAGGCTCCGGGGTACCGTGGATCCGGTAGATCGTGTCCTGGTCGCGCTCATAGAGATAGAGCGCCCTTGCGCCGAGCGGGTTGTCGGGCCCTCCCTCCATGCCTCCAGCGTATTTCACCGCCTTCGGATCGCGAGCGACCATTTCGGCCGGAGGTGTCCAGGTCGGCCACTCCGCCATGCGGCCGACGCGCACGATGCCGGCCCATCCAAACCCTTCCCGGCCCACGCCGATGCCGTAGCGCATGGCCCGCTGACCCGGCTGCACAAGATAGAGAAAGTGCTGATTGCCATCGATGATGATCGTGCCTGGCACTTCCGCGGTGCGGAATTTGACCATCTGCGGACGAAATGCCTCGGGCACCTCATTATGCGCGGCGTAGTATTTGCGCGCCTTGGTGCGATCGTAGTCCACCCATTTGTGGCTTTTCGGGTCGAAAACCTGTGTTCCCGCAGCCAGCGCCGCCACCGCGACAAGACCGAACGCCGCGGCGACGATTGCCGTGAGGGAGCGCCGCCGGACGGTGCCGCGTTCCGCGAACATAGGATTTCCGCTCATGGATTTGCCCACCCGTGCACCCGTGCGCCTTGTGCGGCAACCCATTGTTTGGCGTATTCGTAAGGATCCTGACGCTCTACCTGGAGCGCATAACTCATCTTGGTGATTTCCTCGGGCTTCAGCTCGAACCGTTCCAGGAACGCCACCACCTTCGGATATTTTTTGCGCAGCGAGGTGGCGTAGGCGATATGGAAATGTGCGGTATCCCATGATACCGGCGCGCTGGACTTCGAGACCCAGAGCGGGTCCTCTGACGGCAGTACGATCTTCCACTTTGCCGGATCAAAGGGCGGCTCGGTAAGCCGGACAATGTCGTGCAGCTCAAATACATAGTGCGGCGCGTAGCAGGCAAACACCATTGGATGATCCGTGGCGACCGCGGCATCGACAGCCGCCATTCCGGCATCCTCGGGCGTCTCCAGCAAGGTCATTGTCTTGGCATAACCATAGCTGTTGGCGCGGACGCGCTCGATAGCGGTCGAGGACCAACCCTCAGCGCCGATCCAGAGTTCGCCACGTCCGTCGCCGTCAGTATCCAACGCGGCGGTTTTCTTCGTATCGCTGAGGTCGGAAACGTCGTGAATTCCAAATTTGTCGGCTGCCTCACGCGTCGCGCAAATGCCTTGCCAGGCCGGCACTCCAATGGGGCTGATGGCCACCGTGCCGGCCCCGTCCACATACTTCTTCACCAGATTGTCCAGATTGGGCAGCCAGATTTCGGGATGAATATCCACCTCACCCGAATTGAGACCGGCAAAGGCAATCAGCGTCCCCATCTCGCGCACATCGGCATCGAGCCCGAAATTTTCTTTCAGGCTGACCTTGAGGATGTTTGCCGTCGCCTGGCCCGACGGCCAGTTCGGCATTGCAATGACGAGATCAGCCGCGTGGACCGGGATGTTTAGCGCCAGCATCGTCAATGCCGCCAGCGACACTTTCCGCAGGCACTGCCGAAATCGGTTGTGCATCTCTTCCCCTCGCTTCGGTGCTGAAATGAACCGGGACGGGAACAATCTGTCGCGGCAAGCACCGGACCCATCTTCTGACGGGCAACTGCTGAAGCTGCAGCAGTGCATTCGCCAAAGAGAGCGCCTTCACGTGCCGCCCCTGCACGCTACCCGATGACAATCCGACTGGGAAGATGCTCACAACGCGGCCGCGGCGCCCCCGCTGCGCCCCTATTTGGCACGCCGCAGCGTTGAAAAGTCGGGCAAAGGGGCGCGTTTCTTTCGGCCCTCGCAATGGTTGGCTGGGTTCGAAAAAATACCACAATAGATCGCGATTAGGGCGATCGTATAAGATGTGGTATCGTCGCGCCGTTTTTGTAGAGCTGGCGCAAAATTCACAACAACATAGAATATTACTTGTACTAACTCGGCTTAATGAGAACAAAACTAAGGAAGCATTCCGGAATCTTGCTACCGGTCACATTTCAGTATCTGCTAAGATAGCCCGTGCTGATTCCGAATTATTAAGCATTTGCAAAATTCAATCCTGCGATATTGGGATTTGTCCTTGTCATAGGCTGACTCGGATGCATTTCTTGGAAGCACAGCCGCGTCAGCGGATCGTTGAAACATGCTTGGGCGGACGGGGCACTAAGCATGGAGAGGAATATTGACACTCGCTAATGCGGCGGCCCCCGCTGGGAGCGTTCCCTCCCACGTAAGAGATTACGGCAACCGTCGGCTAAGTCGTCGAATGCATCGACCACAGCCTGGCTCTCGTTTGATGGCCGGCGAAGCTTTGCCCTCCTCCGATTGGCGCCAGCCTTCGCGGCAAAAGCGAGGATCGCCGCCTGCAATGGCCTTCCGATATGGACGATGTCCGCCGCCAGCCAGTCGGAGGAATGAATCATGGAAACTCGTAATCTGTGCGGCCTTGGCCACTGCTTTGATGGCGATCGTCGGTTGTACCACCGACGACTACGATGGTTGTCGCGGAAAGGGCTGCCTGGTTGATCGGTCCCATAAAGGGAGCCGGAAGATAGACGACCGGCCGCAGTTCGAGAGGAACGGCAATCCCAACTTCGATACCAGGGGCCGTTACATCGGCTGCCATGGGCTCGGATGTAAAGTCGACGATCCTGATGACGGGGATCAAAGCATCGACGACAGACCGCAGTACGACAAAGAAGGCAATCCGAACTTCGATACGCAAGGCAACTACCAAGGCTGCCGCGGCATCGGCTGCGAGGTCGATACACCGGACGATGACAATTCATCAGACGACGACGATTCCGATTAATGGCCCCTGCAGCGAACAACGAAGAGGATAGCCACTCATGTCTGAATTGAACGGTCTCATCCGTCGACGTGTCAAAATCGTCATGGTCGGCCTTGCGGGGTTGGGAATGGCGCTGACGTCCGCTTTCGCTGCGAATAACGCCTGTGACGGTATAAAGGTCGAAGTGACGAAGGCGCGCAAGCAGGAATATGCCCCTCTCGTCGTCTCGGCGATGACCAATAAGTTCAAGCCCGCTCAGGCAAAGTTCTTCTCGATCATGGAGAGCGGCAGCTGGAGCGCCGCCTACGTCTCCACGCCGGTGAGCGACGACGGCGTGATGTTCTTCCAGACAGTCGACGGAAAGAAGCAGTTTCGCGACGTGTGGGGCGGCTATGCCGAGCCGTCGGAAAAACCTGAACTGGTATCCTGGGCGAAGAAGCTCGGAGCGCCGCAAGACCTGGCAAAGTGTTTTGCCGAGGAAGTTACGGAACGACGGTGATGATCGCTGGAAATTGCCGCTGACCGTTGGTGCAGGGGGAGAATGATTGGTGAGCGCTCCGGGGCGCCGGGGCTCTGAGATCGACTCCAATCATCAGCTGCAGGATGTGCAAAATGCAAAGTCTTCGAAAATCCAGACTGATCGTGCAGTTCGCCCGTGCATTGGCAACGTCAGTGAAAATGACGGCCGTCGTAAGCGTAACCGTCCCGCAAACGATCAATATTGCGCATGCCAGCAAGTATGATCTGCCGAAACCCTACGTCTCCCGGGCTCTTGATGCGGTTCTGATACCGATCAATCACGCCTCTCGGCACCGCTACCAGATCCCGCCAAAACTTCGCGGGGTGTATGTCCTGGCTGTTGCACCCCATGGCATTGCCGCGCGGCAAGGTATCCGACCGGGTGACGTGCTTGCCACAGTGCGGCATCAACCGATTTCGACGCCGGTTGATGTCGACAGACTCGTTTGGGCCGCCCTTGCCGTGAGTGCCACCAGTTTCCTGTTTGGCGTGAACCGCGGGACAGAAGTCGCAGATGTCGTCGAGGTCAACACCAACATCACCGTCAACAACTTCAACACCAACATCTCGGTCGACAATATTTCGCAATGGACGAGCGTCGACAATCGAGAGGAGTGGACGCAGATCGTCGATGAGTATGACGACGAGATGGAGACGGGCCTCAATGATACGAGCTATCGCGAGGACGACTCGCAGCCTGGCGACGCCAATCCGGACGCAAATGTGTCTTCTCCCGATGCTGACGACGACGATACCAGCACCGATACTGACGACAATAGCCCGGCCGACAGTACCGACGACAACAGTTCCGATCAGGACGATTCGAGCGATCAGAACGACGATGAAAACTCAACGGACGGTGATGATGACAAGAACAGCACCGACACCGACGACGATAGCACGGATGACGATGCGTCGGATGACAGCACTGACAACAATGATTCCGACGATCAGGACGATTCCAGCGATCAGAATGACGATGACGACCCGTCGGCAGATGGTGAAGACGAAAACAGCACCGACAGTAATGACGATGCGTCGGATGACAGTAACGACGCTGACGGATCGGACGATGACGATGCCAACTAGCGGCGACCATGCCGGCAGTTCTAGACCGAGGACAATCGATGAAAACCGCGATGCTGACCGCTGCCATCGTTCTGGCCATGCCGGCTTTCGCATTTGCCCAGGACAAGTGCAACGACGCCGCCAAGGATCAGGCCGGCCCGAACGAGTGCGCCGATGCCGCGTCCAAGAAATCCGACAAGAAGCTCAACGAGCTTTACCAGCAGATCGAAACCCGCCTGAACGACGACGCGGATACCAGGACGCTTCTCGTTCAAGCACAGCGGGATTGGGTCAAATTTCGCGACGCCGAGTGCAGTTTCCAGACCGCGGGAGCGGCTGGAGGAAGCGTGATGCCAATGCTCATCGCGGAGTGCATGGACAGCCTGACGCAATCCCGTGTCAAAGATTTCGAGGGTTACCTGAAATGCAGGGAAGGCGATGCGAGTTGCCCCGTTCCGGCAGCGAACACATCACATGCCGTACCTGCCGTGGCCGATGAGAACGGCCAGGCCGGCCTTGCCCAGGCTGCCGACCCGATAACTATTCCATTGCAACATGTTAGGGGCCACGGAAGCGCTGACGTCGTTTATCACAATCTCGGGATTGCGTTGGGCATCAATGGTGCCAAGCCTCGTCTGTTCGAATTCGACACGGGGTCGGATGAGTTCAACGCCGAGATCGATTCGAGTGTCCCTGGCGTAGAGCCGGTGCACGGCAGCAAGCCCGAAATGTACGCCTATGGAGACGGCACCTATGGAGATTGGGTACAGCAGGTCCGGTTCGACAGCCTGTCCTATTACGATCCGGATGATCCCTCGCAGCCTGTCGTAACCTTCGACGGTGGCTATGGCGCCGGTCGGGTGGTGGATTACGTCTTCACCAAGGGTTTCGGCTATCTCAAGGATATGAAATTGACGCAAAAGCCCGTTGGCCACCGCGGCGATACGCCGGTCTATGCGGATCTTAATGCGCGCAAGAGCATGCAGAATGGCGAACCCGGTGGTTCGACGACGTTTTACGGTGTCTTTGGAGCCGGCGATTTTCTCGATGAGGGGGACGAGGCCGCCGCTCCCGCCAGTCAGACACAAAGCGGCTATGTGGTCTCGGCCAATGCAAATCTTGGAAAGAAGACGACACGGGGCTGCGCTCCCTGCCTGACGCTGAATTTGTCCCCCAGTCTGAGATCCCAGTTTACGGCCCTGATGCCCTGGGGCGAACTGGATTATGAATTCCGCCAGAGACGATTCCCGCGATCAGGCGCGAACGCATCCAATCACTACGAAGGGTCTTACCATTATACAATTTCTTTTGACTATAAGGGAAAGAAGCAGGCGGTTGATTTCAGTGGACCTGTTTTATTGGATACTGGATCGTCGACCTTTCTCGGTATCACCACAGAAGGCTTTTTTAATAAGCTTCGCTCGAAAGGATTTAAGCTTGATGAATATGATTATACGGTAGTCGATTTTAAGATTTTGGGATTTGAAGATAGTTTCAACAACAAGGAATACAGCGATGTCGTTATGGATCGACAAAGCGATGAGGAGGGGGGCAATGGAGTTGTTGTCGGGCTACCCTTCTTCCAGTCAAATTCCGTAATGTATGATCTGGAGAACAAGACGACCGCATATTCACCCTATTTTGTCAGCGCTGCTAACTTTACCACAGACGCGGCTGCCGAGGATCAAGTGCAGCTGAATCGCGCGACCAGCGATGCTGGAAGCAAAGGATGGCTCGGACTGGCCGGCATCATCTCCGGCGCCGGCGACTTCACGATCGAGAAGGATGCGGACGTGCGTATGACCGGGGCCAATACCTACACCGGCACAACCCATATCGCGGCCGATGGGTATCTTACTCTGGCCGGGCCGGGCAGCATCGAGCATTCCTCGCGCGTCATGGTCGACGGTGTGCTCAACATTGATCAGAAAGGAAACTACCTGAAGCCCTGGGGAGTGGCGCACTCCATGAACGATACGGCCATTCGCACCCTTAGCGGTAAAGGCGAGGTCTATCTGGGTGCGGGCAGACTGATCCTGACAGAAGCCGACGGGCAATTTGATGGAACCATCGCGAACTATGATGACGCCGGCGACAGCGGCGGCCTCGTGGTCGCCGGTGGCAAGCTGACGCTGAGCGGCAAGAACAAATATTCGGGCATGACGGAAGTGGCGGCGGGAGCGGAGTTGCACGTGACCGGCTCTTTGACCGGTGACGTTTCCGTCTCGGGACTGCTTGTCGTTGACGGAGAGGTCTCCGGCGAAGTCATGGTCAAGGAGGGCGGCACGCTGACCGGCTCAGGAAAGGTCGGCAACGTCACGGTCGCCGAAGGTGGCAAAGCTGATCCAATGAAAACCAGATAATCAGGCCATGGGCCGATCGTGGCAATAACGGACAGCTGACGAGAACATAGGGCGGGGCTGAGCAACTTAAGAGCTTGACTGCAACCGGAAAGGGAAATCGATGAAAATCGCGATACTGACTGCTGCCGTGGTTCTGGCTGCGCCGACATTCGCCCTTGCCAAGGACAAGTGCGCCGATGCCAAGGATCAGGCCACCATGAACCAGTGCTTCGGTGCCGAGTTCCAAAAATCCGACAAGAAGCTCAATGAGCTTTACAAGCAGATCGAAGCCCGCCTGAAGGACGATGCGGATACCAAGAAGCTTCTTGTTCAGGCACAGCGGGATTGGGGCAAGTTTCGCGACGCGGAGTGCAGTTTCCAGACCGCAGGCGCGGCCGGAGGAAGCATGATGCCAATGCTCATCGCGCAGTGCATGGACGGCCTGACGCAATCCCGTGTCAAAGGTTTCGAAGGCTATCTGAAATGCCAGGAAGGCGACATGAGCTGCCCTGTTCCGGCCGCGAACTGACACGTGCCACAGCTGATCTGATCACGATGATGTCGGCGGCGAGCGTGATGTCGCCGCCAGACATGAAAGGATGCGAGGGGCATCATCATTGCGTGAGGGACTTGAGGGAGGTGGATTATGAAACGCTATGGATCGTCGCTCGCATTGACAATTGCGGCATCTGTACTGTTGGCATGTGTCGTGCCGGCAACAGCCCAGACTGACATGAGCTTCGACATCAACGTCACGCTTTCCAAAAAGGCAGCCGCCAAGCTCGCGGCTGAAAAGGAGCGGATCGTTGTCTTCGCCTCCTATTACGGCGACCCGAAGAGGAGCGCCGAGAAGCGTGTAAACGAAATCGGCCAGATCGATCTCACGCCGCAGGACGAAGAGGTGGAGATACCGGGTACAGCGGGCCACGCTCACATCAGCGGCACAAAGGTCGACACGAAGCGTCTCGATTGGCTTGCCGGCCCTCCCGAGGTCAACGTCAACGTTGCGTCGGCGCGCAAGAGCAGTCCGGACAATCTGCTCAGCTGCGACTTCATCGACGGTCCACTAGGCGATGCCCAAAGGAAGACTGTGACGCTTCATTGCGGATTGATCGAAGAACATGTGGACACGAAGTTGAAGCCATAAGGCTTACAAATCATGCGCCTCGCCACCGGCGCCAACGTACATTACTCGCGGCATGACCTGCTTACTTCAGGGAGACAAAGATTCTCATGCGCCCGCTGTTCGCTATCTGTTTCGGCCTGGTCATCATGTCCTTGCCTGCGACCGCCCATGCCGAGCGCCGTTGTGGTTGGTACTCCAGCCCGACACCCGGCAACCTCGTCCTGACCGACAGTGACGGGGATTGGTGGATCCAGATGCAGGGACGACCGGATCCCAAAGGCATCGACAATGTGCCGGCCTTTGACGAGCGGCAATTCGTCGAGACCAATGTGCCTGGTTCGGGTCACGGCTACGGATGTGCGTGCATGAACGTCGTAACCAACGCCAAGCAACAGAAGATCACCAGAGTGATCTCGGGCCAAATCCTTCCGCTGCTGCGCTGTCGCAACGACAGATTGCTGCCTAACCCGGACGGATAGTTATTAGATATCTTGTGGATGCCATGGCTGACGGTAGGGCAGCCTAGAGCATTGGATCAAGAAAAAGCCCGGCAAACCGGGCTTTTTCTTGGGTCTCTGAAACCGCATCAATCGGTTCGAAACGGGAATTTGGTGCCCAGAAGAGGACTCGAACCTCCACTCCTTGCGGAACACGGACCTGAACCGTGCGCGTCTACCAATTCCGCCATCTGGGCTGGTGCGCGCTCATTAAGCGGGCGAGGGATGAGTGTCAACGCGCTTTTTTGAAAGCCGCGTTCCTTCTCCGGCTCAATGCTCCAGCACTTCTTTCGACGCCACCGTGGAATCGGCGTTGAGCGTGTAGATGATCGGCACACCGGTGCCGAGCTCGAGCTTGACGATCTCCTCGCCCGATTTGCCGTCCAGCGCCATGATCAGCGCGCGCAGCGAATTGCCGTGCGCCGCCACCAGCACGGTGCCGCCGCGCAGCACATGCGGTTGCAGATCGTGCAGGTAATAGGGCCAGACGCGCGCGCCGGTGTCCTTCAGGCTTTCACCGCCGGGCGGCGGCACGTCATAGGAGCGGCGCCATATATGCACCTGCTCCTCGCCCCATTTCTTGCGCGCATCATCCTTGTTGAGGCCGGAGAGATCGCCATAGTCGCGCTCGTTCAGCGCCTGGTCGCGAACGGTCTCGAGATCGCTCTGGCCAACGGCGTCGAGAATATGCTGGCAGGTCTTCTGCGCCCGGATCAGCGACGACGTGAAGGCGATGTCGAACTTCATGCCGCGCGCCCTGAGCTTGGCGCCGGCCGCCTTGGCTTCGGCATGGCCCAGTTCGGTCAGGTCGACGTCGCGCCAGCCGGTAAATAGGTTCTTCAGGTTCCATTCGCTCTGGCCATGGCGCACGAGCACGAGAGTTCTCGACATATTTGCTCCTTCAAATTTTGTGAATCAGCCAAATCTTGTGGATCAGCCAAGTCTGTGGATCAGCCAAGTCTGTGGATCAGCTTGTCAGGCCGAGCACGTCCCGCATCGAATAGAGGCCCGGCTTGCGGCCGCGCGCCCACAGGGCTGCCTTGACCGCGCCACGGGCAAAGATCGCCCGGTCCTCGGCATGATGGGCAAGCGTGATGCGCTCGCCGGTACCGGCCAGCACCACACTGTGGTCGCCGACCACCGAGCCGCCACGCAAGCTGGCGAAACCGATCGAGCCTGCCTTGCGCACGCCGGTATGGCCGTCGCGCACGCGAACATCGTTGCCGGCAAGTGCTACGCCGCGCCCGGCAGCGGCGGCCTCGCCGAGCAGCAGCGCCGTGCCCGACGGCGCATCGACCTTGTGCCGGTGGTGCATTTCCAGGATCTCGATGTCGAAATCGTCGGCATCGAGCGCGCGCGCCGCCTGCTCAACCAGCACCGCCAGCAGATTGACGCCGAGGCTCATATTGCCTGACTTGACCACCGTCGCGTGCCGCGCCGCCGCCGCGATCCTGGCATTGTCTTCAGCCGAGCAGCCGGTGGTGCCGATGATATGGGCGATGCGCGCCTGCGCCGCGTAGCCGGCGAATTCGACGGTCGCCGCCGGCGTGGTGAAATCGAGCACGCCGTCGGCCTTGGCGAAGGCCGGCAGCGGATCGTCGCCGATCGCCACCTCGAGCCTGCCGACGCCGGCCAGCTCGCCGGCATCCTTGCCGATATGGGGCGAACCGGCCCGCTCGATGGCGCCGGCGACACGGGCGCCCGGTATCGTGTGGATGGCGCGGATCAGCGCCTGGCCCATCCGGCCGGCCGCGCCCACCACCACCAGGCCCATTTCACTAACGGTCGGCGTGTCACTCATGAATGTCTCCCGGCCGCCTTTTTCGCGCGACCATTTTCCGCCGCACTCTGGATTGGCTCGCCGTCATCGACAAGCCCCAGCCCTTTCCTGCCTTGCACCCGGTGGAACCGGGCATAGACGCTGTGCGGGTCGGCCATCAGCGAGGCATGCGTGCCCTGTTCGACCAGCCGGCCCTGCTCCAGCACGATGATATGATCGGCATTGACCACCGTCGACAGCCGGTGCGCGATGACAATGGTGGTGCGCCCTTCCATGACATGGGTCAGCGCTTCCTGGACGCGGGCCTCGGCCTCGTTGTCGAGCGCCGAGGTGGCTTCATCGAGCAGCAGGATCGGCGCCTGCCGAACGATAGCGCGTGCAATCGATACACGCTGGCGCTGGCCGCCCGACAGCGTCACGCCGTTCTCGCCGACCGGCGTGTCGTAGCCTTGCGGCTGCTGGCGGATGAAATCGTGTGCCGCGGCCTGTTGGGCGGCGCGTTCAATCTCTGCGTCGGTGGCGCTCAGCCTGCCGTACCGGATGTTGTCGCGGATGGTGCCTTCGAACAGATAGGGCTGCTGCGATACATAGGCGATCGAGCCGCGCAGCGAATGCTTGGTGACCTTTGAAATGTCCTGGCGGTCGATTTCGATGCTGCCCGACTCGACGTCGTGGAAGCGCTGCAGCAGCGCAACCAGCGTCGTCTTGCCGGCGCCCGAGGCGCCGACGATGGCGGTCACCTTGCCGGCGGCGGCGACAAAGCTCAGGTCCTGCAGGACCGGCGCCTCTTCGACATAGCGGAAGGACACGTTGTTGAAGCGCACTTCGCCAGAGGTGAATTTCGCCTCGGCGGCTCCCGGCACGTCACCCTGCTGCGGCTCGAGGTCGAGAAGCTCGTAGATCATGCGCGCATTGACCAGCGACTTTTCCATGCCGACCTGCATACGCGCCAGCCGCCTGGCCGGGTCATAGGCAAGCAGCAGGGCGGTGATGAAGGCAAACACCGCGCCCGGCGGCTGGCCGCCGACGGTCGCCCGGTAGCCGGAATAGGCGATGACACCGGCGACGGCGAAGCCGGCCAGCATTTCGGAGATCGGCGTCAGCCGTTCCGAGACGCGGGCGATCTTGTTTGCCCGCTGCTCGGCGCCCGCGACGAGGCCGCCGATGCGGCGCGACAGCTCGTCTTCCAGGGTGAAGGCCTTGACGATAGCGATGCCTTGCGTCGCTTCCTGCATGGCGCCGATCAGCCGCGAGTTGATCTGCACCGATTCACGGGTGATGCAACGCACCCGGCGCATCAGATAGGTGACACTGTAGATCAAGGGCGGCCCGACCAGCAGCGACATCGCCGAGAGCATCGGGTCCTGCCAGATCATGACGCCAACCAGCGCGACAAGCGATACGGCATCGCGCGCCAGCGATGTCAGCGTCATCGACAGGAGATCGCGGATGCCGTTGACGTTCTCGTTGATCTGCGCGGCGAGCCGGCCCGAGCGGGTGTCGTTGAAGAAGCTGACGCCGAGCTTCATCAGGTGGTCGAAGATGCGGCGTTGATAGCGCGCCACCAGATTGTTGCCGATTTTGGCCAGCGTCACTGCCTGGCCGTAGCTGGCCAGCCCGCGCAGCATGAAGGCGGCCAGGATCGACACGCTGATCAGCGCGATAAGATCGCCGCGCTGTTGGTAGAAGATCTGATCGATGACATCCTTCATGATCCAGGCTGTGAAGGCGGTTGTCGCCGCGATCGTCACCAGGCAAAGCACGGCAAGAGCATAGTACCAGCGATAATCGCGGCTGTTCTCGGCGACGATGCGGCGAATCACCGCCACGATCTCGCTGGGACGGACTTTCCCTTTAGTTGGTCCTGGAAGTGTCAAGTTGGAGCGCTTTGTGGTTTCGGTCCGGCCGGGCTGCAATTCGGCAACCTCTTAACGCTCCAATGGCGGCTTGCCTATGGCCGAGGACGGCGAAACTTCGTCGCGGCGCAGCTTGTATTCTAGACCCGCCAGCGCCGCCCCGCCGTCTGCACGCCGAACAGCGACGGATTTCTGGCATAGGCGGCCAGCCCTAAAAGCGCCGCCAGCGGATGGGTGATGACATAGACCGGCATGCTGCGCATCAGGGCGCTGTGCGGCGCCTTGTCCTCGAAGGCGGCGCGGAAATTGCCGATGCGCAGCGCCGGCAGGATTTTTTGCGCGATGCCGCCGGTGAGGAAAACACCGCCGCGGCTCATGAACACCAGAGCGAGGTCGCCGGCGGTGCGTCCCAGGCAGGTGACGAAGATCGACAGCGCCTCTTCGGCCACCGGATCGTTCTTTGCCAGCGCCGCGGCGGTGACCTCGGCCGGCGTGGTGAAGGGCGACGGCTTGCCGTCCGCCTTGGCTACCGCCCGGTAGGCATTGACCAGGCCGCGCCCGGACAGGATCTGTTCGCCGGAGATGCGGCCCTCGAGCTTCTCGATATGCGGAAACACCTGGAAATCGCGCGGCGAGCGCGGCCCGATATCCATATGGCCGCCCTCGCCGGGCACCGGTATCCAGTGATGCAGCGCATAGACCAGTCCGGCGACGCCGAGCCCGGTTCCCGGGCCGAGCACCACCCGCCCGGAATTCGGTTCCGGCTCGTCGCCGCCGATCTTTTCCATATGCTCTTCGCCGAGCGCGACGACAGCCAGCGCCTGTGCCTCGAAGTCGTTGAGCACCACGACGTCGCTGAGACCGAGACTGGCGAACATCTGTCTCGGCTTGACGATCCATGGGCAATTGGTAAGCGGGATCT
Organism: Mesorhizobium sp. M0408; assembly: GCF_040321495.1. Taxonomy (NCBI): domain Bacteria; kingdom Pseudomonadati; phylum Pseudomonadota; class Alphaproteobacteria; order Hyphomicrobiales; family Phyllobacteriaceae; genus Mesorhizobium; species Mesorhizobium sp. M0408. The sequence continues at coordinate 56,925 of NZ_JAMYRO010000005.1, read as the reverse complement.
CGTCGCTCTCGACAGGGCCTGCTACCGCCAGCACAGCTGAATTCGGCCGGACCGACGAGCGGTCGAGCACGGCCGCCTGGATCGCCTCGTCTATCGTATTGAAGTTGGCGGTCTGGACGATCGTCGGCTCGCCGGCCTCGGAATTCGCGTCGAGCACAATCGAGAAGCGCGCATTGGTGCCGCCTATGTCACCGATCAGGATCGGAAATCGCAACAGAGTGTCGTCGTCGCTTACGCCTGGCATGCTCTCGTCCGTTCCCGACGCGTATCGCCGTTCTCTCGTTGACTAGCGCATGACCGCAAAAAGGGAAATCGGTTTTCGAAGTGGAGATGCACGGATGCAGACAGCAAACACGCTGCCCGCATCAGTGCCCCGGTCGTGGCCGCGGCAGCGGAATGCCGATCTCGGGGGTCGCCACAAAGGCGTTCGCCGAGGCCGGAAGCGCTGCCGCGCCGGCTGCGACCGTCGGCGGCGGCGAAGGTTCTGCCGCGAGAGCGGGTTCTGCCGCGATCGGTACGCCGTCGCCATAGTAGGTGACTGCTTCGGCCGTGGCCGGAGCCGGCGCGTCGAGCACGAACTGGCATTGCCTGGGCAGGTTCGCCATCGTCATCACGTCGCGTGCCTTCGGCTTGTCCGGGTTCTTGTTGGGGCGCCACGGCCCCTCGGTGAACCACCAGGCCAGCGCCTGGTCGCAGCCATCGCCCGGCGCCGTCGCTTCCTGCGCCTTGCAGTCGGGTGATCCAGCCTGGCAGCCGATGCGAATGTGGAAGTGGTAGTCGTGGCCCCAGAACGGCCTGACCTTGCGCAACCAGCTGCGGTCGCCTTTGACCGTGTCGCAGAGCTTCTTCTTGATCCCTGGATTGACCAGGATGCGCTCGACTTCGGGATAGCTCGCGGCGCGCTTCAACAGCCGCGTGTGCATCGGCGTCCACAGGCCGTCCTTCACCAGATGGGTTTTTTCATCGACCATCAAGGTAGCGCTGATGTTTTCGCGCTCTTCGGCCGAGAGCTTGCGGTCGGGCATCGGCGTCAGCCAGATGTCGGCGTCGAGGCCGATCTGGTGCGAGGCATGGCCGGTCAGCATCGGCCCGCCGCGCGGCTGCGAAATGTCGCCGATCAACAGGCCCGGCCAGCCGTCGGCAGCGGCGTCGCGCGACAGTTTCTCGATCAGCGCGATCATTGCCGGATGGCCCCAGCGGCGATTGCGCGACGGTCGCATCACCTCCCAGTGCCGGCCGTCCATGGGCAGGGCGACGCCGCCGGAAAAACAGCCTTTGGAATAAAAGCCGATCGATTGCGCTGTTGCGATTGCCGGCAGCTCTTTGGCGCCAAACAGGTCTTTTGCCCGTTGCTCGGCGCTCGCCGTCTGCGCTGCAAGCGTCAGGCCGGCGACGGCCAGAGCTGCCGTCAGCAGCAGTGTTTTGCCCGGCAAGGCTCGCTTTAACGTCTTTCCCAAGCTGGACCCCTCCGCGATTTGAACCGCATCATACCACGCCCCGCGCAGCGTATCGATCATGACCGTTTCATCGGGCTGCGCGCCTCGCCGTCGCGCCAGTCGCCGCTCGCCCACATGGCATCGAGCGCCGAGCGATAGTCGGGGAAGCGAAACCCATAGCCGGCCGCCTTGATCGCCGCGTTGGCGACACGCTTGTTCTCGCCGTAGAAGGACCGCGCCATGGGCGAAAGTTGGGCGGTCTCGAACGGAATTTCGGGCGGCGGCTCGATGCCCATCAATTGGGCGGCATAGGCGACGACGTCCTGCGGCGGCGCCGGCAGGTCGTCGGTGACGTTGAAGATGCCGCCGCGATTGCCTTCGGCCAGATGCCAGAGCGCGCCGGCAATGTCGTCGCAATGGATGCGGTTGAACACCTGGCCAGGCTTGACCAACCGCCGGGCGGTGCCGTTTTCCAGATTGACCAAGGCGTTGCGGCCTGGCCCATAAATGCCGGAAAGCCGCAGGATCGCCGCCGGCCGGCCGACGTCGTGGCCCAGTTTCAGCCAATCCTGCTCGGCGGCAACCCTCATCGCTGATCGCTTCGATACTGGCCGGCATTCGGCGGCCTCGTCCACCCAATTGCCGCCATGGTCGCCATAGACGCCGACGGTGGAGAGATAGGCGATCCATTCGAGCTCCGGCATGTTGGCCGCGATCTCCTCGCGTGCCGCGCCCAGCACCGGGTCGCCGGCCTCGTCCGGCGCGACCGAGACGACGAGATGGGTTGTCTTCCCAAGCGCATCGCCGATTTCGGAGGTCAGCGTGCCATCGAAACGCAGCGGCACGATACCGGCTTGCCGCAGCGCCGCGAATTTTTCCAGCAACCGTGTTGTACCGAAGATCGCTATGTCGGCATCCCTGTTGGCGCGGGCGAAGGCCTTGCCCGAATAACCGGCGCCGAAGATGAAAATCTGCTTTTTTGTCATGTATGCGCCTCGATCGGCTTTGGCAGGGCCAGAAGCCATTCGCCTCTCACCGCCTCGTCATCTTCTGCTTGCAAAGCGGCTGCGGCACGTTCGGCAAATTCCCGACCCGGCACCAGCCGCGACAGCGCCCATACCGCAGGTCCGCGAACCAGGGGCGAGGCGTCGTCGAGCAGCGCGCGAACGGCGCCGGCCAGCGACAAGTCCTGGGAATTGCCGGCCGCTATCAGCACGTTGCGGATAAAACGGGCGCGGCCGATACGCTTGACCGGCGAGCCCGAAAAAAGCACGCGGAAGGCAGCGTCGTCGAGGCGCAGCAGCTCGGCGATCGGCGGTTCGCGCAAGTCCGCGCGGGCGGCAAGCTTTGCCTCCGAAGCGGCTTGGGCGAACTTGTTCCACGGGCAGGCGGCCAGGCAGTCGTCGCAGCCATAGATACGATTGCCGATCTTTTCCCGGAACTCATGCGGGATCGGTCCTTTGTTCTCGATGGTGAGGTATGAAATGCAGCGCCGCGCATCGAGCCGGTAAGGCGCCGGAAAGGCATCCGTCGGGCAAACGTCGAGGCAGGCCCGGCAGGAGCCGCAATGGTCGTCCTCAGGCGCGTCCGGCACCAGTTCGGCCGTCGTGAAGATGGTGCCGAGGAACAGCCAGGAGCCATGCGTTCGGCTGACCAGGTTGGTGTGCTTGCCTTGCCAGCCGAGGCCGGCCGCCTCGGCCAGCGGCTTTTCCATCACCGGCGCGGTGTCGACAAACACTTTCACGTCCCCGCCGGCGCGTGCCACGATCTTGCCGGCGATCTCCTTCAGCCGGCCTTTCATCACGTCATGATAGTCGCGGTTCTGCGCATAGGCCGAGATCGCGCCGCGGTCGCGCTTTGCCAGGATGTCGCGTGGGTCGTGGTCGGGGCCGTAATTCATCGCCAGCACGATGATCGAGCGGACCTCTGGCCAAAGCGTCGTCGGTTTGCCTCGCCGCTCGAGCGTTTCGGCAATCCAGCCCATCGAGCCGTGAAAACCGTCGGCAACGAATTCGGCCAGCCGTTCCGGCGCCTGCGGAATCGCATCGGGCGTGGTGACGGCAACGGCGTCGAAGCCGGCGTTCCGCGCCTCGCGGTCGATCAGCGCGCGCAGCTTTGCCGTATCAGAAATCGAGGTCCGCATAATGTGACACCGGCGACAGGCCGCGCACCCGGTCGGACAGAAGCGGCCGGAACGAAGGCCGTGATTTCACCCTTGTATACCATTCGCGCGCGGCGCTGTGTTCGCGCCAGTCGATCTCGCCGAGATAATCGAGCACCGACAGTGCTGCCGCCGCCGCGAGATCGGCATAGGTGACCTTGTTGCCGGCCAGCCAGTGACGGGTGCCGGCCAGCCAGTTGGTGTATTTCATGTGCTGGCGGATATTGGCGCGGGCGGCGCGGATCGCCGCCGAATCGGGCGAGCCGCCGCCTGCCGTTTCCGGCATGACCGGCTTCAGAACGCGCTCGCGAACCAGATGCCGGGTAACCTCGCTTTCCGCCTTGTTGAGGTACCAGTCGGTCAGCCGGCGGATTTCGGCGCGCTCCATCGGATCCTCGGCGAATAGCCGCTTGTCGCGCTTGAGTACGCCGCGCGTCTCGTCGAGATATTCGGCAATGACCACTGCGCCGACGATCGGCACGTCGCCTTCGGCGAGCAGGATCGGCAGCGTGCCGGCCGGGTTCAGCGCCAGGAACTCCTTGCGCCGCGTCCACGGCTTCTCTTCGATCAGCGCCAGTTCCTCGCCATACTCGCCAAAGGCGAGGCGGACGAAGCGGCAGCTGGCGAACATCGGATGGTGGAAAAGCGTCAGCATGGTCCCGCGATAATAAAGCGCACTGGCAAATCGCCGGCTGCGCCGGTAAGTCTTGGCCGCCCGATTCAGCGGGCTGTCAGGGTGCTGCGACCTATAGGGGGAGTTCCGCGCCATGACAAGCAAGCCCTTTTCTCAAGCCCTCACTCCAACGCCGAGGTTGCCATGGAAAGCCAGACCGTCGTCGAAGCGCTGCTGCTCGGCCTGCTCGAGGGCCTGACCGAGTTTATTCCGGTGTCTTCGACCGGTCATATCCTGCTCGCCGGCCATTTCCTCGGTTTTCATTCGACCGGAAAGGCCTTCGAGATCCTGATCCAGCTCGGCGCCATATTGGCGATTCTCAGCGTCTATTTCCGCCGTCTCTGGAAGATGCTGCTCGAGCTGCCCTACGATCGGCTGACGCGGCATTTCGTCCTTGGCATTCTCATCGCATTCCTGCCGGCGGCCATTATCGGCGCACTGGCGCATGACTTCATCAAGACGGTGCTGTTCGAATCGCCGCGGCTGATCTGCATCATGCTGATCATCGGCGGTGTCATCCTGCTGCTGGTCGATCGCATGAAGCCGAAGCCGTATTACCACGATGTCGAGCGGTTTCCGACCAGGCTTTATCTGCAGATCGGGCTGTTTCAGTGCTTGTCGCTAATCCCCGGCACGTCGCGCTCGGGCTCGACCATCGTCGGCGCGCTGCTGCTCGGCGTCGACAAACGGGCGGCGGCGGAATTCTCTTTCTTCCTTGCCATCCCGACGATGGTCGGCGCCTTCGCCTTCGACCTGTTCAAGAACCGCAATGTGCTAAGCAGCGCCGACTTGCCCATCATCGCGGTCGGCTTCGTTGCCGCCTTCGTCACCGCGCTAATCGTCGTGCGCTTCCTGCTCGACTACGTCTCGCGCCATGGCTACGCGCTGTTCGGCTGGTGGCGGCTGGTCGTCGGCATCGTCGGGCTGGCGGGGCTGGCAATCTGGGGGTGAGCCGGCGCGGATAGCGCAATCCCAGCCGGAACTCTATTCTTGCCCGAAGCCGAGCCATACGATCTTGTGAACGTATGGTTGGCAGGGGGAATGCATGAGCGAAGTTCTTGACGCCCTCGTTATTGGCGCCGGTCCGGCGGGACTCGGCGTCAGTTACTTCTTGAAACGGCAGGACCGCGACCACCGTGTGCTCGATCGAGGCCGGATCGGCGAGACGTGGCGAACGCAGCGGTGGAACTCGTTTCGACTGAATTCGCCGACCATTCGCTCCATCTTACCCGGTGATTCCTATAAGGGGCCCGAGCCGTGGGGCGCGATAAGCCACCACGAATTTGTCGCGTATCTCGAAGGCTATGCCGAGCGGCACCGTCTGCCGGTAAGCACCCAAACTCCAGTGCAAGAGCTGACGAGAGACGACGGGATCTTTCGCATCACCACGACGGACGGGGCATTTCTGGCGCGCAATGTGGTGATCGCCACCGGCGACCAGAACCGGCAGGTCCGGCCAGCAGGGTCGGCGGATTTGCCAACCGCAATTCGCCAAGTCGATTCCTCGGCTTATCGCAACCCGGCCGAGTTCGAGAGTGGCGCGGTGCTAGTGGTCGGCAGCGGCCAGTCGGGCGGCCAGATCGCCGAGGATCTGGCGTTGGCAGGACGTGTGGTCTTTTTGGCGACCAGCCGCAACGGCCGTTGGGTGCGGCGCTACCGCAGGGGCAACATACTTAAATGGCTGACGCTGTCCGGTTTTCTCGACGTTCCGCGCAAGGAACTCGTCCTCCCCTCCGGCAAGCTGCAGGCCCGCGCGCTGGTCGGCGCGACCCATACGATCAGCCTGCAATCGCTGAGCGCGCAGGGCGTGGTGCTGCTCGGCCGCTTCAGGGGTGTGGAGAACGGCAACCTCGTCTTCGGCGACGAGCTCGACGACCATATGCGATTTGCCGACGAAGTCTCCGCGAATGCCAAGCGCCTGGTTGACGAGTACATCGAGCGCGCCGGCCTCGATGCGCCACTGGCCGAGGATGATCCAGCCGAGACGATTGAACCGCGCTTGCCCGATCCTCCGATCCGCTCCCTCGACTGGACGGCGAGCGGCATCAGATCAGTGATCTGGTGCACCGGCTTCACCGGCGATTTCTCATGGGTTCGGCTTCCCGGCGCGCTCGATGCAGCCGGCCAGCCCGTCCACGAGGATGGCGTCGGCGCTGTTCCAGGTCTCTTTTTCGCCGGCCTCGATTTCGGATCGACGCGGAAGTCGGGCACCATACCGGCCATTCCAGAGGAGGCGGCCGCCGTCGTGGAGCGACTTGTCCAAGCGGGAGCCGACTTGCCACGGAACGGCGTCTAAACGAACCGTCGAACGCGGGTTCTTGAACGTGCAAGAACATGACAGCTCTGGCGCGATCAAGACGACGCACGCTGCCTTTTGTCGAAGCGCACCGACAATTTTCCGTAGTCCATTGGTGCGACAGCCAGAAATCGCGGGCACCTTCGATACGGCGCTCCGATTCGCGGCCGACTGCATCCATTGCCTCCATCAGCGTGCGGCGGCCTTGACCTCGGCTGGTCGTCGTCGTGCTGACAGCACTGGCCATATGGGATGAGCCGGCGCAGTCGTTCGGAATGGTCGACCTGGTGCGTCAAGGCGCACGATCGGTCAGCGCGCTCGCGCCTTCCTCCGCGGCGCAATGTGCGCAGCAGTAGATGATGTCATCCTGTTCGACGCCATGTCCGATGATCCGGCATCCGCAATGCGGACACGTCGGAGCAAGTTTCTGGACCGCGCATTCGAAGCTGTCGAACGTGTAGGTCTCCTCGGCCATCGTCACGTTGAAAGCCTTGTCGTAGTCATTCCCGCATTGATCGCATCTGGCCATAGTTCTTTTCCTTCTTTCACTGGCTTCAAGCTCGACCAACCTGTCGCGCGGCGATAGGTTCCCGCCAGGATCAGGGGGCCGTCCTAAGCCGGAGACGAGAGCGAGCCTACGCGACGGCGCTGTTCGATCGCACGGATCACCTCGTCGATATCCCGCGGCTCGATGTCGAGTTCCTTCAGGCCAGGCGCGTCGATTGCTGCCACATTGTCCTGACGCATAAGATCGATCTGGTTGCGCGTTATGGGGGCAGCCGGGAGGAGTTCCGCGACGCCAGCCAAGGCGTTCCATACCGCAAACGGCACCGGCATCAGCTTGACGTGCGTATCGAGCTGTCGGGCGATCTCCCGAAGCAGTTCCTTATAGGTATAGATGCGCGGGCCACCGAATTCGAATATGGATGAACCCTGGGTTCGCCCGTCGATCAGCCGGCTCACTGCTTCTGCGACGTCTGCCACATAGACCGGCTGAAGCCGTGTGCCACCATCGCCGAACAGCGGATAGACCGGCAGGAGGCGTATCATCCTCACAATGGTCGTGAGGAAAGCGTCGTCAGGTCCTGTCATGACGGCGGGACGCACAATGAAAGCGCCGGGAAATGCGCTTTCCACGGCACCTTCTCCGCGCCCACGCGCCCTTATGTAATTCGAATCCGATTGAGGATCGGAGCCGATCCCTGAAATCTGGACGAACTGGTCGATCGCGCGGTCGCGCGACGCGGCAGCGAGATCGGCCGCGGCTTTCACATGCACGCGTTCAAAGGTCTGGACGCCCTGCTCGACGTAAAGACTGACGGCATTCACGACCGCCTGTGATCCGGTAATGGCCGACCCGATCGAGGACGCATCCAATATATCCGCCTCGACTGCTTCGGGCATCCTTGTAATCGAGGAAAAGACCAGGGCCACGCGAGCCGGATGGCGAGATGCGGCGCGCACCGTGAAACCTCTTTCCAGGAGCCGCTTCACGATCCTGCGCCCGAGAAAGCCAGTTCCGCCGAACACGGTGACGATCCGTTCCGGGTTGAGATCGTCGGGATCCATTTGCCTCGCCATCCCTTTGTCCTCGCATAGCTGCCACGCGGACTGCGCTGGCCGGCATTTGAACCAGCCCGTCGAACATCAGGACGATTGGGGAACAACGCAGGAACGCTTTTGTTCCAGTCAGCGCTGGGCGGATGCTTGACAGATCGGCAAACCATGATCTGAACCGCAGGCGCAGCAAAACGTCCCCACGTCGAGAATGGCCTAGTTTCGCCCGTAAAACACATTCTCGACATGCACCGGCCAGCGCCACGGCAGCACCGCCACCATGTCGAAGCGCACCGATAATTTTCCGTAGTCGGATTGGCGCGACAGCCAGAAATCGGCGGCGCCTTCGATGCGGTGCTCCGATTCGCGACCGACGGCTTCCATTGCCTCCATCAGCGTGCGGCGCGCCTTGACCTCGACGATCAGCACCAGATCGCCACGCCGCGCGATCAGGTCGATCTCGCCGAACCTGGTGCGGTGGCGGCGGGCCAGAATTCGGTAGCCTTTCAGCATCAGCGCCGCCGCCGCCAGCCATTCGCCGTGATGGCCGCGCCGGTAGGCCTTTTGCCGGCTGGCGCTCGGCCGTTCAGCCATCGCCGTCTCCGCCGGTCCCGTCTCTTCCGGCATTCTTGAGGTCGAGCAGCCGACGATAGAGCGTCTGCTTCTGGCCACCCGTCATCTTGGCGGCTTCCGCCGCTGCCTTGGAGGCCGGCATCTCGGCGGCGAGCGAAAGCAGCAGCCGGTCGATGTCTTCAGGCTCATCAGCGACAACATCCGCCAGGCCGACGCAGATGACGATTTCGCCTTTCGGCGTATCAGCTGCGGCGTAATGGCTGGCGAGCGACTGCAGGGTGCCGGTCCGCATCTCCTCGAAGGTCTTGGTCAGCTCGCGGCCGATGGCCGCCTTGCGGGCACCGCCCAGCACCTCGACCATGGCGCTGAGCGTCTCGGCCAGCCGGCGCGGCGATTCGAAGAAGATCAACGTTGCCGGCACCGCCTTCAGCGCTTCCAGCCGCGTCAGCCGCTGCCCGGTCTTCACCGGCAGGAAGCCGGCAAACAGAAACGCGTCCGAGGGCAGGCCGGATGCCGTCAAAGCGGCAAGTGCTGCTGATGGGCCGGGGATCGGCACGACACGAATGCCGCGTTCCAGCGCCTCACCGACCAGCCGGTAGCCGGGGTCGGAGATGAGCGGCGTGCCGGCATCCGAGATCAGCGCAACGCTTTGGCCGGCCAGCAGCGCCGCGATCAGCTTCGGTCCGGCCTCGCCGGCATTGTGCTCGTGGTAGGCGGTGGTGCGGCGGCGGATGCCGTAGCGGTCGAGCAGCACGCGGCTGACACGTGTGTCCTCGCAAGCGACGATATCGGCGGCGGCGAGCGTTTCCAGCGCGCGCAGCGTGATGTCGGCGAGATTGCCGATAGGCGTCGCCACCAGGTAGAGCGCCGGCTCGAGCGGCCGGGCGGCGATTTCGGTCTGCCCGACCACATAACTGCGTTTGGCCGATTCGCCGGTCACCTGCACAACTCCGTTCGACCCTGTTTGGCACGGCTCACGCTTGGTTGCAAAAGCCTGGGTTGCAAAGGCCCTGGTTCCAAAAGGGATGCCGACGTGAACCGGCCGCCATGCCTTCGCCACAGTAGGGAACGAAACCGTTGCCGGCGAATTTTACCCCTGATCTCGGGAGGAGCAGGATGAACAGCCTGACGATACAGGACGTTTTCGAACCCTACTATGCCGGCCGCAAACGCTTCGCCGCGCCATGCGACAAGAGCCTGCCTGCCGAAGCCGCAGATGGCAGAGCCAAGAAGCCGCTTGCACGCCAGCGATCGGCAGAGAGCAAGCCCGCAAACGAAACCGACCGCACGATGGAGCACTGACCGGACGATGCCCAATCGCTTCGACATTTTCATCACCCGCCTCGAAACAAAAAGCGCCCGCGATGGCGCAGCGTCACATTCCACAGACGACCAGCACCATGCCTCACGCGACAAAAGCGAGATCAAGCCGGCCCGTTCCGGAGAGACCAGCGAAAAAGATCGCGCCAAACACCGCCACAAGCACGAGGCTTGACCCCGCAAACCTTAGCGATCGGTCGAGACAGTTCTCGAAGCGCGGTTGCGAATGCTCCGCGATGTATCATTCAACCCAGATACTTCGAGACACGCGCCTCCAGCAGGCCCACCAGAGCCGGGTCCATGAATGCATAGTCGTCGGGAATATCGAGGCAGATTACTCGAGCCTTTTTCAGGCTTGTCTTGAATTTCTGCTGCAGTTTGGCGCGGTGCGTTTTTTCCATCACGAAGATGATGTCGGCCCAGGCGACGAGTTCATGCGTCAACGGTATGTCGGCATCGTGATTAGTGCCGGCCGAAGCGACCTCGATGTCCCGCCGCTTGGAAAACACCTGCTCCGCCGTCGGGCTGCGCAAGCGATTCTGGCTGCAGATGAAGAGAACGTTCTTCAACGTGCTATCTGGCCAAATCCGCCACGACCGCATCGAGCACGATCATGCCGGCCGGCGTGGCGCGCAGGCGGGCATTGCCGATCGGCGCCACCAGGCCTTCGTCCTGCAGCACCGACAGCCGTGCCGTCGACAGGCCGCGCCCTGAAAATGCCTCGTAGCGGGAAAGGTCGATGCCTTCCGCCAGCCTCAGCCCCATCAGCAGGAACTCGTCGGCCTCTTCCGACCGCGTCAGGACCTCGCCGCCGGTAACGCCATGACCCTTGGCCTCGACCAGATTGGCCCAGGTCTCCGGCATTTTCTCGGCGATCGTCACCACGCGGCGGCCATTTTCGACGAACCGGCCATGCGCGCCGGGACCGACGCCGACATATTCGCCATAACGCCAATAGGTGAGATTGTGCCGGCTTTCGGCGCCGGGCCTGGCGTGGTTGGAAATCTCGTAGGCCGGCAGTCCGCGCGCGGTGGTGATCTCCTGTGTCAACGCGTAGAGATCGGCGGCAAGCTCATTGTCTGGAATGATGAATTTCCTTGCCGCATGCAGTGCATGGAACGGCGTGCCTTCCTCGATGGTCAGCTGATAGAGCGACAGATGGTCTGCGGCGTGGCCGATCGCCTGCTCGAGCTCCGTCTGCCACGCTTTAAGCGTCTGGCCCGGCCGCGCGTAGATCAGGTCGAACGACAGCCGTGGGAATATCTCGCGCGCCAGGCCGATCGCATGCAGGGCCTCATCGACATTGTGCAAACGGCCGAGGAAGCGCAGATCCTTGTCGTGCAGCGCCTGCACGCCAAGCGATACCCGGTTGACGCCGGCCGCGCGATAGCCGCGAAAGCGCTCGGCCTCGACCGAGGAAGGATTGGCCTCCAGCGTCACCTCGATGCCATCAGGCACCGTCCAGTTCTTCGCCACTGCATCCAGCACCGCCGCCACGGCCTGCGGCTTCATCAGCGATGGCGTGCCGCCGCCAAGAAAGATGCTGGTCACCTCGCGCGGTCCGGTGCGGCCGCGCATCGTCGCCAGCTCGGTCTCGAAGGCGCGGGCAAAACGCTCCTGGTCGACCGGCTGGTGGCGGACATGGCTGTTGAAGTCGCAATACGGGCATTTGGCCGCGCAGAACGGCCAGTGGACGTAGACGCCGAAACCAGGCCTGCGGTCGAGCAGCATGGTCATACGCCGGCCAATCGGGCTTGCGCGAATTTCTGGAAGGCGCGGGCACGGTGCGACAATGTGGTTGGCTGGCCGGGCTTCCAGCCATGCTTTTCCTTCGCGCTCATCTCGCCGAAGGTCTTTTCGAACCCGTTGGGCAAGAACACCGGATCGTAGCCGAAGCCGAGCTCGCCGCGCGGTGGCCATACCAGCGTGCCCTCGACCTCACCGCGAAAATATTCCGCCTGGCCATCGGGAAAGGCCAGGCAGATGACCGCGACAAAGCGGCCCTTGCGCTGGGCAGGCGTGATCGCGCCAACTTCTTGCAAGGCCACTTCCGTGCGCTGCATGGCCATGCCGAAGTCGCGGGAGCCGTCCGGCGTCTCAGCCCAGTTGGCGGTGTAGACGCCGGGTGCGCCGTCGAGCGCATCGACACACAGGCCGGAATCGTCCGACAGCGCCGGCAGTCCAGTGGCCTTGGCGGCGGCCAAGGCTTTTATGAGGGCGTTCTGCTCGAAAGTGGTGCCGGTCTCGTCCGGCTCCGGCAAGCCGTATTCCTTTGCGGACTTCGCTTCTATGCCGAATGGCGCCATCAGATCGGCGAATTCCCGCAATTTACCGGCATTATGGCTGGCGACGACGATCTTATGCCCGTCAAGCGAATGGACAGTTGGCGAATGCATCAGATGCCCCAGATTCTTGGCTCGGCGAATTCGATCGAATTGCCCGACGGGTCGCGAATATAGATCGAGCGGCCGCCCTGCGGCCATTCGAACTCGCTTTCGATGGCAATTTTCTTCGCCTCAAGATGCGCTTTCCAGCGTGGGATTTCATCCGCGCTTGCGGCGAAGCAAAGATGGCCCTGGCCGACCGCGCCATGCGGCGGTACTTTGAGCTTGGCGTCGGCCGGCGGCGGCACTTTGGTCGCCTCGGCATTGAACATAAGCAGCACGCTGTCGCCGCAGCGGAAGAAGAGATGCCTGCCATCGACCTTGCCGAGCAGATCGAGCCCGAGCACGCCCGAATAGAACCGTTCCGCGGCAGCAAGGTCCGTCACGTAGAGTGCTGATTCCAGGATTGCAGAAGGGGTCACAGGATCGCCAATCTCATCAATATTGACCGCAGCTAAGCCACCGCCATTTGCTGCAAGCTGACCAGGCGCTGAATACCTTTCTTGGCGAGCCCCATCAGCGCCGCGAACTGCTCTTCCGAGAACGGCTCGCCCTCGGCCGTGCCTTGGATCTCGACGATGCCGCCCTTGCCGGTCATGACGAAATTGGCGTCGGTGCCGGCCGAGGAATCCTCGATATAGTCGAGGTCGATGACCGGCTGGCCATCATGGATGCCGCAGGAGATCGCCGCAACGTGATCCTTCAGCACCTTGCCCAGGCTCGCCATCTGGCGGGTTTCCATCCAGCGCAGGCAGTCGTAGAGCGCCACCCAGCCGCCGGTGATCGAAGCGGTGCGCGTGCCGCCGTCGGCCTGGATCACGTCGCAGTCGACGGTGATCTGCTGCTCGCCGAGCGCCTGCAGATCGACCACGGCGCGCAGGGAGCGGCCGATCAGCCGCTGGATTTCCAGCGTGCGGCCGCCTTGTTTGCCGGCCGAAGCCTCGCGGCGCATGCGCTCGCCGGTCGAACGCGGCAGCATGCCGTATTCCGCCGTCACCCAGCCCTTGCCGGAGTTGCGCATCCAGCCCGGCACCTTTTCCTCCAGGCTGGCCGTACACAGCACATGCGTGTCGCCGAACTTCACCAGGCACGAGCCTTCCGCATGCTTGGAGACGCCGCGCTCGAAGGAGATGGGGCGCATTTCGTCGAATTGGCGTTTGGAAGGGCGCATTCAGGCTTCTTTCTTTCTTCGGAATCTTGGCCGGGGAATCTTGGCCGGCTTGTAGCCGCACGGGGCGTGAGGCGCAAAGGAAAATGGACCGGTTGCGCCGACACCGCGGAAGTCTATATCTTCGGGGCGGAGGTTTTTGGCTCGAAATGACAAAGGCAGTCGATCCCGGTTTGCAGTCGCACGTGCTCCCGTCGCACGCGCTGCAATCGCCCGCGCTTCAATCGCTCGACATGCGTTCGCGCGACATCTTCCGGCGCATCGTCGATTCCTATTTGAGGGATGGCGAGCCGGTCGGTTCGCGCAGCCTGTCGCGCATCCTGCCGTCGTCGCTGTCGCCGGCCACCATCCGCAACGTGATGAGCGACCTTGAGCATCTCGGCCTGATCTATGCGCCGCACATTTCGGCTGGCCGGCTGCCGACCCAGGCAGGCCTGCGCTTCTTCGTCGATGCTTTCATGGAACTTGGTGACCTCTCCGACGAGGAGCGCCGCACCATCGAGGCCCAGGTGCGCGCCTCCGGCTCGGGCGCGACGCTGGAGCATATGCTGACCGAGGCCAGCCAGATGCTGTCCGGCATGTCGCGCGGCGCCGGCCTCGTGCTCGCCGCCAAGAATGAGGTGGCGCTTAAGCACATCGAATTCATCCAGCTAGAGCCGACCAAGGCGCTGGCCGTGCTGGTCTCGCAGAACGGCGACGTCGAAAATCGCGTCATCGATCTGCCCGCCGGCATCACCATCTCGCAATTGCACGAAGCCTCCAACTTCCTCAACGCCCATATCCGCGGTCGCACCCTGGCCGAGGCGCGGGTCGAGATCGCCCGCATCAAGGAAGAGACCAGGGCAGCCCTCGACACGCTGTCGCAGGATCTGGTCGAGAAGGGCCTGGCGGTCTGGGCAGGCGCTGAAAGCGGCGTGCCTGGGCGGCTTATCGTGCGCGGCCGCGCCAATCTCCTGGAAAACGTCACTGCCCAGGCCGACATAGAATTGCTGCGGCATCTGTTTGAGGATCTGGAGACGCAGGATGGGCTGATCCAGCTTCTCGACCTCGCCGAGGCAGGCCCAGGCGTGCGCATATTCATCGGTTCGGAAAACAAGCTGTTTTCGCTGTCTGGCTCCTCGCTGGTGGTGGCACCCTATCGCGACAAGGACGCGCGCGTCGTCGGTGCGCTCGGCGTCATCGGGCCGACGCGGCTGAATTATGCGCGCATAGTACCGATGGTCGACTATACCGCGCAGCTGATTTCGCGCATGCTGAGCTAGGAGCCGCCGCGGGCCTGCCGCAAGGAGGAGAAAAGAATGGCGCTGGAATCGTTCAAGGCCCAGATCAGTCTGCTGCTCGAAGAAATGATCAACCAACCAGAGGATCAGCACGAGGTGCAAGAGCAGTTGCGCGAGAAGCTGCAAGAGATGCGGGCGATGGGTCTGCCGCTGCCGGCCGATCTGGTCGCGCTGGAAAAGCGCCTCGACGACGACTTTTACGCCTCTGGCAACTGAACGGGTTCGGCTTCAAATCCTCGTGTGCTGGACGGCCGCTTGGAACGATCAATACCTGATGCCGTTTGCCCTGTTCGAGGCGAATCCCGGAGGACGTTGATGATCCGATCTGGCGGCTTTGCGGCCGTTGCCGCTGCCCTCCTTGTTGCGACACCGGCAGCCGCCCAGCAGGCGGACCAGAATGTGCTCAAAGGCGAAGCCGCGTTTGGCGATTGGCACGCCGACAGGCCTGGCGTCCGACGCCTGATTGGGCCGCGAGACATGCCGGCAGCCGACCCCGCCCAATCCGCTTCGAACGGCGCCGGCGTGGCGGAACGGCCCGAACGCGCCAAGCCAGAATTGCCGTCGGGCTTTTCGGCTGAAATGATCGCATCCGGCATCGTCAATCCACGTGTCGTGCGCGTCGCTCCGAATGGCGACCTGTTTGTTGCCAACAGCCATGCCGACCAAATACGCGTCTATCGTCTCGCCGAGGGCAGCGCCAAGCCCATCGAGAAAGCGATCTTCGCCAAGGGGCTCAATTATCCCTACGGCATCGCCTTCTATCCGCCAGGAGACAAACCGCAATGGGTTTATGTCGCGAACAGCGACAGCATCGTCCGCTTCCCCTATCGCGATGGCGACCTGAAGACATCCGGCAAACCAGAAACCATTGTCGCCCAAATCCCGTCGGGTGGTCACACGACCCGCGACATCGCCTTCTCGCAGGACGGCAAAACGCTTTATTTGTCGGTTGGCTCCGCCTCGAACGTCGCCGAGGATATAGGTAAGGAGCCGGATAGCGGCCTCGACGCCTGGGCCAAATCAAAGCCGCTCGGGGCGGCCTGGGGCTCCGAGGACGGCCGTGCCGATGTGCTCGCCTTTGACCCGGATGGGAAAAATCCCCGAACTGTCGCCACCGGCCTGCGCAACTGTACGGGCATGACCGTGCAGCCCGCCACCGGCGCATTGTGGTGCGTCGTCAATGAGCGCGACGAACTCGGCGACAATGTGCCGTTCGAATTTGCAACAGCGGTCAAGGACGGCGGATTCTATGGTTGGCCTTGGTACTACATCGGCAATAACGAGGATCCGCGCCATCAGGGCGAGCGGCCAGACCTCGCCGGCAAGGCCACTGTCCCCGATGTATTGATGCAGGCGCATTCGGCGCCGATGAATATAGCCTTCTACGACGGCAAGAACTTCCCGGCGGATTATCAGGGTGACGCCTTCGTCGCCATGCATGGTTCGTGGAACCGTGGCGCCAGGACCGGCTACAAGGTGGTGAGGCTCAAATTCAGGGATGGCAAGCCGACAGGCGAATATGAGGACTTCATGACCGGCTTCGTCATCTCGAACGACGCCGTCTGGGGCCGACCGGTCGGTGTCGCGATGGCCAAGGACGGCTCGCTGATCGTCACCGAGGACGGCAACGGCACCATCTGGCGCATTACCTACGAAGACGGCCGCTCCTGAACGGCGGTGTCGCCTGCTGCGCTGGCGCAATCGAATTCGGCCCGAGGGAATTCACCCAACTTCAACATTGTGCGACAAGCGCCAATCATGACACTCACCGGGTTCCTCGCCTATAGCGCCGCCCTCGGCATCGCCGCAGCCATCCCCGGCCCAGGCGTCACCGCGCTTGTCGCGCGTGCGCTGGGTTCCGGCTTCCGCTCGTCGCTGGCCATGTCGTTCGGGCTGATGCTCGGCGACCTGACCTATTTGACTGCCGTGGTGCTCGGCCTGGCTTTCGTCGCACAGACTTTCGGCATGGTCTTCCTGGCCATCAAATGGCTGGGCGTCGCCTACCTCGCCTTTCTTGGCTGGCATTTCTGGACGAGCGGCATCACGCCCGAGACGGTGGAGGCCAAGAAAGGCAAGGGCGGCTTGACATCCAGCTTTATAGCCGGCCTCGCCGTCACGCTCGGCAATCCGAAGACGATGATCTTCTATCTTGCCATCACCCCGACCATCGTCGATCTGAAGACGATCACGCTGGCCGATTACGGCATTCTTGTCGCGCTCACCATCGTCGTCCTGCTCGTCGTGCTGGTGCCCTATCTGGCGCTGGCGGCCAAGGCGCGCTGGTTCCTGAAGTCGCCGCGGGCGCTGAGGGCACTCAACCGCACCGCCGCCGGCTTCATGGTCGGTGCGGCGGCGGCAATTGCTGCCCGCCAATAAATCTCTTTCGCCAATCCGCCCAAGGATTGCCACGCCTTGCAAGGGCGGGGGTACTCAGCACGAACTTCACTCGGATATTTTTCGATCGACAGCCTATCTTGCGCGGCGGATGGCTCTATCCTAGGCCCCGCCCGACTCTTGCCGCTTGACCTCTGGGAGGAAATCAATGAACAAGCCCGCCACCCCCGCACACGTGCCCGGCCGCGGCCGCATCTACAATTCGATCACCGAGACGATCGGCGACACGCCGCTGGTGCGGCTTGATAAATTCGCCAGGGAGAAGGGCGTCGTCGCCAATCTGCTGGCCAAGCTCGAATTCTTCAACCCGATCGCCTCGGTCAAGGACCGCATCGGCGTGTCGATGATCGAGGCATTGGAGGCTTCGGGCAGGATTACGCCCGGCAAGACCACCCTGATCGAGCCGACCTCGGGCAATACCGGCATCGCGCTCGCCTTTGCCGCCGCTGCCAAGGGCTACAAGCTGATCCTGACCATGCCGGAAACCATGTCGGTCGAACGCCGCAAGATGCTGGCTCTGCTCGGTGCCGAACTGGTGCTGACCGAAGGGCCGAAAGGCATGAAGGGCGCCATCGCCAAGGCGGACGAGCTGGCGGCAACGCTGCCCGACGCTGTCATTCCGCAGCAATTCGAAAACCCGGCCAATCCGGAAATCCATCGCCGCACCACGGCCGAGGAAATCTGGAACGACACCCATGGCGAAGTCGATATCTTCGTTGCCGGCATCGGGACCGGCGGCACCATCACCGGCGTCGGCCAGGTGCTGAAGAAGCGTAAGCCCTCGGTGCATGTCGTCGCCGTCGAACCGGAAGCCTCGCCGGTGCTGTCGGGCGGCCAGCCAGGCCCGCACAAGATCCAGGGCATTGGCGCCGGCTTCGCGCCAAAAATCCTCGACACGACGATCTATGACGAAATCGTCAAGGTCTCGAACGAGGATTCGGTTGCCAATGCACGGCTCGTCGCTCGGCTCGAAGGTGTGCCGGTCGGCATCTCGTCGGGTGCCGCCCTGCAAGCGGCGATCGTCGTCGGCTCGCGGGCCGAGAACAAGGGCAAGAACCTCGTCGTCGTCATCCCCTCTTTCGCCGAGCGCTATCTCTCGACGATCCTGTTCGAGGGATTGGGCGCTTAGACACGAGCGTTTTTGACCGGTCAGTAGCGATCCTTCGCGATGCCCTCCGACATCAAATACTCTGTATCACGCGTCGGCGTGGACCGCTGAAAAACCACCTGTGGCGGGCGTCGTTCGCTTGAGCGGCGGGTCCCTTCCGTATCAAATCGTCGCTGCCCGGCAGGTGGAGGACTTCATGTACAAGCTCTATACGCGTGCCAATACCGGCGGCTTTGTCATCGAGGCGGCGCTCGCTTTGGCGGGCGTGCCTTTCGACCAGATCGACGTTCCGAAGGGCCGACCCGACCAGGCCTTTTTAGATATCAGCCCCTTGAACCAGGTGCCGGTCCTGATCTTGCCGGACGGACGCTCGATGACCGAATCGGCGGCGATCTGCATCCTGCTGGCCGAGCGCCACCCGGAAGCAGGACTGGCGCCCGCAGCAAGTTCGGCTGACCGTGCCGACTTCCTGCGCTGGATGTTTTTCATGTCCTCCGTCATCTATTCGGCTGACCTGCGGTTCTTCTACGCTCATCGCTACACGACCGATCCCCGCGGCGTGGACGCTGTCAAACGGGCGGCGGTCTCGGAAATGGATCGCAGCTTCGCCATTCTCGATGCCGCCCTCGCAGGCCATGACTGGCTGGCCGGCGACCAACTCTCGCTGGCCGACATCTATCTCGTCATGTTGGTGGCCTGGCATCCGGAGGTCGCGAAGGTTCCAACCGCTTGGCCGAATATCGGACGCCTGTGGGCCAATTTGCGGGAACATCGAGTGATAAAGAGGCTGAATGCTTCCCACGACATGTGGCCGGCCTAAGCACTCCGCCTTGTCTCAGTGTCTTTCCGCGTGGCCGAGCCATGCCCGTCGTTCCTGCAGGAACCGGCGCACGGCCGGATCGCGTTCGAGGCCGATAGCCCGGTCATAGGCCTCGCTCGCTTGCGGAACTTTGCCGAGCCTGGCCAGCAGGCCCGCGCGGGCGGCCCAGTAAGGTTGATAGTCATACAGCCGCTTGTCGTCGCCAAGCTCATCAAGTGCACTCAATCCTGCCGAAGCGCCTTCGGCCTCGGCAATGGCCACCGCGCGGTTGATCGAAACCACCGGCGAGCCGGCAATCACCGACAGCGCGTCATAGAGCTCCTTGATCGCGACCCAGTCGGTACAACCGGTCAGCCGTCGTGTCGTATGGGCGGACTGCACGGCGGCCTCGAGTTGGTAGCGGCCGACAACGCTCTTGGCCGCGGCGTGCCTGAGCAGCGTCTCCGCTTCATCGATCATTGTATCGTCCCACAGTACAAGATCCTGCTCGGCCAGCGGTACATAATCGCCCGCCGCGTTGCGCCGCGCTGCACGCCGCGCCTCGGCGAACAGCATCAGCGCCAGCAGGCCGAGCGCTTCCGGTTCGTCTGGCATTAACGTGGCCAGCAGACGGCCGAGCCAGATGCCTTCGGTCGCGAGATTACGGCGCAGCGTTTCCGTGCCGGCCGGGTCGGACCAGCCTTCGGCAAACGCCGCGTAGATCGCTTCCAGAACGGTGCCCAGCCGCTCGCCGAGTTCGGCCCTCTCCGGGACGCGGAACGGAATGCCGGTCTCGCGGATGCGGGTCTTGGCGCGCACCAGGCGCTGGCTCATCGTGGCTGGCGAGACAAGAAAAGCCGAGGCGATGGTCGCTGCGTCGAAGCCAAGGACGGTCTGCAGGATCAGCGGCGCTCGTACGCCGGCCTCGATAGCCGGATGGGCGCAGGCAAACATCAGCCTGAGCCGCTCGTCCGGCAGGTCTTCGTCGGCCATGCGTGCCTCCATCTCCTCGGCGATCAGCCTGAGGTGGTCGCGGCCCGCCTCGCTGGTCAGGCGCCGCCGGATTGCGTCGACGCGGCGCCTGCGCGCCACCGCCAGCAGCCAGGCTTCCGGCTTGTCGGGCACGCCCGCCTGTGGCCAACGCTCGAGCGCCGCTGCAAAGGCATCGGCCAAGGCGTCCTCGGCACCGGCCACGTCGCGCGTGCGCGCGGCGAGATAGGCGACCAGTTTGCCGTAGCTTTGCCGGGCGGCCGCTTCCGCCGCCGCCCGCGCCATCTCCGGGCGACCGTCTATCACATGGTCATTTCTCAGATAAGTACTCCGTCATTTCCCAGATCGGTCGCACCTCGACCGTGCCGGTGCTGGCGCCCGGGCAGCGCGCCGCCCAGGCAATGGCGGCGTCGACGTCCTCCGCTTCGATCATATAGAAGCCGGCAAGCTGCTCCTTGGTGTCGGCATAGGGGCCGTCGAGCACGTTGGTCTTGCCATTGGCCATCCGTACCGAAGTAGCGGATTGCGTCGGCTTCAACCGGTCACCGCCAAGCCAGGCGCCCGATTTCTTCAGCGCTTCGGTGTAGGCGACATAGGCGCTCGACATCTGTGTCACCGCGTCTGCCGGCGCGGCAGCCATCCCGGCCTCGTTTCCGTAGATCAAAAGCATATATCGCATGGTCTTCTCCCGTGGTTTGAAGGCCGCATCGTTGCGAGCCGGACGTATGTCGCGCAGCCCTGCCCGATTTCGACAAGCGCTGGAAAAATCTTCGGCCGCGATGCGACATCGCGCAAGCGCCGATGTGTTGCGGCATTGCTTAGCCGTTCGTCTAATCACTGCTATTGCGGGTTGGCATTTCCCGCCCGCCGTCTAAACTTGCCTCGCTTCGCGCCGCAGAGGACGGCACGGCGGCGAATTTTCAGGGAGGAAATCGCATGCTCAATTTCAGGACGAAATTTATTGCGGCCGGTGTGCTGGCGCTGTCGCTTGGCCTTGGCGCGGTATCGGTCAAGGCGCAGGAATTCATCAACGTGCTGACCGGCGGCACGTCGGGCGTCTACTATCCGCTCGGCGTCGCGCTGTCGGAAATCTATGGCAAGGGCATCGAAGGCGCGCGCACCCAGGTACAGGCGACGAAGGCGTCGGTCGAAAATCTCAATCTCTTGCAACAGGGCAAGGGCGAGATTGCTTTCGCGCTGGGCGATTCCGTAAAGCTGGCCGCTGAAGGCAATACCGAAGCCGGCTTCCCAGGCAAGCTCGACAAGCTGCGCGGCATTGCCGCCATCTATCCCAACTACATCCAGATCGTCGCCAGCAAGGAATCCGGCATCAAGACGCTTGCCGACCTCAAGGGCAAGAGCCTGTCGGTCGGCGCGCCGGCCTCGGGCACCGAGCTCAACGCCCGCACGATATTCGCTGCAGCCGGGCTGAAATACGAAGACCTCGGGCGGATCGAATATCTGCCCTTCGCCGAATCGGTGGAGCTGATCAAGAACCGCCAACTTGACGCCACGCTGCAATCGGCTGGCCTTGGGGTCGCGTCGATCCGTGACCTCGCCACCTCGGTGCCGGTCAACATCGTTGCCGTGCCGGCGGAGGACGTCGCCAAGATCGGCTCGCCCTATCTTTCCGTGGTCATCCCCAAGGGCACCTACGAGGGCCAGACCGAGGATGTTGCGACCGCCGCCGTCGGCAATTTCCTGATCACCAGCGCCGATGTCTCCGACGAGACCGCCTACCAGATGACGAAACTGCTGTTCGAGCATCTCGACCAGCTCACCGCTGCCCACGCAGCCGCCAAGGCGATCGACCCGGCCAAGGCACTCGACGGCATGCCGGTGCCGCTGCATCCGGGCGCCGAGAGGTATTACAAGGAAAAGGGATTGGTGAAGTAAGGAGCCATCCCTCCCCTTTTAGGAGAAGGTGAACGGCTGCCGAAGGCGAATGGACGGGTAGGGTCGGTTGAGGCCGCGCACTGCCGCACCGACCCCACCCGCCTCGCTTCGCTCGGCACCCTCCCCTCGAGGAGGGGACCGCCCCGCCAGGAACCCCGCTAATGACCGTAACCCCGACCGTTCTTTCCCCCACAGCGGAAGCTCCTGTCGAAGGATTGCCGCCTGGCTTCGGCGAAGGCATCGCCGGCAAGGCGGCTTTTTTTATCGCCATCGCCTTCTCCATCTTCCAAATCTACATCGCCGCCTATGGCAGCCTGCCGAGCCAGGTCATACGCGCCATGCATGTCGGCTTCCTGCTGCTGCTCGGCTTTGCCCTAATCGCCAATCTGCGCGCCAAAAGCGTCCCGGCGAAAGCAGTGTTCTGGACGCTCGGCCTGCTTGGTTTCGCCACCGGTCTGTACAATTGGGTGTTCTATGCCGACCTCATCCGCCGCTCCGGCTTTCTCACCACGCCTGACCTGATCGTCGGCGCGGTGCTGGTCGTGCTGGTCTTCGAGGCGGCGCGGCGGTTAATGGGGCTGCCGCTCGCCGTCATTGCCTTCATCTTTCTCGCCTACGCATTTGCCGGCAATCATCTGCCGCCGCCGTTCATCCATCGCGGTTATGATTTCGCCCAGCTCGTCGACACCTTCGCCTATGGCACCGAAGGCATCTACGGCACGCCGATCTATGTCTCGGCCGCCTACATCTTCATCTTCGTCGTTTTCGCCGCCTTTCTTGAGCGCGCCGGCATGATCGCGCTGTTCAACGATTTTGCGCTTGGCCTGGTCGGCTCATGGCGCGGCGGCCCGGCGCAAGTCTGCGTGCTGTCCTCGGCGCTGATGGGCACCATTTCCGGCTCCGGCGTCGCCAATGTGGTGGCCAGCGGCCAGTTCACCATCCCGCTGATGAAACGCTTCGGTTTCCGCTCGGCTTTCGCTGGCGCCGTCGAGGCGACCTCGTCGATGGGCGGCCAGATCATGCCGCCGGTGATGGGAGCGGTTGCCTTTATCATGGCCGAGACCCTGAACATCCCCTATGCCGCGGTGGTCAAGGCGGCGATCATTCCGGCGCTGCTCTATTTCGGCGCCTGTTTCTGGCAGGTGCACCTGGAAGCTGGCAAGGCCGGCCTGCACGGCATGGCCAAGGCCGACCTGCCCAATCCGTGGGATGCGGTGAAACAACACTGGCCGCTGGTGCTGCCGCTGGCAGCGCTGATCTACCTGCTGTTTGCCGGCTATACGCCGGTCTTCGCCGGCACCATGGGCCTGGCGTTGACCATTGTGCTTATCCTCGGCACGCCGCTGGCAGCATCGATCGGGCCGCTCGCCTTCCGCATCGTCTTCTGGCTGGCGCTCGGGCTTGCCGCGGCTTCCTTCATGAAATTCGGCGTCAACATCCTCAGCCTGGTCATCGCCGTGCTGGTCGCCGCCTGCCTCACCTTCAAGGGCGGGCGCGAGACGCTGCGCATATGCGTGGATTCCCTTGCCGAAGGAGCGAAGAACGCGCTGCCGGTCGGCATTGCCTGCGCCATTGTCGGCATCGTCATCGGCACGTTGACGCTTACCGGCATCGCCTCGACCTTCATCGGCTGGATCATCTCGATCGGCGAGAACAATCTGTTCCTGTCGCTGCTTTTGACCATGCTCACCTGCTTGGTGCTCGGCATGGGCATACCGACAATTCCCAACTACATCATCACTTCGTCGCTGGCCGGGCCAGCGCTGCTGTCGCTCGGCGTGCCGTTGGTGGTCAGCCATATGTTCGTCTTCTATTTCGGCATCATGGCCGATCTCACCCCGCCTGTGGCGCTGGCCGCCTTCGCCGCCGCGCCCATGGCCAAGGAAAGCGGCCTCAAGATCGGCATCCAGGCCACCAAGCTTGCCATTGCCGGCTTCGTTGTGCCGTTCATGGCGGTCTATACCCCGGCGCTGATGCTGCAGGACCCCGGCCCGATCGCCGCCCAGTTCGGCTATCCCGTCGAGGTCGCCTATATCGTCATCAAAGCCTGCATGGGTATCGTCCTGTGGGGCGTCGCGGCCGTCGGATTTCTCGCCCGGCGCATGGCGTGGTGGGAACGCCTCGTCGCCTTCGCCGCCGGCGTGCTGCTGGTTGCGGCGCTGCCGCTCACCGACGAGGCGGGCTGGGCGCTGTCCCTTGCCTGGATCGGCTGGCACTGCTGGCGCGCGCGGCAGGCTTCGCTGGCTAATTCAGCATGAGCCTCTGCATCGTCGCGGCCGGCAAGACGGTGACGCTCGCGGTCGCTGCCTTCACGCTCTCCTGGGTGCATTCGGTGGAGAAGACCCAGTGGCAGGAAGACTGGAAGGTGCTGCCGTCCGGCCTGCAGCTGGTCGAGGCCCGCATCAAGGGATCGGGCGCCGGGATGGAGCCGCCGCAAGGCTCGGCGCTGCGCGACGGCTGGTGGGTCTATGCGCCCAAAATCGGGCCACAGCTGCGCCTGGTGCTCGCGGCGTCCGGTGCGACCGGCGGAGGCTGGACGCTGTGCACGGCTCAGGACTGCCGTGAGCTGGGCAAGCTGGCAGGCGAGGCGGTCTCGCTGGAGCCGTGCGGGCTGGAAGGCTCCAGCCAGCCGCGATAGCGGGCGATCATGCCGGCAAGCGGATGCGAGATCTCGACATGGAAGCGGAAGCGGCCATCCTTCACCGTTTCGTAGGAAGTCGAGCGTGGACCGAGCCACATCGGAAGCGGCAGGCCAAAAAAACTCCAGCGGCGCAAGACCAGCGCCAGCCGGCCGTCTTCGGCAACCAGCGCCATCGCGAAGGTCAGCGGGCCGAAGCGTTCGCACAGCAAGCGCTGCGATCGACCCCGGCCTGCGGACTGTAGGCTCGAAAAACTGTGCTTGCCGAATGTCCGGGTCCAGGTCTCGCCGTCCTTGTCGGTGTCGAAGCGGACATGAACCGGGATGTCCTCGCTTGCCCCGGGGAAGACGACCGTCCAGGCCATTAGCCGGCCAAGAACATTGCGCCCGCGTTCGACGCGCGCGCGGCCTGCGGCCGTGATCGTACGGTCATGCATTGACCGAATTGCCTCGGGAAGGCCTTGTCAGGCGGCACCGAGCAGCTCGGCATAAAGCGGCTTGTCCTCGTCCGCCGCCCCGTTCCTGAAGCCGGTGTAGATTGTCCGCCCGGCGAACAGGGCTTCATAATCCCGGAGCTCCAAATCGCGCACCCCCGCCCGTGCGCCCGGCGCGGGCTGATGTCCGGCCAGCGCTTTGCGGGCCAGTGCTTCGACCGCCATCGACGGGATCAGCGGCCCGTCATTGCCCTCGGCCAAGAGATACCACGAGCGCTTGACGATGGCGCCCGCCCGATCCGATCCCTCCACCTCGACGAACATGCCGCCGCGATGCTCGCCCCAGCGCAGCCGGTTCGTTGCCTGATGCATCAGCGGCGCCAGTGGCGAAAGCGAACCGATCAATCCGGCGCGCACCAGCCAGGCGAGGCCGATCAGGGCGCGGTGCAGCACCTCGGGTACCGGCCCGGCTCCCATCCAGATGGTCCTCGCCTCCGGCCAAAGCGCGGCCAAGGCGCGCAGGTCCGGAACGTCGACCAGAGAAAACAGCGCGTTTCGAAGCGGCAGCCGGCCCGGCGGCGCGATAGTGTAGCGCAGCTGCTCGGTAAACGGACGGCCTTGTTCGGGACGGCCATTGCGAACAAGCCGCACCGGCCGACCGGCATAACCGGCGATAGCCCGGATGACGTTCCCGCCGACGCCGGCAAAGGGCGAAGGCGCGATGCCGCCGCGAATGCCGTCGACCCGCGTCAGGTCCGAAGACAGGCGACGCACCACCGCCGCCGTCAGCACCGGAAAGCTCGAGACGCCGGACAGCACGAAGACGCCGGCGTTTCGCGCCGCCTCGTCGAACGCAGAGACACCGGCGACGAAATCCGAGCCGTCGGCTAGATCGAGATAGTTGATGCGCCGGGCGATGCAGGCCTCGATCAGGCGATAGCGTCCCTCGCCATAGGCCTGGAACGGACCGCTCGCGTCGACTACAATATCAGGCTCAAATGCAGCGAGTTGCGCGGCGAGATCGCCGTCACGGTCGAACAGTGCCGGCACCAGCTGGGCTGCTGTCGGGGCGCTCTTCTTGCAATACGCGTCAGCCTTGGCGAGCGAGCGCCCGGCGACAAAGAGGATCAGATGCGGCTCGCCCTCCAAAAGCTCGACGGTGCGACCGCCAAAGGTGCCATAGCCGCCGACGACAAGAACCTTCATCCGCAGTTCCCCCAAAATGCCCCTCCCGCTCCCGGCCAAGGCAACGAACCTAGCCGATCAATCTTGCCCTCACCTCGGCGGAAGGGATTTCGCAATTGTCCTTCTTGCCGAACAGGGCGTAGCGGTTCTTTGCGATGCGGTCGTAGAGCCAGTCGCGAAGCGGGCGCGGCAACAGCAGCAGGATCCGCGCCGCCCGCCACGGCCAGCCGAGTTCGGCCATGACGGCAACGAAACTGTCCAGGCGGGTGAAAGCCGCGCCATCGACGATGACGAGATTGGTCTCGTAGCGATCCGTCCGCAGCCCGTATTTCTTGAACAGCATCTCGCCGAAGGGCGACTGCGCCGTTACGAAATGGAAGCGGCCCTTGCGGTCGAGCTTCACCACCATGCGCACAAAGCCCGAGCACAACACGCAAATACCGTCGAACACGATCAACGGGCGACTTGATTCGAATTCTGGCGGCTCAGGAGAATGGTTCGGCTTGACGATCACGTGACGCCCGGCAGCTGGTGTCAGGCGACACTAGGCCTGCCGGCGGCTGGATCAAAGCCCGGAATGCTAGAGGCTTGGCGTTGTCGCACGCCGTCTGTCGGTCAGCGCAGGGCGCTCGGCGCGATAGGTCGTTGACCGATTGTCGGCGTCGGGCCGGCAGATACGGCTGTCGTGACGGCTCTCCATGCTCATCATCACCGCACGCTGATCCCAAGCGTGTTGCCACGGCGCGCGCAGGCGGGGCCTGGGCCGCGCATATAGTAGCGCTCAGGCCGATAGGTCGGCGCGACGAATTCGCGGATGGCGGCGGCATAGCCGGCGATTTGATTCCAGAAGCTCATTTTACTCGGTCCCTGTCCCGTTTCGGATGTCCCTTCCGAATTGCGGGGATCATAGCGTCCAGGCGTGAATAGTCGGTGAACGCGATGTTAATCTCTGGTCGAAAATGCCTTTGTTCATGGCTGGAATGCGGCTGATTCGCGGTGTTTCCATGCAGTCCGTCGGCATTTCGTCCAGTGTGACTTTTGCATCACATATGTTTCGCCTGAATGTCGCAGAGGCGCGGTTTTGTTTCAGGTTTTGCCGGACCGCGAAATTTCCGTGCACGCGGCCGGAAAACCAGGAACCGGCCCGTCAGCCGCACGTTGATTTCCCAGTGCCGGGACGAACCGGCTCCGCAGGCTGCGGTGCTCGGGTGGGCCGCAGCCAAAAAATCCGAAACTGCAAGAGCAATGGAAAGGCAAAGGCCATGGGTTTCTTTTCGAAGGATATCAAAACCCTCGACGACCTCTTCGTGCACACGCTGCGTGACATCTATTACGCTGAAAAACAGATCGAGAAATCGCTGCCGAAGATGATCGACAAGGCGAGTGATGCGCAGCTGAAAGCCGGCTTTGAGAAACATCTCGCTCAGACCAAGGGTCATATCCAGCGTGTCGAGCAGGTGTTCGAACTGCACGGCGTGAAGGCCAAGCAGGTCGACTGCCCGGCCATCGATGGCATTCTCGAAGAAGCCGACGACGTCAGCGGCGACATCGCCGACAAGGAGGTTCTCGACGCTGCGCTGATCGCCTCCGCCCAGGCGGTCGAGCATTATGAGATGACCCGTTACGGCACCCTGATTGCTTGGGCCAAGCAACTGGGCCGCAGCGACTGCGCCAATGTGTTGGCCAACAACCTCAAGGAGGAGCAGGCAACCGACCGCAAGCTTACCGAAATAGCGGAAGGCAAGGTCAACCTGCAAGCCGCCGAGTAGGGCAGTGAGCGAGAACAAGGCAAGGCTGGGTTGAAAGCCCGGACTTGCCTTTTGCGCCGCCGGAACCGGAACGGACTTTGCCCGTTCTCGGTTGAACATTGTCGCGCAGGGAGTTTGTCATGGCGCCGCGCCCGGCCTGGAGAGGGTATCTCAAGCTTTCGCTGGTCACTTGCGCCGTCGAACTGACCAATGTCGTCACCCAGGCCGAGAAAGTCTCGTTCCGCGTGCTCAACCGCAAGACCGGCAATACCGTCAAGCGCGTCTATGTCGATTCGGCAAGCGGCAAGCCGCTCGATGAAGGCGACGAGATCAAGGGCTACGAGATCGGCGACGGCGACTTCGTCCAAATCGAGGAGGAGGAGATCGAAGCCGTGCAGATCGAATCCTCGCATACGATGAGCCTCGATGGTTTCATCGAAAAATCCTCGATCCAGCAGATCTATCTCGATGCGCCCTATTATGTGACGCCTGCGGACGAGGTCTCGGAAGAGGCCTTCGCCGTCATCCGCGACGCCATGGCCGCCAAGAAGACGGCGGGGCTAGCCCGCATTGTGCTCTATCGCCGCGAACGTCCGGTGGTCATTGAGCCGTTGGGCAAGGGTCTGCTGCTGACGACCCTGCGCTATGGCGATACGGTTCGCAGGCCCGAGATGGTGTTCGGCGACATCAAGCCGGTGAAGACCGACGTCGAGATGATCAGGCTGGCCGAACACATCGTCGATGACAAACAGGCGAAGTTCGATCCTTCCGAATTCGAGGACAAATACGAAAACGCCCTGATCGAGCTGGTCCGCGCCAAGAAGGCCGGCAAGAAGGCACCGAAGACCAAGGCGGAACCACGGCCCTCCAACGTCGTCAACCTCTTCGATGCGCTGAAGAAGAGCCTTTCGTCGGAAGCCGGTGCGCCGGCAAAGACCGGACGCCCGGCAAAAGGCGCCAAGTCCAAAGCCGCCCGGCGCAAATCTGCTTAGGATCCGCCCATGGCCAGCCTCGAGCAGTATCACGCCAAGCGCAATTTCAAGAAGACGGCCGAACCAGCCGGCAAGGTTTCGCGCGGCAAGAAAGCCGTGCCGGGTGGCATCTTCGTCATCCACAAGCATGCCGCCACCAGGCTCCACTACGACCTTCGTCTCGAGCATGGTGGCGTGCTGTGGAGCTGGGCGGTGACGCGAGGCCCGAGCCTCGACCCGCACGAAAAGCGGCTCGCCGTGCATGTCGAGGACCACCCGATCGACTATGCGCCGTTTGAAGGCACTATCCCGAAGGACCAATATGGCGGCGGCTCGGTCATTGTCTGGGATGAGGGAACTTGGGTCCCCGATGGCGACCCGGCAAGGGCGATGAAGAAAGGCCATATCAGTTTCGAACTGCATGGCCACAAATTGCATGGCGCCTGGCATCTGGTGCGGCTGAAGCCGCGTCCGGGCGAAAAGCGTGACAACTGGTTGCTGATCAAATCCGACGATGCCGCCGCGCGTCCGGGCGAGGACATTTTGCAGGAGGCGCCGCAATCGGTGAAATCCGGCCTGACCATCGAGGAGGTCGGCGAAGGCAAGACCGCCGACGGCAAGAAGCCAAGCGTCTGGCAGTCCGACAGGCCGGCCGCCAGCAAAGCGAAGGCCGTCGCGGCAAGGCGGCTGGAATTCATCGAACCGGCGCTCGCAACGCTGGAGCGGGACGCGCCGCCCGGCAAGGACTGGCTGCATGAGGTGAAGTTCGACGGCTATCGCATGCAGGCGCAGCTTGCCGGCACCGAGGTGCGGCTTTTGACACGCGCCGGCCTCGACTGGACCGACAAATTCGGTGGCGCAATTGTCGCGGCACTTGGCGGCCTGAAATGCACCGATGCTATCGTCGACGGCGAAATCGTCGTGCTGGCGGATAACGGCGTCTCGTCATTCTCGCTGCTGCAGCAGGATCTGTCGGCGGGCCGTACGGATCGTTTCATCTACTATGTCTTCGACCTGTTGCGTCTCAACGGTGAGGATATCCGTTCCGAGCCGCTGGTCGAGCGCAAGGAAAGGCTGCGCACCTTGCTCGCCGGACAGGTCGAGGATCAGGCCGTGCGCTTCAGCGACCACTTTGCCGAGCCCGGCAAGATCATGCTGGAGCACGCTTGCCGGCTGGGGCTCGAAGGCGTCGTCTCCAAGCGCGCCGATGCGCCCTACCGCAGCGGTCGTGTTCCCTCGTGGGTGAAGTCGAAATGCACGGCGCGCCAGGAGTTCGTCATCGGCGGCTATATGCCGTCGGACAAGACCGGGCGCGGCCTGCGCTCGTTGCTGGTCGGCTATCACGAGGGCGGCAAGCTGCGCTATGCCGGCCGCGTCGGCACCGGCTTCACGGCCAAAAGCACCAACGAGCTGAAGAAGAGGCTTGATGCGCTAAAGACGACGTCCTCGCCCTTCGACAGGGCGGTGCCAAGGGGCAAGGGGCTGGTCTGGGTCAAGCCCGAACTTGTCGGCGAGGTGGAGTTTCGCAGTTGGACGTCGGACCGTATAATACGCCACGCGTCGTTCCAGGGACTGCGCGAGGACAAGCCGGCGGAGGAAGTCGTGCAGGAGAAACCGAAAGCACACTCAGCGCCGGCAGAGCAGCCCAAGGCAAAGCCCGCCAAACCCGCCGGGACGGCGAAAACGTCGGTTACGCTGTCTCGCCCGGACAAGCTTCTGTGGCCGCAGGAGAAGGTATCGAAGCAGGATCTGGTCGATCATTATGCACTGGTCTGGCCGCGCATGAAGCAGTTCATCGTCAATCGGCCGCTCAGCTTGGTGCGGGCGCCGGACGGCGTCGGCGGCCCACGCTTTTTCCAGAAGCATGCCTCAGCGGGCATGAGTGAAAAAATAGCCGTGATGAAGGATCCGACGGACGGCGAGGAAATCCTGTTCATCCGCGATTTCGACGGCGTCGCGGCGCTGGTGCAACTGGGCGTCGTCGAGATCCACATCTGGGGCTCGACCACCAACGAGCTGGAAAAACCCGACCAGATCATCTTCGATCTCGATCCGGACGAGGGCGTCGACGTGAAGGCGGTGCGTGCCGCGGCGCTCGATATCCGCGGCCGGCTCGACGAACTGTCCCTGCCGAATTTCGTCAAGACCTCGGGCGGCAAGGGCTATCATGTCGTCGTGCCGCTGAAGCCGTCGGCGGATTGGGACGAGGTCAAAGGCTTCGCCCATGAGTTCGCCCGAGCGCTCGAACAGGCCGCGCCCGACCGCTACACGGCGACGCTGTCGAAGAGGGCGCGCACCGGCAAGATTTTCGTCGATTATCTGCGCAACGGCCGCGGCGCCACCACGGTTGCGCCCTATTCGTCGCGCGCCAAAAAGGGAGCCACGGTATCGATGCCGGTGACCTGGGCGGAGATCGAGGCCGGATTGCCGCCGAACGCCTTTCCGATCGGCGACAAGACGACGCTGAAGCGGCTCGGGCAAGCCGATCCCTGGGCGGATTTTTTCAAGCAGGCAAAGCCGCTCAAGCGCGGCTAGAGCAATTCCAGGAAAGTGTGAAACGGTTTTCCGTCCGGAATTGCATCAAAACAAAAAGATAGAGTGGTTCGGCGTTCCCGTGAAACGCCGAACGCGCATTGAAGCGAGCCGTCAGGCGAGAAACGTCGTCTCGAAGGCCTGCTTGCCTACCGGTGAAAAGATCACGGCACGGCTGTCCTTCTCGCGCCGCGCCCATTTCTCGGCGAGGATCTTGTCGAGAATGGCGGCGCCCAGCGTGCCGGCGAGGTGCGAACGCCGCACGCTCCAGTCGA
This sequence comes from Mesorhizobium sp. M0408, assembly GCF_040321495.1. Lineage (NCBI taxonomy): Bacteria > Pseudomonadati > Pseudomonadota > Alphaproteobacteria > Hyphomicrobiales > Phyllobacteriaceae > Mesorhizobium > Mesorhizobium sp. M0408. The sequence continues at coordinate 25,107 of NZ_JAMYRO010000005.1, read as the reverse complement.
GGCAGGCGCGGCACACCGGTCGCCGCGCTTTGGTATGGATGTCGATGCCGATCGCGGCGAAATGCGAGGCGGCGGACGGCCCAAGCTGGATCACCTTGTCGTCGCGCAGGAGCACTTGTCGAGCCACAAGACGGTCCAGCATCGCCACCGCCCGCTCGCCGGCGAGGTGATCGTAGCAGACCCGCGCCACGCGCATGGCCGCGTCGCGAGGGCCGGGTCGCACCCTCTGCGGTCCGACCGCAGCGGCAACGCCGGTGATGGCTTCGATCATTCCCGCCACCTGCGGGCCTGCGAGGCCGTAATAGCGGTGCCGCCCCTGGCTCGCCAGCGTCAGCAGCCCGCCTTCCATCAGCTTCGACAGATGCGAGCTCGCTGTCGGAAGCGACACCCCGGCTTCGAGTGCCAGTTCGCTCGCCGTCAGTGCCGTGCCGCCCATCAGTGCGGACAGCATGTTTGCCCGCGCCGGATCGCCCACCAGGCTGGCAATGCGGGCTATGTCGGGTCCTTCGCGCATAGTTCGTTCCTCATCGAAGCATCCTCGTCAGATAAAGCATTAGTCTCGATGCAAATCAAGGAGACAACGATGCCTGCAAGGACCATTCTCAGCGCCGCGCCTGCTCGCCGGCCGTTCCCGTTCATTGTCTTGCGCCGCTTGCGGCTGCGGCTCCTGAAGCGGTGGTACGACCGTCATTTGCAGCGTCTCGACCTCGCCGAGATCGACGATCATCTGCTGCGTGACCTTGGCCTGACACCTGAAGACGTCCGCCGCGAATGCGCGAAATCGTTCTGGCAGGCATGATCAGCGAGGGATTTGCCTAGCATATCGATCTTCGGAACGTTTCGATCCGCCTCGAACTGTGACCGCAAGAAAACATCCACCGCCAAGGAGGCGAAAATGACCATCACCTGCTTCATCCGCTACGAGATCGATCCGTTCGGCAAGGCGGCATTCGAGGAATATGCACGCAATTGGGGGCAGGCGATCCCGCGCTGCGGCGCCGATCTGATCGGCTATTTCGCGCCGCACGAAGGCTCGGCCACCACGGCTTATGCCGCCTACAACATCGACAGTCTTGCGGCCTACGAAGCCTACCGCGCCCGGCTCGCCGCCGATCCCGCCGGCAAGGCGAACTACGAGTTCGCCCGACGGGAAAAATTCATTCTGAAGGAGGACCGCATCTTCCTCAAGCTGGCCTCCGGGCCGCATGCTCCTTTGGTGAAGCCATGATCGCCGTCATCTTCGAGGTCGAGCCGGCGGCGGGCAAGCGCGATGCCTATCTCGGCATCGCCGCCGACCTGCGCCCACTGCTCGACGGCATCGACGGTTTCCTGTCGATCGAGCGCTTCCAGAGCCTTGCCGATCCGAACCGCATCCTGTCGCTGTCCTTCTGGCGCGACGAGGACGCGGTGAAGACCTGGCGCAACACGCAGGAACATCGGCAGGCGCAGAAGGCCGGGCGCGGCGGTATCTTTGCGGACTATCGTTTGCGCATCGCCCATGTCGTGCGCGATTACGGCCTGACCGAACGCGCCGAGGCGCCTCAGGACAGCCAGGCGGTAAATGGTTAAGGACTGTTAGGCATTCCCGATCAGCACCCCTGCCGCAAACACCAGCGCGCCACCCAGCACCACCTGGAAGGCGGCGCGCCAGAATGGCGTCTGCATGTAGCGGTTCTGCACGAAGGCGATCGCCCACAGCTCGAAGAAAACCACCACGGCGGCGACAATGGTCGCCGTCCAAAAAAGCGGGATTAGATAGGGCAGCGCATGGCCGAGCCCGCCCAGCGTCGTCATGACGCCGACGGTCAGCCCGCGTTTTGCCGGCGAGCCGCGGCCCGATAATTTGCCGTCGTCGGAAGCCACCTCGGTGAAACCCATCGAGATGCCAGCGCCGATCGAGGCGGCAAGCCCGACCAGAAAGGTCTGGAACGTATCATGCGTGGCAAAGGCGGCGGCAAAGATCGGCGCCAGCGTCGACACCGAGCCATCCATCAGCCCGGCCAGCCCCGGTTGGACATAGGTCAGGATGAACTGGCGCTGCTCGGCTGCCGTTTCTTCGTCCTTGACCGCGCCCGGCACATGCTTTTGCTCCAGCCGCTGCGCCAGTGTCTCGTGGCCCTGTTCTGCGATCGCCAGGTCGTCGAGCAGCTTTCGCGTCGACGCATCGCCTGTGCGTTTGGCCGCCTCGATATAGAACAGGTAGGCCTGCCGCTCCATGGCCTCGGCTTGGCTGCGCACATGATCGATGCCGAGCGGCCTCACCAGCCAGTCCGGCTTGCGTTCGTAATAGCCCTTCACATGTTCGCGCCGGATCAGCGGTATGCGCTCGCCGAAACGCTTGCGGTAAAGCTCGATCAGCGAATCGCGATGGCCGTCCTCCTCCTCCGCCATCTCCTCGAACACCTTGGCCGATTGCGGAAAGCTCTCCGCCAGCCCGTCGGCATAGGCGCGATAGATGCGCCCGTCATCCTCCTCGGAGGAGATGGCGAGCGCCAGGATCTCCTGTTCCGAGAGCGATTCAAAGGGACGGCGGCCGAAGCCGAAAACGCGGGAAAGCATGAGAAATTCACCCTAGTTTAGAATAGTTCTAAACTATGACCTCGCACGTCGCCGGTCAATCGTGTGCGCTCCACTCATGCTCAAAAGGTACAGGCTTCAAAATCCCGAACACATCGCCGTTGCTATCGGCAAACGTTCACTTATATAACCGAATCTCAACTAAGAGAAAGGAACGCCGCAGATGCCGGAAAAACAGCAGCTGTTTGATCCCAAACCGGTTCTCGACCTTATCGCTAATATTGAGGCGGATCTGCAGCGCCTGAAAGGCCTGGTCGAGCAGCAGGTCGAAAAATTTGATCCCGCCAATCCGCACAACAAGGCTCCCGACGGCAAGTTGACCGAGGAGGGCGTCGAGTGCTGCTATCGCCTGTTCGACGAGGGCAAGTCGCGCTATTCGGTTGCCCAGCAGATGAAGATCTCCTTCGCCGCCGCCACCCACCGCTTCAACACCTGGCGCAAGATGGGCGGCCCCAAACGGCAAAAGACGCTGTTGGGGTGAGGAGCGGCAGGCTATGCCGGTCAATCGACAACGATTTGTCGACTGAAGCGGCGAACGCATGGCAGAGGGCCGAGGAGGCGGTGGGGACAGTCACGCCCCACTCTCCTGCCTCCAAGGACGAATTGTAACGGTCACATTTTTTCATTGGTGCGCCGCCTCCCTTTCCGTGCAGCATAGGCGGTCTCATCTCTTGTAGGACCTAGCCATGACCACCCCTCCCGGCATCGCCGATATTCACAGCGCAGCAGCGCGATTGTCCGGACGGATCGTCGAAACGCCGCTGATCGAATCGCCGGAGTTGAACAATCGCTTCGGCGCCAGGATCCTGTTCAAGCCGGAGACGTTGCAGCGCACCGGCTCGTTCAAGTTCCGCGGTGCATACAACAAGCTCTCCTCGCTCTCGGCGGAAGAACGCGCCCGCGGCGTCGTCGCCTTCTCGTCGGGTAATCACGCGCAAGGCGTTGCCGCCGCGGCGGCGATGTTCGGCGTCAAGGCCGTAATCGCCATGCCTGCCGACGCGCCGGCGATGAAGGTCGGCAATGTCAGGAAGATGGGCGCCGAAGTGATCACCTTCGACCGGGTCCGCGACGATCGCACTGCCGTCGTCCGTTCTTACGTGGAAAAGGGCATGGTCCTGGTGCCGCCTTACGACGATCCGGCCATCATCGCCGGCCAGGGCACGGTCGGCCTCGAATTGATGCGCCAAGCAAGAGCGCTTGGCGTCAGCCTCGATGCGGTAGTGGTTCCCTGCGGCGGCGGCGGCTTGAGCAGCGGCATTTCGATCGCGGTCAAGGACGCCTCGCCGGGCACCGCCGTCTGGGCCGTGGAACCCGAGCATTTCGACGACACACGCCGCTCGCTGATCAAAGGCGCCAGGGTGTCGAACGCGCCCGGCCACACCTCGATCTGCGATGCCCTTCTCGTCGCCGAGCCGGGCGCCATCACTTTCGAGATTAACCGAAAGAATCTCGCCGGCGCCATCGCCGTTTCCGACAAGGCGGTGGCACAGGCGATGCGCGATGCGATGGCTTGCTTGAAGCTGGTCGTCGAACCTGGCGGTTGCGTCGGCTTGTCCGCGCTGTCGTCAGGCGAGATCGACCTTGCCGGGAAATCCATTGCCGTGGTGCTCTCCGGCGGCAATGTCGATCTCAGCACCTATGCCGAGATCATTGCTGCCGGCTAGGATAGCAACCAGTTCCAGCTCATGTGCCGATTCGAGGTGCTCAAGCGTCCGTTGCACCCGGTCGAACCGGTACCCTTCAAAGACTGAGATCAATGAAACTGTTCTTCAGCCGCAATCCCAATCCTCGCCTCGCGGTCGCGGTGGCACGGTATCTCAACGCCAAGGTCGAGTTTGAATTCGCCTCTCCCTTCGCTCCGGGCCAGGCCGAGCGATTTCGGCCGCTCAATCCAAATCTTTCATTGCCCATCCTTATAGGTTCGGGAAAAAGCCTCTGGGAGGCCGACGCCATAGCCTGTCGGCTTTCGCACGATATGCATTCGGATTTCTGGCGCGCTGGCGACGACGAGCCCGAGATGATCCGATGGCTGAGTTGGGGGAAAGAGAACTTCGCAAGAGCCTGCGATGTCGTGCATTTCGAACGCGGGACCAAACAGCGCTATGGGCTCGGCCCGATAGATCAGGCGCGGGTTGAGGAGGGCCTTAGCGACTTCCGGACGGCCGCTGCCATACTTGATGCCGAGCTTTCCCAGCGAGAATGGCTGGTCGGCGCTTCGGTTTCCTATGCCGACTTTCGAATGGCGACGTTTCTGCCCTTCAACGATCTCGCCCGATTGCCGCTCGATGACTATCCCTCTGTCAGTCGCTGGTATCTTCAACTCGAAGAAATCGACGCCTGGCGCGATCCCTTCGAAGGGCTCAATGCGCCTGAATTGACACCGGTCCCGGGCCAGGCCAAGTCCGTGTGAATCTCGATCATTTGCACAAGCGGATCGAGTTCGACCCTAATCCAGCGTCCGGCGGAACCGCACCAGCGCAATACCGGCGAACAGCGCCACGAACACCACCAGCCAGCCGATTTCCGTTGCCACCGCCGGCAGTTCGGCGCCCTTCAGCATCACCGCGCGGATGATGCGCAGGAAGTGCGTCAGCGGCAGCACCTCGCCAAAGACCTGCGCCCAGTCCGGCATGCCGCGATAGGGGAACATGAAGCCGGACAGCATGATCGACGGCAAGAAGAAGAAGAAAGTGAGCTGCAGGGCCTGCATTTGCGTGCGGGCGATCGTCGAGATCGTGTAGCCGAGCAGCACCAGCGCCAAGACGAAGATAAGGACCGCCGTCAACAGCAGCGACATCGATCCGGTGAAGGGGATGGCAAACAGAAGCTTCGAGGCTGCCAGCACCACCAGCACCTGCACGGCGCCGACCGCCAGATAGGGCAGCACCTTGCCCAGCATGATCTCGAGCGGGCTTGACGGCATCGCCAGAAGGTTCTCCATCGTGCCGCGCTCGGTCTCGCGCGTCAGCGCGATCGAGGTCATCATCACCATCGTCATCTGCAGGATGACGCCGAGCAGGCCGGGCACGATGTTGTATTGCGAGACGGCTTCCGGATTGTAGCGCCGGTGCACCACCACCTGGAGCTGGCCCCGGGCAGCCTCGGCCGCCGTTTCCTGCATGCCGCGTGCCCTGAGCAGCGCCTGGTTGGCGACGGTGCCGAGCGTCGAGATGGCGCCGCTGGCGACGGCCGGATCGGTCGCATCCGCCTCGATCAGAATCTGCGGGCTGTCGCCGCGCTCGACCCGCCGGGCAAAATCGGCGGGAATGGTGACGACGAAGGCGACGTCGCCGCGCGCCATCAGGAATTCGGCTTCGGCGGCACTTTGCGCGACGTGGTCGAAGCGGTAATAGCCGGTGGTCTGCAGCGCCGAAACCATGGCTCGTGTGTAAGGATCGCTGCTCATCGCCACCAGCGCTGCCGGCAGGCTCTTCGGATCGTTGTTGATGGCATAGCCGAACAGCACCAGCTGCATCAACGGCACGCCGAGCATCATGGCGAAGGTGATGCGGTCGCGCCGCATCTGGATGAACTCCTTGATCAGCAGCGCGCCTAGCCTGGCGAACGAAAAGATGCTGTTTATCCCATTTTTCATCCCATGTTGTCCTTCGAACCGGACATGAACTGGATGAACACATCCTCCAGGCTGGTCTCGCCGGGCGTCACCGTAACGCCCTCGTGCTCTTTCTCGACATCGGCGAGCGCTGCCTGAAGTGCCGTCCTGTCGGAGCCGACGACATGCAGCGTCGCGCCGAACGGCGCCACCTGGTCGACGCCGGGGCGGCCATGAAGTGCGGCAGCGACCTGATCGAGCCGCGGCCCTTGCAGGACGAAGGTGGTCAGCCCGGCATTCCTCACCACGTCCTCGACCGTGCCGGTGGCCAGCATCTTGCCGTAGGAGATGTAGCTGATGCGATGGCAGCGCTCGGCCTCATCCATGTAATGGGTGGAGACCAGCACGGTCAGGCCGCCGCTCGCCAGCCGGTGGATCTCGTCCCAGAATTCGCGTCGCGCTTTCGGGTCGACGCCCGCCGTCGGTTCATCGAGCAGCAGCAGTTTCGGCTTGTGCATGATGCAGGCGGCCAGCGCCAGCCGCTGCTTCCAGCCGCCGGACAGGGTACCGGCCAACTGGTTCCTGCGCGATGTCAGGCCGAGCTCCTCAAGCGTCTTAGCCACGTGCTCGTCGAGCGGCTTCAGCCGGTACAGCCGAGCCACGAATTCGAGATTCTCGCCGATCGTCAGATCTTCGTAGAACGAGAATCTCTGCGTCATGTAGCCGACTTCGCGTTTGATCCGCAGGCTGTCGGTGCGGATGTCGAAGCCCAGAACCGTGCCTTCGCCCTCATCCGGCGTCAGCAAGCCGCACATGATGCGGATGGTCGTCGTCTTGCCCGAGCCGTTCGGCCCGAGGAAGCCGACGATCTCGCCCTCGGCCACAGCCATAGTCACATGATCGACGACGGTCTTGTCGCCAAAGCGTTTGACCAGGCCGTGCACGTCGATGACGTTCATTTTCCGATGTCCGCCAGATCGACGTCGACGATCTGCCCGGGCTGCAAGGCGCTGGCGTCGCCCTCCGGCCGCGCTTCGACCAGATAGACCAGCTTTTGCCGGGTCTCGAGCGAGTAGATCACCGGCGGCGTGAATTCCGGATCGGGCGACACATAGCTGACGCGTGCCTTCACGCCCGACCCGCAGCCGTCGCAATGGACGTTGAGCAGCGTGCCGACGTCGACCGAGGAGAACGCGCTTTCCGGCACATAGACGCTGAGCTTCACCGCGCCGTCCGGCAGCATGGAGATGACCGGCGCGGTCGGACCGGCCGTGTCGCCTGGATAGCGGATGACATCGTTGACCCGGCCGGGCGAGGGCGCGGTCAGCACACGCTTCGACAGCCGCCATTGCGCTTGCTCCAGCGCCGATTGCGCCTGCCTGACTTGATTGTCGGCGGCCTTGATAGTCTCCGGCCGTGCCGGCAGGCCGCCGACCGCGAGATTGGCCTCCGCCTGGCCGACCTGCGCGTTGGCCGTCTCGAGAGCCGCGGAAGCCGTGTCGTAGTCGGCCTGTGTGCCGGTGCCGCGTTTGAACAGATCGCTGGCGCGGGTGTATCTGCGTTTGGAGTCGGCGGCTTGTGCTTTGGCCATGTCGACCTGCGCCTTGAGCACCGCGATCTCTTCCGGCCGCTTGCCGACCTGCAGATCGGCGAGTTGCGCCTGGGCTTGCGCAAGCGCTGCCTCGGCTTGTGCGATGGCGATCTTGGCGTCGGCGTTTTCCAGCGTCACCACCGGCGTGCCGGGCGCGACGCGGTCGCCTCGCTTGACCGCAATCGTCTCGACCTGCGCCACCTCGATCGGCGCGAGCAGCACATAATCGCCCTCGACGTAGCCGACGGCGAGCGGTGCTGCCGGCGCGCAGGCGCTGAAAAGCTGGGCGGCAAGCGGCAAAGAACAGAGCAGGCTCATGATCCACGATCCTTCCGGACAGCCAAATCGCGCCGAGCTAAAATCGCGCTGAGATTGTCGGTTATTGTTGCCGCGATCTTGCCGGCCTCGTCGTCGCCGATCTCGCGCCAGCCCATCCGGCGCATAACTGCCTCGCGGCCGATGCGGAAATAGACGACCTGGCCGATCAGCGTGAATACGGTGAGTTTAGTGCGCTCGCTCTCGGCCGGCTCGCCCGTCGCCTGTTCCCAGATCAGGCAGAGTCGGTGATGCGCCGGTTCGAACACGCCATCATAGATACGGTCGAGCGCGGCGGTTGGATGAGACAGCTCACGCAGGACGAACTGTACAATCTCGCCGGCTTCCGGCCTTGCCGCGATGAAGGCGACCATCCGCTCCAGTGCGACGGCCAAATGTGCCCGCGCGGCCTCGGCGTCCGCCAATGCCGCGGCCGGCGCTTGCAGATTGCCGATCGCCTGGCCGGCAACGGTCTGGATGGTGTCGACGATGTAGTCGGCCGCCGCGTTGCGGAGCCCTTCCTTGCCGCCGAAATGATAGGCGATCGAGCCGATATTGGCCTTGGCCTCGGCCGCGATCTGGCGCGTTGACGTGCCGTCGAAACCCTGGCGTCCGAACAGCTTCAGCGCCGCGCGCACGAGTGCCGTCCGCGTCATATCCGCGGCGGTCTTGGGCGCCTCATGAGGAAGGCCGCTGGCGCTGGGCGATTTGATCATGGCCAACAATTTAATCAATCGAATGATTAAAGTCAAGTGCGGTCAAGCGGCTTGCCAACTCTGGCCGTGCGCGCTTTAGTGCCTGGCCATGGGCAAGGAAATCGAGCGTAAGTTCCTGGTCTCAGGTGAGGAATGGCGGGCAATGGTCGAGGCGGACATTCATATCCGTCAATTCTACCTAGTCGCCGAACCCAGCCGCACGGTGCGTGTGCGCATCAGCAACGATGCGGCCGCCAAGCTGACGCTCAAGTTCGGCAGCCAGGCACGCGAGCGCGACGAATTCGAATATCCGGTACCTTTGGCGGAGGCGCAGGAGATGCAGGCCTTTGCCATCGGACATGTCATCGAGAAGACACGCCATCATGTTAGACACCGCGGCTATCGCTACGAAGTCGATGTCTTCGGCGGGACGCTTGCGGGGTTGGTGATCGCCGAGCTCGAGACGCCGGATGATGTACAGGACGAAATGCTGCCACATTGGCTCGGCCGTGAAGTCACCGGCGAGCCGAGATTTTACAACGCGTCGCTCGCCCTTGGGGGGATTCCGGAGATCGTCGCATGAGCTTTCGTATCGATCCGCGCATGTCGCTGACCGGAGAGGTCAGGCGCATCCTCGCCGAGGAGATCGGCAAGGCGCTTGTCCATCTGGACGCCGCGCGTGACAGGCCCGAACAGGGGCTGCACAAATGCCGCAAACGGCTGAAGAACGTCCGCGCCTTGCTGCGCCTTGTCCGTTCCGGAGACGAAACATTCTGCGTGACGGAGAATCAGTGCTACCGCCAGGTGGCGGCCCTGCTTGCCGGTCCGCGCGAGGCGACCGCACTGGTGGAAACAATCGACCGGCTGGCGGCAAGCTTTCCCGAGCAAAGTGCCGGCGATGGCCTCGGTGCCGTGCGTGACAGGCTCGTCGCGCGCCAGCATGAACTGCATGGCGGAGCAGGCCTCGATGCTGCGATAGGCGCGGCGATTTCCGCTTGCGAGGAAGGTGTCGCCCGGATCGACAAGCTCGCTCTGCCCGACCAGCCGGAGCAGGCTGCCGACGTGCTCGCCGAAGGCGCGCGCACCACTTTGCGCCGCGCCAGGAAAGCGCTGGACAAGGCGGCTTCGCGCGGCGAAGCCGATGACTTTCACGATCTGCGCAAGGCGGCCAAGACGCATGGCATGCACCTGTCGCTGCTCGGCAGGCTGTGGCCGACGCCGATCAAGACGCGGCGCAAGGCCGTCGACGAATTGGGCGAGCGGCTTGGCGAGTTCCACGATGTGTTCGTCATGCGCGCGCTTCTAGATGCCGAGGACCAACCGCTCGGCCCCCCTGAGGAGACGCGGTTGCTTGCCAAGCTGCTGAAGCGCTCGGAAAAGGGCCTGAAAAAGACCTGCCTCGCCGAGGCGGCCGAGCTTTTCGGCGACAGTCCGAAGCGCTCGACGAGGAAGCTCGCCCGCAAGGTGCGCGAAGATCTCACAGCGGCACCGCAGCACGAAGACGCCGGCGCGCCTGGCGTGGGCTGATCATGGTCTAATTTGCCGCCCTGTGGTAATCGCCGTCTGGCATGACCGAGCCCGGCGACACGCTTCTGACCGACTTGGCCGCTGGCTTGCAGGCCGGCTGCAGGAGGAATCGACCTTCTACGAGCCTTACACGCCGTCGGATGCCGAAACGCTGCGCCGCACGCTTGAGCCCGGCGACATCCTACTCATCGAAGGTAACCAGAAGATCTCGGCGGCGATCAAATACCTCACCCAGTCGACCTGGTCGCATGCCGCCTTCTATGTCGGCGATGCATTACCGGAGCCGGAGGACGGATCGGAGCGGCGGCGCCTGATCGAGGTCACGCTCGGCGATGGCTGCATCGCCGTGCCGCTGTCGCGCTATCGCAGCTACAACACCCGCATCTGCCGTGCGAGTGGCCTGGCTCCGGATGACCGCGAAGCGGTCGTCGCGTTCATGATCGGCAGGCTCGGTCTCAGATACGATCTCAAGAACATATTCGACATGCTGCGCTACTTCTTGCCGACGCCGCCGGTGCCGGTGCGCTGGCGCCGCCGCATGCTGGCTTTCGGTTCCGGCGACCCGACGCGCGCCATCTGCTCGTCGCTGATGCCGAGGCCTATGGCCTGATCCGCTACCCGATCCTGCCGGAGATTACCCGGGCGCCTGGCCGTGCCTCGGCCCAGTCGAGCTATTCGCGCAGGGAAATCCTGCACATCTGCCATCACTCGCTCTACACGCCGCGCGATTTCGACCTGTCGCCCTATTTCCGTATCGTCAAGCCGACGCTGGAATACGGCTTCGACTACCGGCAGATGGTCTGGGATGACAAGCCCAGGATTGCCGATGCCGAGACAAGGGCTCAGGGTGGCGGCTAGGCCGGTAGCTTTGCGGCGGCCCGGCCGGGTGTCCGCGCGCCTGCGTCGCGCGGATGCGGCCCGATCGGCATGATCACCGGGAACGGCGTTGCGCCGAACGCGAACGTCCATTTGTAACCGACCAGCCCGTCTTCGGGCGTCGTGTGCTGGTCGTGATGGGCAAGCAATTTGGCGCGCTCCGCCAATTCCTCAGCCTCGCGCTTGATCATTTCCGCCGTTTCCGGCCGCATCCGCCTGGAGAAGCTGACGAACGTCGCCTCGCGCTCAAGATGGGTAATGGCCCAGCCGATGAAATTCTTGTTGGTCATCTCGAACAGCGGCCGCAATGGCCCGTCGAAATTCCACTGGATCGGCGCCTCGACCAGCAGCCTTGCCGACAGGCCGCGACCGAGCGCGACCAGGCCGAGTTCCTCGAGGTCGCGCAGATAGAGGAACATCGAAGCCTCGCTCAGCCCTTGTGAGCGCATGATGCCTTCGGGCGTGAATTTCTCGGAAAGCATGACAAAGACGAACAGCAGTGCCGGCCGCCCGGCGAGCTTGCGCTCGATCTCCGGCGCGATCTGGTTGGCGGGTCCTGGTCCTCTGTTCATAGAGCCGAGCACGTTCTCCAACTCTACGCCGGCGGCAGTGCAGATCTCCATCAGCCGGTCGAGCTTGCAGTTGCGCTCATGGAAGATGCGCTTCACCGTCGGCTCGGAAACACCCATCCGCTCGGCAAGGACGCGATAGGTGATGCCCTTTGCCTTAAGCGTCCGCTTCAGCGCTTCGAAGATCAGGCCGTTCATGGGATGCACCTCTTTTGCACGATTTGGTATCAGCCTTCGGTACTAGTCCTGATAGATCTTCCCGAAAAGTATCGAAAGGCCTAGCTCTCCGCCAGTCCATTACAGGAGACTAGCCATGAAGAGCCTCTTCACCTCGATACTTCTCGCCCTGGTCGGCATCGCGGCCGCGCCAGCAGTTCAGGCCGCTGAACTCTGGCGCACCGGCGGCCTCGAGCAGCCTGAATCGGCGCTGTTCGACGCCGCCGGCCAGCGCGTTATCGTCTCGAACATCGTCGGCAATCCCGGCGAAGCCGACGGCAACGGCTATCTGTCGATCCTGTCGATGGACGGCAAGCTAGTCACGCAACACTGGACCGACGGCATGGACGCGCCCAAGGGCATGGCGATTGTCGGCGGCAAACTCTACGTCGCCGACCTCACCCATGTGCGCGTCGTCGATCTCGCAAGCGGCAAGCTAACATCGACGATCGACGTGCCGAACGCGGTCTTCCTCAACGACGTGACCGCCGACGCGTCCGGCAAGATCTACGTCACGGATATGCTTGCCGATACGATCTATCGCATCGACGGCGACCGGCCCGAACTGTTCGTCAGGGATGCGGCGCTTGCTTCGCCGAATGGCATCTTCGCCGATGGCGGCCGGCTGATCGTCGCTTCCTGGGGCAAGGGCATCAAGCCCGACTTCAGCACCGCGGAGCCGGGCGGCCTGCTCTCGGTCGATCTTGCTACCAAGGCCGTTTCGCCACTGCCCGGCGCGGAAAAGTTTGCCAACCTCGATGGCGTCGTTGCCATCGGCGGCAGCATCTACGCCACCGCGTATATGACCGGCACGCTCTACCGCTACAAAGCCGGCGGCACGCCGCAAGCGGTTGCGACGTTCAAACCGGGCAGCGCCGACATCGGCACCGACGGCAAGTCGACAATCTTCGTGCCGCTGATGAACGACGGCGAGATCGCGGCATTGGGCCTCGACTAAGCCAGCCATCGGCTCAGGCGGCGGGCGCGGCTTTCTTCAGCTGCGCCCGCGATCCGTGATCGAGGCGGCATAAGTCACCAGCGGCCGCTTGACGCCGTGGTTGATCAGCATGCGGCGTATCTGCGGCGAAGCGCCTGATATAATGAAGCGAACGCCGGCGCGGCTCGCCTTGTGGGCCGCACCCTCGATGACATTGGCCGCCGTTGAATCGAAGAACGGCACCGCCGAACAGTCGAGGATGAAGTTCCTGCGCTGGCGCGGTCGGCGACGTCTTCCTGCACCAAGGATTGATGGTCTGCCTCCAAACATGCAGCACTCTTTGCCAGCCGATGCGCTGTCATGCTACAAACCTCGGCATCGTTTGGCGGGACATCCACTGCGATCCCGATTTCACAGGCACGACTTCAAAAGGATGAGCGGGTGAAGATATTCAAAGCGTTGGCGACCTCGACAGCCTTGCTGTCGATGGTTTTCCTGCTGGCAGGCTGCGGTCATGGCCTGATCAACAGGCTGATTTGAGTCAGGTGCCGTCGGCCCGCCCAAGCCATCGCTGCAGGAACCGTGCCGCAAGCCAGCACAGCATCGCCCAGGCAAAGCCGGCGCACCAGCCGGCCAATACGTCGGACGGCCAGTGGACGCCGAGATAGATGCGGCTGATGCCGACCACCACCGTCGTCAGCACCGCCAGCCCGAGTACATAGATCTTCGTTGTCCGCCCGGGCAAAAACCGCGCCGCCATGCTGCCCAGCGTCAAATATGTCACCGCCGACAGCATGGCGTGGCCGCTCGGAAACGAAAGCGATGCCACATCGGCGAGATGCGAGACCAGATCAGGGCGCGGCCGGTCGATGTCGAATTTCAGCACGCTTGACAGGAGCTGGCCGCCCGCTACCGCGACGAACATGAGAAGCGCCGCGCCTGGCCTGCGGATAAGGAGCAGGTAGACGATCATTGCTGCCGTGATCACCACCAGTACGCTGGCGCTGCCGAGGCTGGTGATGTCGCGCATCGCCCCTTCCAGCCACGCCGGTCCGATCGGATTGTCGGGCTGCCCGGCCTTGCGGAAGGCAAGCAGGATTTCGGTGTCGAAGGCATGCGGCGTGGTGGCCCGCGCCAGCTCCATCAGCTCCTCGAACCCCCACAGCCCGCCGGCAATGACCAGCCCGGCCAGCAGAACCGGGAACTCCAGCCAGTTGCGCAGTCTGCTTGCAATCTTCTTCATCGGCCCGATCGCAGTTACAGCCTTTGCAGATAGGGCCCGAGCGTGATCAGCGCCACAGCTGCGATGGCAAGCACGATGCCGGTTGCCTGTAAGGCATTGACGCGCTCGCCGAAGAAGACCAGCGCCACCACATTCACCGACACCAGCTGGATCACCGCCGACAGGCTGAACGACACCGACATGCCGAATTCACGGATCAGCCTCAGCATGATCAGATTGCCCAGCGAATAGAGCGCCAACGTCAGCACAATCTTGCCGAGGCTCGGCGCCAGCCCCCACTGTTTTGCGGCCATCGCCGCCAGCAGGAAGATTACCGTCGAAACGCAGAGCTGCCCAAGTCCCCAGAAACTCACTTTTGTTCTCTCCCGATGTGTCCCTACGCGCCTGCCGCAGCTCTTGTTTCCGAAGCGCCGGTCGCGGTCAAGCGGGCCCGATGTTGGACACGAAATCGCAGATAGTAATTAGCCGGCATGTCATCAAACTGTGACCTGCCGGCGATACCGGATTGGCCAGGCAACACGCTCCAGCAATCCATCCAGCCAGAGGCAGGCCCACTATGACCGAACATCGCTCCCCTGACGCCCATTTCCGCACCGGCGTGCTCGAGGAAAATGATGGGCCAGGAGCCAATCCCACCAACAACCGCACCATGGGTGAGATCATCGCCGCGCGGTTCTCGCGCCGGGGCTTCCTCAAGGGCTCGCTTGCCGTCTCGGCCATAGCCGCTACCGTCAGCCCGCTGGCGCTGATCACCGCCGACAACGCCCGCGCCGCCGAAGGCTCCGCCTTCGCTTTTGACGAGCTCGAGGCCGGCATCGACGACAAGCATCACGTTGCATCCGGCTATGACGCCGATGTACTGCTGCGCTGGGGCGATCCGCTGTTCGCCGATTCGCCGGAATTCGATCCGACAAAACAGTCGGCGGAAGCCCAGGCCAGACAATTCGGCTACAACAACGACTATGTCGGCTATATCCCGATCGACGGCTCGGCCGAGCACGGCCTGCTGGTGGTCAACCACGAATACACCAATCCGCACCTGATGTTTCCGGGCCTCGTCACCATCGTCGACGGCAAGGCCAAGCAGGCGCCCCTCAGCAAGGAACAAGTCGACGTCGAGATGACGGCGCATGGCGGCACTATCGTCGAGATACGCAAGGTATCAGGCAAATGGCAGGTCGTTCGCGACGGCAAGCTCAACCGCCGCATCACCTCCAACAGCGAGATCACGCTCTCCGGCCCGGTCGCCGGCCACGACCGCGTCAAGACCAGCGCCGATCCGACCGGCACGAAGATCATCGGCACCATCAACAATTGCGCCGGCGGCGTCACGCCATGGGGCACCTATGTCATGGCCGAGGAGAACATCCACGGCTATTTCTCGGGCGAGCTGCCGCAGGGGCATAAGGAAGCCGCCAATTACAAGCGCCTCGGCATTCCCGAAGGTGCCTATGAATGGGCAGCGCATTACGACCGTTTCGACATCGGCAAGGAGCCGAACGAGCCGAACCGCTTCGGCTGGATCGTCGAGGTCGACGTCCAGGATCCGACTTCGGCGCCGAGGAAGCGCACCGCGATGGGGCGCTTCAAGCATGAGGGCGCCGAATCGATCGCCGCCAAGGATGGCCGTGTCGTCTTCTATCTCGGCGACGACGAGCGCTTCGACTATGTCTATAAGTTCGTCACCACAGGCAAGTTCGATCCGGACAACCGCGCCGCCAACATGGATTTGCTCGACGACGGCACCTTGCATGTCGCCAAGTTCGTCGAGGACGGTTCGGTCGAATGGCTGCCGATCGTCTTCGGCCAGGGGCCGCTGACGGCGGAGAACGGCTTTGCCAGCCAGGCCGACGTGCTGATCGAGACGCGCCGCGCCGCCGACCTGCTCGGCGCCACCAAGATGGACCGTCCGGAAGACATCCAGCCCAATGCCACCAACGGCAGGGTCTATGTCATGCTGACCAACAATTCGAAGCGCAAGGCCGACCAGGTCGACGCCGCCAACCCGCGTGCCGAAAATGCCTTTGGCCACATCATCGAGATCGTCGAGGACGGCGGTGATTTCACCGCGACAAAGGGCAGGTGGGAAATCCTGCTGAAATGCGGCGATCCCGCTGTGGCCGACGTCGGCGCCACCTTCTCGACCGCAACCACCGCCAATGGCTGGTTCGGCATGCCGGACAATTGCGCGGTCGATTCGGCCGGCCGCCTCTGGGTCGCCACCGACGGTCAGGGTCCGAAGGCCACTGGCCGCACCGACGGTCTGTGGGCGGTCGATACGGAAGGGCCGGCGCGGGCGACCTCGAAACTGTTCTTCCGTGTGCCGATCGGCGCCGAAATGTGCGGTCCCCTGTTTGCGCCGGACGACCAGACCGCCTTCGTTGCCGTCCAGCATCCGGGCGACGGCGGCGAGGACTGGGAGGCTTTCGGCCGTCCGTCCTACTATGAGGATTTGTCGACGCGCTGGCCCGACTTCAAGCCGGACATGCCGGTGCGCCCGGCGGTCGTTGCCATCACCAGGCAAGGCGGCGGCAAGATCGCGGTCTGACACGCAGCAAGGTCTTGCAGTCTCAAGGAAGGATTTCGGCCATACGAAATCCTTCCTTCCGATACGGGATGCATCCATGCTGCGCATCATGCGCCGACTAATCATTCGGTGCGCTGAACCACGGCCACATTCATTGTGCTTCGCAACCTGAAGCCAATGGACTCGTATAACGCTATGGCCGCGGCGTTGCTGGCATAGGCGTGGAGATAGGGAACTTCGCCGCGCGCCACTATCCGGTTTGCCACGAATAGGGACAGCAGCTTTCCTAGGCCACCGCCGCGAAATTCCGGATGTGAGCACACCCCGCTGAGTTCGGTATAGCCAGGTTGCTTCATGCGCTCGCCGGCCATTGCCGCAAGCCTGCCCTCGATTTTCACACCCCAAAAATCGCCCAGGCTCAAGGCTTCGAGCGTGAATGGGCCAGGCTTGGTGAGCAATGCCAGGGCGAGCATCTCAGCAGCATCGTCTCGGGTCAGACGTTGCACACGTTTGTCAGACACGGTTTGCAACGGCTGCTCGGCAATCATTTGAACCCCGGCTGCGGTCGAAGTCGCGAAAAGCCCCGTGGGCAGAGCAATCGCGTCCGCTTGAAGCAGGATCACACTCTCGCCCGGGGAGACAAGGTTTTCGAGCGCCCGCAGGCTTTCCTGGTCGTCCGCGCCAGTGGCGGCGAAAGGGACGATCGACGGCCGATATCGCATGGCGAGGTTGTCACCCTCCGCGAAGGCCCGATGTCGCGTCTGAAGCGCGCTCCAGATAGGGCGGTCGAGCAGATGTCTCATTGCGCGGCACCCTCAGGCTTATTTACACGACGGTCGAGAGGGGCAGCGGCGAGGCCGTCTTCGATGGCAGCCAGCTGCTCAAGAAGCGGCCCCGAAAAACCTGCGCACAAATCCGCGACCACGTTCTCGATGCAAGGCCAGACGTCGCGCTTTGCGACATCGACCAGCCGCCGGCCGTCCCGAGTAAGCGAGACGATCCTGCGCCGCTGGTCATCGGTCGACGGACTGACCTCGAGCAGTCCCAATCCGGCCAGAAGCGAGACGCTTCGCGTCACACCCGGCTGCGCGATGCCAAGGGATTGCGCCAGTTCCCCGACCGACAGCGGACCCAGCCTGTCGAGCGCGGCCAGCAGCGGGTATTGGCTCGCCTGAACCGGGACATCCAGCCTGTCGAGCAGGCGCTGCGCCTCCGCTTGCAGTTGCTCGCCTATACGCTTCAGCCTGCTGCCCAGGCACAGGAAGCCAAGCGATCGTATGACGTCTTCCATAGGTCGATTCATCCCATGAACATCGATAACATGATATATAACAATGCATGAAAAGCAAGATCGAGGCATTCAAGCGCGGGTTCCAGGCATCGGGCGCAGGCCTATGTCGCCTTCGGCAAGGAAAGGTCGATCGATAAGGCTGCTTCGCCTGGACGAGGCCGTTCGATCAGTTGCGCAGCCGGTAGCCGGTCCTGAAGATCCAGGCGACGATCGCTATGCAGATGAGCAGGAAGACCACCGTCATGCCGAGGCTGACGCCGACCGAAACGTCGGACTTGCCGTAGAAGCTCCAGCGGAACCCACTGACCAGGTAGACCACCGGGTTGAACAGCGTCACCGTGCGCCAGATGCCGGGCAGCATGTTGATCGAATAGAAGCTGCCGCCGAGGAAGGTCAGCGGCGTGATGATCAGCAGCGGCACCAGCTGCAGCTGCTCGAAGCTCTTCGCCCAGATGCCGATGATAAAGCCGAACAGGCTGAAGGTCACCGCCGTCAGCACCAGGAAGGCGAGCATCCAGAACGGATGCTCGATCGTCAGCGGCACGAACAGCGAGGCCGTCGCCAGGATGATCAGGCCAAGCACGATCGACTTTGTCGCCGCGCCCCCGACATAGGCGATGACGATCTCCAGATAGGACACCGGCGCCGACAGCAATTCGTAGATCGAGCCGACGAATTTCGGAAAATAGATGGCGAAGGAGGCGTTGGAGATCGACTGCGTCAGCAGCGACAGCATGATCAGCCCCGGCACGATGAAGGCGCCGTAACTGATGCCGTCGATCTCGGTGATGCGCGAGCCGATGGCCGAGCCGAAGACGACGAAATAGAGCGACGTCGAAATGACCGGCGAAACGATGCTCTGCAGCACAGTGCGAAGGGCGCGCGCCATCTCCACCCGATAGATCGCCCATACCGCATGAAAATTCATGGCCGCGCGCGGGTTCATGCCGGTTTCCTCACCAGATTGACGAAGATCTCCTCGAGCGAGCTGTTTTCCGTATCGATGTCGCGGAACTGGATGCCGGCCGCCTCGATCTCGCGGATCAGCGAGGCGACGCCCGGCCGTTCGCTCTGGTTGTCATAAGTATAGGTCAGCTGTCCACCATCCGGCGAAAGCTCCAGCGCGTAGTGCGAAAAAGCATCGGGAACGGTGGCCAGGGGACTGCGCAGTTCCAGCACAAGCCGTTTGCGGCCAAGCTTGCGCATCAGTTCGGCCTTGTCCTCCACCAGCACGATCTCGCCGCGGTTGATGACGCCGACGCGGTCGGCCATCGCCTCGGCTTCTTCGATGTAATGCGTGGTCAGGATGATGGTGACGCCGTCTTCGCGCAGCCGGCGCACCATCGCCCACATGTCCTGGCGCAGCTCGACATCGACGCCTGCCGTCGGTTCGTCGAGGAACAGGATGCGCGGCTCGTGCGACAGCGCCTTGGCAATCATCAGCCGGCGCTTCATGCCGCCGGACAGCGTTATCGCCTTGGCGTCCTTCTTGTCCCAGAGCGACAGGTCGCGCAGCACCTTTTCGACGAACGCCTTGTCGGCCGGCTTGCCGAACAGGCCGCGGCTGTAGTTAACCGTCGCCCACACGCTCTCGAAGGCGTCGATGGTCAGTTCCTGCGGCACCAGCCCGATCAGACTGCGCGCGGCGCGGTAGTCGCGGTTGATGTCATGGCCGTCGACGGTGACGGAACCCGACGAGCGGTTGACGATGCCGCAGACGATCGAGATCAGCGTTGTCTTGCCGGCGCCATTCGGCCCGAGCAGCGCAAAGATCTCGCCGCGCACGATGTCGAGATTGATCTCCTTCAGCGCCTTGAAGCCGGTGGCGTAGGTCTTGGTGACGCCGGAAATCGAGATGATCGGCTGCATGGCTGAAAACGACTGCTTGAAACAGAGTTGTTGATTTAATCCGCTGAATGTCGGTTCGCAAATCCGGATGTCAATGGCGCTCCTGACAGTTCTGGACATCGAGGTTCGCCGGAATAGGCAACACCTGCCCGGTCGTCCAGCCAAATTCCACGCAAAAGCAGATTAACCGCACTGCGGCGTTCCGCCTCGCGGCGGGACGCCGCTTTGACCGTCCGGTGCATCAAGCCTATCCTTCAACAAACAAGCAGCAGCCGGAGCCGCCATGGACCCGCTCATTCTGTCGCGCATACAGTTCGGCGCGAACATCTCGTTCCACATCCTGTTCCCGGCGATCACCATCGCGCTCGGCTGGGTGCTGCTGTTCTTCAAGCTCCGCTACAACGCGACAAACGATTCCGCCTGGATGCGCGCTTATTTCACCTGGGTTAAGGTATTCGCGCTGTCCTTCGCCATGGGCGTGGTTTCCGGCGTCACCATGAGTTTTCAGTTCGGCACCAACTGGCCGGGCTATATGGAGACGGTCGGCAACATTGCCGGCCCGCTGCTGGCCTACGAAATCCTGACCGCCTTCTTCCTCGAGGCGGCGTTCCTCGGCATCATGCTGTTCGGCTTCCGCCGTGTCTCGAACCGCGTCCATACACTGGCGACGGTGCTGGTGGCCGGCGGCACCACCTTGTCCGCCTTCTGGATCATCGCACTCAATTCGTGGATGCAGACGCCGGCCGGTTTCGAGATGCGCGATGGTGTTGCGCACGCCACCGACTGGTGGGCCGTTGTCTTCAATCCGTCCATGCCCTACCGGCTCGTCCATATGATGCTTGCTTCGGGCCTGACCGTCTCGTTCCTGGTCGCCGGCCTGTCGGCGCTGCGCTATCTCTACGGCGATCGCTCGGAATCGATGTGGAAGGCGCTGCGCACCGGCGTCTTCACCGCCGCGATCCTGATCCCGATCCAGATCTTTGCCGGCGACCAGCACGGCCTCAACACGCTGGAACACCAGCCGCAGAAGATCGCCGCGATGGAGGCCAACTGGAACACCGGTCCCAACGTGCCGCTGGTGCTGTTTGCGCTTCCAGATGAAGCGGCCAAGGAGAACAGGTTCGAGCTCACCATTCCCGACGGCGCCAGCCTCATCCTCAGGCACAGCGCCGGCGGCATCGTACCGGGGCTGAACGATTATGCCGGCAACCATCCCCCGGTATTTCCGGTGTTCTGGGGCTTTCGCATCATGGTCGGCACCGGCCTCCTGATGCTCGCCGTCTCCTGGTCGGCGGCCTTCTTCCTCAAGCGCCGCCACGGCCTGCCCAAGCCGCTGGCGCTTGTCATGGTGCCGATGGCGCTGTCCGGCTGGCTGGCGACGCTGGCCGGCTGGTACACCACCGAGATCGGCCGCCAGCCCTGGCTGGTCACCGGCGTGCTGCGTACCGCCGATGCTGTCGGGCCGGTCGCCGGCAGCCATGTCGCACTGTCGCTCGCGGTCTATCTCATCCTCTACGTGCTGCTCTTGATCGCCTATCTCGGCGTGTTGGTGCATCTGGCATTGAAGGCGGCGAAGGATGGTGACACCTCGCCGCTGCCGGGCGTCATGAACAGGCCGCTGTCGCAGCCGGTTGCGCAACCGGGAGAAACATCATGAGCTTCGACTGGCCGACCCTGCTGCCTCTGATCTTCGCCGGCCTGATGGGCCTCGCCATCCTGATCTACGTCATCCTCGACGGCTTCGATCTCGGCATCGGCATCCTGTTCGCCGCAGCCGAAGACACCGAGCAGGATACGATGATCGCCGCCATCGGCCCGTTCTGGGACGCCAACGAGACCTGGCTGGTGCTGGCGGTCGGCTTGCTGCTGGTCGCCTTCCCATTGGCGCACGGCACCATTCTGACGGCGCTCTACATTCCGGTCTTCGTGCTGCTGGTGGGCTTGATCCTGCGCGGCGTCGCATTTGATTTCCGCGCCAAGGTGCCTGCCGGCAGGAAGCACCGCTGGAACCGCATCTTTTTCCTCGGCTCGGTCATCGCGTCGCTGGCGCAAGGTTATATGCTCGGCGTCTATGTGCTTGGCCTCGACGTCGGCCCTGGCGGCGTCGCTTTCGGCGCGCTGGTGGCGCTCTGCCTTGCCGCGGCCTACGTGGCGATGGGAGCGGCCTGGGTCATCTACAAGACGGAAGGCGATCTGCAGAAGAAGGCGGTGCTGTGGCTGCGCACGGCGTTGGTGCTGACCGCGCTCGGCATGGTCGCGGTATCGCTGGCCACGCCCTTTGCCAGCGCGCGCATCTTCGACAAATGGTTCGTCTGGCCGGCCATGCTCTATTTGTCGCCGCTGCCGACCCTGTCGGCAGTGCTGTTCCTGTGGCTGTGGCGCCAGACCTTCCATCTGCCGAAACCCGGCGACCGCCACGCGCTGCTCCCGTTCCTGACATTGGCCGCGATCTTCACGCTCGGCTTTGCCGGCCTCGCCTGGTCGTTCTACCCCTTCGT
This sequence comes from Mesorhizobium sp. M0408, assembly GCF_040321495.1. Lineage (NCBI taxonomy): Bacteria > Pseudomonadati > Pseudomonadota > Alphaproteobacteria > Hyphomicrobiales > Phyllobacteriaceae > Mesorhizobium > Mesorhizobium sp. M0408. Next base: position 2,844 of record NZ_JAMYRO010000005.1, on the reverse strand, counting down.
GGTGCCCGACCGGCTGACCATCTGGCAGGCTGCTTCGGCACCCGAAAGCCTGGCCGTCATCCTGGTCGGGACGGTCGTCGTGCTGCCGATCATCATCTTCTATTCGTTCTTTGCCTACCGGGTGTTCGCCGGCAAGGCGACGGACCTGACCTATGACTGACCGGCATCGCCGTCGCAGCCTGAAACAGAATATTCATCTTCAAGCGGAATAACCTTCTCTGGCCGGCCCAGCAGAATCACCGGCAAGAAGAAGGGCAACAGAATGAACCCCTTTTCTGCGGCAGGACAGGATCGGCTGCTGCTTTTGCTGATCCGGACGGTCGCGTTGATCGGCGCACTCGCGCTTGCCGGCCTGCTGCCGGCCATGCCGCAGGCGCATGCCCAGGACGCGGCCAACTGGACGGGGGTGTGGGACACGAAGTGGCGCGGCGGCGGCGCCCAGATCAAGTTCGAGCAGACGGGCACTGACGTAAAGGGCGTGTACCCGCTTTATAACGGCCGTATCGAGGCCAAGGCCGAAGGCGACAAGCTTGTCGGCCACTGGTTCGAAGGCGACCGCCAGGGCGCCCTCACCTTCGTCCAATCGCCTGACGGCGGCAGCTTCATGGGCCGCTTCGATGCCGCCACCGCCGAATGGTGGACAGGTGTGCGCGTCAGCGCCGTCGAGGACGTCCGTGTCGACCAGTCGAGCCCGATGAGCACGATGCGCTCGTTCCTGCAGACGATGAACGAGAGCGGCGCCGACAACGTGCCGCGCGCCACCGGCGGCGGCATGGGTCTTGCCGGTCTGGCAGCGGGTCTCGTCGACGTCACCGAGGCCGACCGCGGCGGCCTCAACATGCCCGATTACACCAAGCTTCTGTTCACCGTCATCGACAACGCGACGTTCCGTCTGTGGAGCCTGCCGCATGATGCGATTTCCGGAGACGAGGTGACGGCGACGCTGCCGCAATACGGCACCAGGGTCTCCTTCGCCGTCACTTTTCGCCGCAAGAATGGCGACTGGTTCATCGTCGGGCCGCCACTTGGCCAGCTCCAGGCAAAGCTCGCCGAATTCCAGGAAGCGCGTGGCGAAGCCGTCGACATGGTCGACGATCCGAGCAGGCTCGCCTCGCCGCGCGACACGTTCAAGGTACTGTTGAGCGGCCTCACCGAAGCCGGCGACCCGGCCCAGGCGGCGCTCGACCTGCGCAACTACAGTCAGGCGGTGCGTGGCGACGAGGCGTTCCTGCTGGAGCGCTATCTCAAAAAGGTCATCGACCGCATCGGCTACGTCTATTGGCAGGAGATCCCCGACGATCCGAAGAGCAACACCCCCTTCGTCTATTTCGAGCATCCCGCCGGCAACATCGTCATCGGCCCGGTCGAGACTGAGAAGGGCAAGATCTGGCAGTTCACGCCCGAGACGCTCGCCCACATCCGCGCGCTCTACGCCGATGTCGAAGACGTGCCGGTGGCGCCGGAATTCGCCGCCTTCGCCAGCACCGACCCGTTCTTCATCGCCCGTGGCCTCGCCCGCGAGATCAGCCCCGGCCTGCTCACCCGCGCCGGCCCGATGGAGCACTGGCAATGGTGGATGCTCGGCCTTGCCGCACTGGCCGGCATCGTCTTCGGCTTCATCGCCAATGCGCTGATTTCCTTGTTTGTGCGAAGGACGGACAGCCCGGCCTTCTTCCGCATTGTCGAATGGGCGGTGCGCTCGATCGTGCTTGGCTTCTTCCTGCTGTTGACGCTGCGCCCGCTCGGTCTGCCGCAAGTGGTCGCCGCCCCGGTCAAGGCAATCGCCTGGAGCCTGGTCGTGATTGGCGCCGTGCCGGTGGTCTGGCACCTGATCGGCAAGGTCGCCGACCATTACCGTGGACTGTGGCAGGTGCCCGGCTATCACGACACGCTGATTTCGCTGTCCACCGGCGTGGCGCGCGTCGCCGTGCTGGTCGTCGCCTTCCTGCTGCTGGCCGAAGTGCTCGCCATCCCCTACGAAGGCGTTATTGCCGGTCTCGGCATCGGCGGTCTGGCGGTGGCGCTGGCGGCGCAGCCGACGCTGCAGAACTTCCTCTCCGGCCTGACGCTTTATGCCGACCGGCCGGTCAGCGTCGGCGACTTCTGCAAGTTCGGCGACCAGTCCGGCACGATCGAGCATATCGGCATGCGCTCGACGCGCATCCGATCGCTCGACCGCACGATCATCTCGGTGCCGAACTCGGATTTCGCCGGCATGCAGATCGAGAACTACGCCCATCGCGACCGCACCCGGTTCGCGACGACGCTGCAGCTGCGCTACGAAACGACGCCCGATCAGCTACGTTACGTCCTGGCCGAGCTGCGCAAGCTGCTGATTGCCCATCCGCGCGTCATCGATGAGCCGTGCCGCGTGCGCTTTGCCGGCTTCGGCGCCTATTCGCTCGATATCGACGTGTTCACTTATATCAAAACCGCCGACGTGGCCGATTTTCAAGCCATCCGCGAGGACATCCTGTTGTCCATGATCAACATCATGGATGATGCCGGCGCGCAGTTCGCCTTCCCTTCGTCACTGGAATACAGAGCCACCGACCTTCCGGTCGACGACGAAAAACGCATCGCCGCGGAGAAAAGGGTCAGCGATTGGCGCGAGGCGCAAAACCTGCCTTTCCCCGACTTCAGCCAGATCGACAAATTCGCCCTCAACAACACACTTGCCTACCCGCCTGAGGGCTCGGCGCATTATCGCGAGACAGAGCCCGACCCGGACTCGGCCGAGGCAAAGGCGACGCTGGAGAAGGTGCGCTGGAGCCTGCCCTGGAAAAAGGGGGAGTAGTGCGAAGCGCGGAAACTGCTGATCTCCCCCTTGAGGGGGAGATCAGC